>NZ_MQWD01000001.1:1311153-1611153 GCF_002283365.1 Rubrivirga marina | reverse complement strand
GCGTCGGGTAGAGGTCGGCGCCCACGAACGGGGCGGCTTGGTCGTAGCGCTCGACCACGCCCGCCTCGGCGACGCCGGCCAGCACCCCGGCCCGGCCGCCGACCGACACCCGCGACTCGAGCCACGGGTCGAGCCCGTCCACGACCTCGGCGGCCGTCGACGCCGTGGCGCCCCACGACTGCGCCGAGGCGGGCAGGGTCACGAGCAGGAACAGGAGGAGCGCGCGCATCACGAGGTCTGGAAGCCGGTCCGCGTCATCACACCCCAGGCGTTCTGCTTGCGGAAGTAGCTGACGATCCCCTTCAGCCGCCACCAGACGGTCAGTTGGCGGTACCCGACGTTCTCGATCACCGACAGCAGGAGGAGCATCCCCACGTCGCGGAGCCGGGTGTACCGACGGAACGCGAGCTGTTCGAGCGCAACGGCCGCGACGGACTGGGCCACGCCGAGCATGACGGCGAGCGCCAGCAGCAGGAGCGCGAGCGGGACGTCGACCATTCCCAGCGCCAGCAGCACCACGAGGCCGACGTAGCCGATGGCCTCGACGACGGGGCCGAGGAACTCGACGAACACGTAGGCGGGGAAGGCGAGCAGGCCGGCCTTGCCATAGCGCGGGTTGAACAGCATCCGCTTGTGGCGCCACAGGATCTGGGCGAGCCCGCGGTGCCACCGGTCGCGCTGGCGCCCGAGCACGGCCGCGGTCTCGGGGCACTCGGTCCACGAGACGGCGTCGGGCGCGTAGCCGATCCGGTACGGCGTGCCGGCCTCGCGGAGCGTCCGGTGGAGCCGGAGGACGAGTTCCATGTCCTCACCGACCGTCTCGTCGTCGAGGCCGCCGAGGGCGACGACGGCGTCGCGGCGGAACAACCCGAACGCGCCCGACACGATCAGGAGCGCGCCGATGTGGTCCCACGCCGTCCGCGCGGCTGAAAAGGCGCGGACGTACTCGAGCACCTGAAACCGGGCCAGCCAACTCCGGGGCATCCGGAGCTCTTCGACCCGGCCATGCCGCACCCGGCTGCCGTTGACGATCCCGACCGTCCCGCCGACGGCGACCGTCCGGGCGTCGTCCAGGAACGGGCGGACGGCGCGGAGGAGCGCGTCGCGGGCGAGGAGGCTGTCGCCGTCGAGCATGCAGAACAGCGGCGTCCGGGCGTAGGCCAGGCCCGCGTTGACGGCGTCGGCCTTGCCCCCGCCGTTCGCCTTCGACAGGACCCACAGCTCGGGCCGCGTCCGGCTGTGGTACGCCGTGCGGACCGGCGCGTGCTCGATCTCCGCCATCGGCGGGCGGACGACCTCCTCGAGGTCGAACGCCTCGTGGAGCCGCGCGACCGTGTCGTCGGTCGACCCGTCGTCGATCACGAGGACCTCCTTCGTCGGGTACTCCACCCCGAGGAGCGCGTGGACGGCCTCGACGGCGACGACCCCCTCGTTGTACATCGGCACGAGGAGCGTGATCGGCGGCAGCGTCGCGGCCGACGCCAACTCCTCGACGGACGAGGACGCGAGCCGCCCGCGGAGTTGGACGAGGGCCACGAGCGCCAGCCCGGCCCCGATGAGGTAGTGCCCCACGACGAGGGTCACGAACCCGAGCACGAGCCAGTCGACGAGGTGGAACAGGGAGGGGGTCATGAGGAGGCCTCGCTCGGGACGGGCTGGACGCGCGGCGGCGTCGGGCGGGGGACGGGCTGGCCGAGCGCCTCGGAGGCCTGGCGAGCGACCCACACGTTCGGGTCGCGGAGCGCGCGACGGAGGCGGACGGCGTCCTCCGGCCCGCACTGGAGCCGCCCCAGCGCGCCGACGGCGTGGATGCGCAGGATGTCCTCCGAGCTGTCGACGAACGGGCGGACGGCCGCGGCCTCGCGGGCGCCGCCGACCTCGGCGAGGAGCCGGAGCACGGCCCCCTTCACCTCGGCATCGAGGCGGGGGGACTCGAGGAGAGCGCGGGCCGGCTCGGCGGCGGGCACGTAGCTCAGCTGCCGGAGCGCCTCGATGGCCGCGACACGGGCCCGGGCATCGGTCCGCGGGTGGACGAGCGCGGCCGTGATCGGGGCGCCCGCTCGGAGCCCGAACTGCGCCAGGAGCGACGCGACGTTGGCCGTGTGCGCCCCGCCGAACCGCGAGAGCCCGGTCAGCATGATGGGGGCGGCGCGTGGGCTCCGCGACTGGGCGAGCGCGCGCGCCGCGGCGAGGGCCACGCGCCGCGACGGGTCGCGGAGCGCCGTTCCCAACGTGACGAGCGGCGTCCGCACGCTGAGCAGCCCGAGGGCGCGGACGGCGAACGCGCGGCGCTCCGGCGACCACGAGGCCAGCCGGCGGCGCGCGTACGGGAGGAGCGGCGCGGCCGCCTTCGCCAGCCGCTGCCGGTCCGCGGCCCGGAGGCGGACGGCGTACGTGATGAGGAACCGGAGCATGTCGGCCCGCTGGCCCCGCCGGAGCCCCGACGCGAACGACTCGGGCGCGATCTCGCCATCGAGCAGCCCGAGGAGACGCGGCGTCCACCGGGCCTCCCGGGCCACGCGACGCCGCTCGCTCCACCACGCCCATCGGTTGAGCCCGACCGCCGCCAGCGCCACGAGCCCGACGAGGACCGTCGACACGACGAGCAACGCCGCGGCGGCCGCCGCGAGCGCGTGCTCCGAGACGTCGGGGATCCCGGCGCCCATCAAACCGGGACGAAGCGTCGGATCCGGGAGACGGCCTCGACGAGCGACAGTGGGCGGACGATGACGTCGGCCACGCCGGCGTCGAGCGCCGTCGCGACGGCCGCGGCGTTGCCCGGCCAGAACACGAGGACGACGGGCGGTGGGGCCTCCATCTCGTCGCGGAGCCGCTCGAACAGCCGGAGCCCGTCGAGCCCCGGGAGCCGCGAGGCCGCCACGACCACGTCGGGGGCTGCCTCCAGCACGGCGTCGAGCGCGTCCGGGCCGGTCCGCTCCGTCCGCACCGAGAAGCCGGCGCGCGAGAGCCGATGCCCCACGATGGTCAGCGTCGGCTCGTCGGTGTCGGCGAGGAGCGCGCGGCGGCGACGCGGGGCGCACGAACGGCGCGCGATCCAGGCCGGCTCAGCGGCCTGCGGGGAGGGAGTCGTCACAGTGGCGGGAGGGGGGGCGACGGTATCGGCCCCCGCGGCCGTCCGGATAAGTCGGCCGGCCACGGGCCAGGGCGGCCACCCTCCGTCATGCCAGCGGCGCCCGACGGATCCGCGGCCGCACTTTACCAAGCCGTGATGACACGCTCGCGCGCCACTCGGTCGCACCAGTCCGCCCACCTCGGGGCCGAGGCGGGCGGGGCCACGGCGAACCCGACGCGGGGTGCCCGGTAGACCGAGGGCTGCGACACACCGTCGTCAGCCCGGCGTGCGATTCTTCCCGGCTGCCCCACCACGGACCCCGATGGCCTCGATCACCCGCATCGACTCGCCCTTCAAGCTCTCGACGGCGTTCCAGCCGATGGGCGACCAGCCCCGCGCCATCGGCGAGCTCACCGAGGGCCTCTTCCGCGGCGACCCCTACCAGACACTCCTCGGCGCGACGGGCACCGGCAAGACGTTCACGATGGCCAACGTCATCCGCAACGTCGGCAAGCCGACGCTGGTGATCTCGCACAACAAGACGCTCGCGGCCCAGCTCTACGCCGAGTTCCGGCAGTTCTTCCCCGAGAACGCCGTCGAGTTCTTCATCTCCTACTACGACTACTACCAGCCCGAGGCCTACATCGTCTCGTCCGACACGTACATCGAGAAGGACATGGCGATCAACGAGGAGATCGACCGGCTCCGACTCCGGGCCACGTCGGCGCTCGTCTCGGGCCGGCAGGACGTGGTCATCGTGGCGTCCGTGTCGTGCATCTACGGCCTCGGCAACCCGGACGAGTACAAAAAGCGGATCGTCCAGGTCTCGCCCGGCCAGGAGCGCGACCGCGACGAGCTGCTGATGGAGCTCGTCCACGTGTTCTACAACCGGAACGACGTCGACTTCACGCCTGGCACGTTCCGCGTGCGCGGCGACGTGGTCGAGGTGTTCCCGGCCTACTTCGAGGACCAGGCCTACCGCATCCAGTTCTGGGGCGACGAGGTCGAGCGGATCGCGCGGATCAACCCGGTCACGGGCGAGGAGCTGTCGTTCGAGCAGGACACGCTCACGATCTACCCGGCCAAGCACTTCGTCACGCCGCAGGACCAAGTCGACCGCGCCATCGCCGGCATTCAGGAGGAGCTCCGCTGGCGGCTCGCCATCCTCCGCAACGACGGCAACCTCGTCGCCGCCGAGCGGCTGGAGCAGCGGACGCTCTTCGACATCGAGATGATCAAGGAGATCGGGTACTGCTCCGGGATCGAGAACTACTCGCGCCACATGGACGGTCGCGAGCCCGGCACGCGCCCGTACTGCCTCCTCGACTACTTCCAGAAGAACCACGGCGACGACTGGCAGATCGTGATCGACGAGAGCCACGTGACCGTCCCGCAGGTCCGCGGCATGTACAACGGCGACCGCGCGCGGAAGCTGAACCTCGTCGAGCACGGCTTCCGGCTGCCGAGCGCCATGGACAACCGGCCGCTGACGTTCGAGGAGTTCGAGACCTTCCACCACGCCGTCACGTTCGTCTCGGCCACGCCGGCCGACTACGAGCTCGAGACGTCGGGCGGCGTCGTGGTCGAGCAGATCATCCGGCCGACCGGCGTGCTCGACCCGCACGTGGAGGTCCGCCCCGTCGAGGGCCAGATCGACGACCTGCTGGCGGAGATTCGCGACCGCGTCAAGGCCGGCGGACGGGTGCTGGTCACCACGCTCACGAAGCGGATGGCCGAGGACCTCACCGACTACCTCGACAGCTTCGGCGTCCGCGTCCGGTACCTCCACTCCGACATCGACGCGCTCGAGCGGGTCGACATCCTCCGGGACCTCCGCCTCGGCGAGTTCGACGTGCTCGTCGGCATCAACCTGCTCCGCGAGGGCCTCGACCTGCCCGAGGTCAACCTCGTGGCCATCCTCGACGCCGACAAGGAGGGGTTCCTCCGCTCGGAGCGGTCCTTGATCCAGACCGCCGGCCGCGCCGCCCGCAACGCCGACTCCCTCGTCGTCCTCTACGCCGACCGCGTGACGGACTCGATGGCGCGCATGATGGAGGAGACCGACCGCCGCCGCGACATCCAGCGGGCCTACAACGAGGAGCACGGGATCACGCCGATGACGGTTACGAAGTCGATCGACGACGTCCGCCGCGGCACGGCCATCGCCGACCACAAGGCGGAGCAGGACGAGCGCCGGGCCAAGGAGAAGGTGAGCTACTACGCCGGCCCCGACCAGCTCCCGAAGGTCGCGGACCCCGTCGTGAAGTACCTCACGGACGACCAGAAGCGGGACCTCGTGGCCCAGCTCACGCGCGAGATGGACGCGGCGGCGGAGAACCTCGAGTTCGAGAAGGCCGCCGAGCTCCGCGACTCGATCGCCCAGATCGAGGCCGATCTCGCCGCCTGAGTCCGCCCGCCTCGGTGACGCAGCCGGCGGATCCGCCGAGGCGGGCGGGGGCACCGCTGGGGAGAGAAGGCGAGATTGCCCTCGCCCCCTCCTCACTTCGATGCCGCTCCCGCCCGACCTCGTCGTCCTTTCCGGGGACCCGCCCAACGCCGAGCCGCTCCCCGAGGCGCTCACGCGGTCGTTCCGGACGCCGCCCGACCTCCTGTACGTCCGTACGCACGGGACGACGCCGGAGCCCGACCCCGCGACTTTCCGGCTCGTCGTCGACGGCCTCGTCGAGCGGGAGCTGTCGCTGAGCCTGGCGGACCTGGGCCGGTTCGAGCAGGCCGAGGTCGACGCCGTCCTCTGCTGCGCGGGCAACCGACGGACCGAGATGCACGCGCTCGCGCCGACGCCGGGCGAGGAGCCCTGGGGCGCCGGCGCGCTCGGCAACGGCCGTTGGTCGGGCGTCCGCCTGGCCGACGTGCTCGCCGAGGCGGGCGTGGCCGACGGCGCGGCGCACGTCGCCTTCGAGAGCCTCGACACGTGCTCGAAAAACGGCGAGGCGTTCGCCTACGGATCGTCAGTGCCCCTCGCCAAGGCCCTCGCGCAGGAGACACTTCTGGCCGATCGCTACGAGGGCCAGCCGCTGGCGCCGAACCACGGGGCGCCGCTCCGGGCCCTCGTGCCCGGGTTCATCGGCGCGCGGAGCGTGAAGTGGCTGACGCGCATCACCGTCCAGGCCGAGGAGTCCGACAACTACTTCCAGAGGCACGCCTACAAGGTCTTCCCGCCCAAGGTGGAGAAGGAGGACGCAGACTGGGACGCCGCGCCGTCCATCGAGAGCCTTCCGCTCAACAGCGTCATCACCGAGCCCGCGCCCGAGGTCCAGCCGGCGCCGGGCCTCGTGGCCTTCCGCGGCTACGCCTACACCGGCGGCGACCGGGAGATCGAGCACGTCGAGGTCTCGCTCGACGGCGGCGCCTCGTGGTCTGAGGCCGACCTCGGCGAGGGCTCGCGCTGGACGTGGCGCGTGTGGACGTTCGCGGCGGACCTCGCGCCGGGGGCCTACGAGGTCGTCGTCCGGGCGCACGACGGCGAGCGGGAGCAGCCGGCGTCGGTCACGGCGACCTGGAATTTCAAGGGCTACCTCCACAACGCGTGGCACCGGCGGCTCCTCCGGATCCCGGCGGGCCCGCCTCGGTGACGCCCCGAGGCGGGCGGAGTCACGCTCAGTCGCGGGGGCGGACGGCCGGCGTCGAGTAGGGGGGCGGCGTGACCGTCGGCGTGGGCTCCTCCTCCAGGAGCTCGAGCGCGACGTCGACCGCCCGCTCGAGCTGGGGGTCGCGCCCGGCGGCGACGGACCGCGCGTCGAGGAGCACCTCGACGTCCGGTGAGATCCCCTCGTTCTCGCCGATCCAGCGCCGCTGGATGGGGTCGAAGACGGCGTTGTCGGGCGCCGTCAGCGCGCCGCCGTCGACGAGGCCGTAGTGGACCGACGACTTGACGAGGCCGCCCCACGTCCGCGTGCCGACGAGCGGGCCGGCGTTCTGCTGACGGAACACCCACGGGAAGAAGTCGCCGCCGGAGCCCGCGCGCTCGTTGATGAGGAGGACCTTCGGGCCGAGGATGCCGGCCGGCAGGCGGAAGGCGGCCCCGCCGGGCACCTCGTTGGTCACGGCCGCCCGGAGCCGGCGCGTCATGAGGTCCACCATGTAGTCGTCGAGGAGGCCGCCGCCGTTGAACCGCTCGTCGATCACGGCGCCCTCCTTGTCCTGCTGCGCGAAGTAGTACCGGTCGAACGAGACGACGCCCGGGCCGCCCGTATTGGGCACCCAGACGTAGGCGAGGCGGCCGTCGGAGAGCTCGTCGACGCGGCGGCGGTTGTCCTCGACCCAGGCCCGCTGGCGGAGGCCGGTCTCGCTCTCGGTCGGCTCCACGAGGACCTGGCGCGCGCCCTCCATCCCGGGCCGGTCGTTGACGTGGAGGACCGTCTGGCGGCCGGCCGTCCCGTCGAGCAGGCGGTACGGGTCGTCGGCCGCAGCGAGGGGCTCGCCCTCGACGCCGACGAGGTAGTCGCCCTCTTCGACGTCGAGGCCGGGCTGGTCGAGCGGCGCGCGGAGGCCGGGGTTCCAGCTCTCCGACGTGTAGATCCGCGCGATCCGCCAGCCGCCGCGGTCCCGCTCCAGGTCCGCCCCGAGGACGCCCACGCGGACCGTATCGACGGCCGGGTAATCGCCGCCGAACACGAAGCTGTGGCCGACCGAGAGCTCGCCGTTGACCTGGTCGAGGAGGTACGTCAGGTCGGCCCGGTGGCGTACGTGCGGGAGGAGCGGGGCGTAGCGGTCGTAGACGGCGTCCCAGTCGCGGCCGTGGTGGTCCGGGTCGTAGAAGAAGTCGCGCTCGTAGGCCCACGCCTCGTCGAACATCTGACGCCACTCGGCCTGGCGGTCGAGCTCCATCCGGAGTTGGACGCGGACGTCCGTACCGCCGTCGCCCGACGGCCCGCCCGTGTCGGCGACGGTCCAACCGGGGCCGGTCCGGGCGAGGATCTTGGACCCATCGGCCGAGACCGACGCGAAGCGGACGCCGGTGAGGAACGGGGTCGCCTCGCGCTCCTCCAGCGAGAACTTGTGGAGCGTGAGGCCGGGCGACGAGGGCGCGTTCTCGGCGAGGAACACAGTCCCGGCCGGCCCCGCCATCGTCGTCACGTAGTCGGCCTCAGGCATCGGGAGCGCCAGCGTCCGGCGGTCGAGCCGGTCGAGGTCGATCTGGACCTCGACCTCGTCCTCCGCTTCGTCGCCCCCCGCCTCGTCGGGCGCCTCCGCAGGCGGGCCCGCCTCGACGGTCGTCTCCTCGGCCTCGGTGTCCTCGCCGACGGCCTCCTCGACCGGCTCCTCGTCGCTGCGGAGGACGAACGGCGTCGGGTCGCCGGCGCGGAGGACCATGACGTAGGCCGCGTACTCGGGGTCGGCGCGCATCGAGCTCGTGTTGGCCCAGCCGGAGCCCAGGGCGACGTCGGTGCTCGCGAGGAGGTAGAGGTGGCGGCCGTCGCGGTCCCAGGCCGGCGCGAACGCGTCCGCGAGGGGGTCGGTGAGGGCGTGCGTCTCTCCCGTCGCGGCCGACCACACCGTGACCCGGCGGAAGTTGTTGGGCGCCGTCTTCGCGTAGGCCAGCCACTCCGAGTCCGGCGACCACGTCAGCCCGAGGCGGCCGCGCTCGATGTTCGTCCCGCCCACGTCGACCGTCCGCACGCGGCCGGAGGCCAGGTCCACCACGCGGACCCGGACGTCGTCGTCGACGAACGCGAGGCGCGCGCCGTCGGGCGACCACGCTGGCTCCCACGCCATCTTCGACTCGCCGATGTCGATCCACCGGGGCTCGCCGAGGCCGTCCTGGTCGGCGAGCATCAGCCCGTAGCCGTCACCGCCGGCGTCGGAGAACCACGCGACCTGGTCCCCCTTCGGCGACCACAGCGGCGCGCGGTCGGCGGCGCCGGACGACCGCGTGAGGTTGCGGGCGTCCCCGTGCTCGACGGGGACGGTGAACACCTCGCCGCGCGCCTCCATGACGGCCCGCTGGCCCGTCGGCGAGAGCGAGACGGACTCGACGCTGCTCGTCACGTCCTCCCAGCGCGTCGCGGCCCACGGGAAGTCGCCGCGGACCGTGACCGAGAGGGTCCGCACGTCGCCCGAGGCGGGGTCGAGCGTGTGGAGCCGGCCCTCCCGTTCGAACACAAGGGCGTCGGGCCCCGCACCCAGCCACTTCACGTCGGCGCCCTCGAACTCGGTCCGCTGGCGGAGGGCGCCGGTGGCCGGCTCGTACGACCACACGTTCATCGTCCAGTCGCGGTCGGAGAGGAAGTAGACCGTGTCGCCGAGCCAGACCGGGTGGACGTCGGTGGTCCGCTCGTTGGGCAGGCGCGTCTCGGCGAGCGACCCGAGGTCGAGGATCGTCAGCGGCGTGTTCTGGCCGCCGCGGTAGGCGCGCCACTCCTCGTCCCAACGCGTCACGCGGTCGACGATGACCCGCTGGCCGTCCGGGCTGTAAGCGCCGTCGTTGCCCCACGGCGCGGGCAGGAGCTCCGACGGCCCGCCGTCGGGCGAGACGGTCCAGAGCCGGTTGAACCCGACCGGCGCCGTCTCCCGCGACGACGCGTAGAGCACGCGGGCGCCGTCGGGCGTCCATCCACGGGCCTCGGATGGCTCCGGGTACCACGTCAGGCGCGTCGGGTCGCCGCCCGCGGCCGGGACGACGTAGACGGCCGGGACGCCGGACCGGTCCGACGTGAACGCGACCCACTCCCCATCCGGCGAGAAATGCGGGCCGGACTCGACGGCCGGCGTGCTCGTCAGGCGGCGCGCGTCGCCGCCGGCGCGGTCGGCGATCCAGAGGTCGCCGCCGTGGGCGAACGCGACGTGCGTCGCACTCAGCGTCGGCTGGCGGAGGAGGAGCGTCTCCTGGGCCGCGGCCGGGACGACGGCGAGCGCGGCGAGAACGAGGGTGAGCGCGAGGCGGTCGAGAGGAGGCACGGCGGCATGGGGAAACAAGGCGTCGGAATGTAGCGGGACGCGCACCGGTCGGATCGCGACACGCTCGGGGCGGTTGACGCCCTCCCCCACCTGCGATCCGATGGAGACTCCGACTACATCCGCTGCCGGCTACGACCTGACGCCCCTCCGCGGCGAGGCCCGCGAACAGGCCGTCGAGGCGGCCGGCCTCAGCGCCGAGGAGCGCCGCATCCTCATCGAGCATGGGACGGAGCGGCCCGGCTGCGGGCTCCTCCTCCACACCAAGGAGGTCGGGATCTACGCCTGCAACCTCTGCGGCCTCCCCCTCTTCGAGAGCGGGTCCAAGTTCGAGTCCGGCACGGGCTGGCCGTCGTTCTTCCAGCCCGTCGACCCCGAGCACGTCACGAACATCGAGGATCGGTCGCTCGGGATGGTCCGCATCGAGACGCGGTGCGCACGGTGCGACGGCCACCTCGGCCACGTCTTCCCCGACGGCCCGCCGCCGACGGGCCTCCGGTTCTGCATGAACTCGGCCGCGCTCGAGTTCTTCCCGGAGGGCGAGACGCCGGTCCAGCGCACGGCCGACAGCCCGACGGGGGCCTAGCCCCCTCCGCCTCGACGGCTCCCCTGAGCGAAGCCGAAGGGCCGAGGCAGGCGGGGTGCGCTCCGGGTGAAGGGGCAACAGATCGGACCGGGCTCGGGTTCGGACCGTCTGCGTCCCCCTCCCTCCCGCCTCCGCCCCGTGCGCTCGCTCCTCCCGCTGCTCCTCGCCTTCGTCACCGTCGCCGCCGCCGCCCAGCCGAGCGGGATGCCCGATTGGTTCGACGCGTCCAAGACCGACCAGACTGGCCAGCCGCTGATGCGGGCCACGGCCGTCGCGGACACGACCGTCGGCGACTTCTCGGTCGTCGCCAACTACTACACGCTGGAAGGCAACATCGACGACCCGGCCTCGGCGCTGTTCATGAGCGAGAGCCCGGCTCTCGACGACTACGAGCGGTTCGCCCGCGCCATCCCGTCGTACGCCTTCCTCGTCGTCGCCGACGACGAGCCGAAGACGGTCCTCTCGCTGTGGCAGGACCCGGCCGACGACTCGTTCTGGCTCCTCGTCCCGACCGCCGAGGGCGGCCAGTTCGTCCCGGCCGGCTACGAGTTCACCACGTCGGACCCGGTGATTACGGAGGTCCGCGGGCTGGAGCTGCTCCAGGGCGAGATCGACGCCGAGGCGTCCACCGCGCAGGGCGACGAGGGCCAGGTCCAGGTCGTGTTCAACGGGACGGCCCACAACGTCCTCCCGTTCGCCCCGGTCTTTGCCCACGTGGTCGGGTTCGTGGCCGAGAACGGGCTCTACGAGTAGCCCCCGCCCGCCTCGCTGGCTGGTCCACCGAGGCGGGTCTACTCCGACGACGGGTAGGCGGGGAGCGTCGCGCCGTAGGCCTTCCGGAGCTGCTTCGAGACATGTTCCGGGTCGCGGTATCCGGTGGCGTACGCGATCTCTGCGACAGTCCGCGATCTCTGCGACGGTCACGGTCTCGTTCGAGGCGCTGCGCCGCCCGCGCCAACCGAAGCTCGCGGATGGACGCGCCGGGCGACGTGTCGAGCACGTAAGCCTCGACGTCGGGGGGTCGAGCGGACCGGGCTCGCCGCGCGGGAGGCGACCGTGAACCGCGTCCCGAACCCGACGGCGCTCTCGACCGCGATCGCCCCTCCGTGCCTCTCGACGAGCGGGACGTAGGCCGTTCTCCCGGACGATCCGGGGACGTCCCGTCTGCCGGGGCAGGATGTCCCCTCGCTCCGGGCCCTCGCCCCAGGTCCTCCCCCCGTGCGGCCCCGCCCGCCTCGGCGAGTCCGTCGCCGAGGCGGGCAGACTCCGACGCCGAGGGCGCCGAATGGCGGTAGCCTCCGGCGTCACCCGCTCCGCTCCATGACCGTCCTTTTCCTCGGCGGCACCGGCACGATCTCGACCGCCTGCTCCGCCCTCGCCGTCGAGCGCGGCCTCGACCTCACGCTCGTCACCCGCGGCGGGAACGACGACCGCGCCCCCGACGGCGTCGAGATCCTCCACGCCGACGTCCGCGACCCCGACGCGCTGGCGGCTGCGCTCGGCGACCGCACGTTCGACGTCGTCGTGGACTGGTTCGCGTTCACGCCCGAGCACGTCGACGACGACCTCCGCCTGTTCCGCGAGCGGACGGGCCAGTACGTCTTCATCTCGTCGGCCTCGGCGTACCAGACGCCGCCGCAGTCGCTGCCGGTGACGGAGTCGACCCCACTCGACAACCCGGTCTGGGGCTACTCGCAGGCCAAGATCGCGTGCGAGGACCGCGTCTGGGCCGCGCGCGACGCCGGGATGGGCGTCACCGTCGTCCGCCCGTCGCACACCTACGCGCCGTGGACGCCGCCCTTCCAGGGGGGCTACACCGTCCTCGACCGGCTCCAGCGCGGGGCGCCCGTCCTCGTCCACGGCGACGGCCTCTCGCTGTGGACGCTCACGCACCACCGCGACTTCGCCAAGGGGTTCGTCGGCCTGCTCGGAAACGAGGGCGCGCTCGGCCGAGCCGTCCACATCACCACGGATGAGATCCTGGCGTGGGACGCCATCGTCGGCTCGCTGGCGGACGCGCTCGGCGTCGAGCCGCACATCGTCCACGTCCCGTCGGACCGGGTCGCGGCCGTCGACGCCGACTGGGGCGACGGCCTCCTCGGCGACAAGGCGCACGCGCGCGTGTTCGACAACGCGCTCGTCCGGTCGCTCGTCCCAAACTTCGAGGCGACGATCCCGTGGGCCGAGGGTGCCCGCGAGATGGTGGCGTGGTTCGAGGCCCACCCGGAGGCCCGTGTGGTCGACGAGGACTACGATCAGAAGGTCGACCGGCTCATCGGTCCGTTCCTCTAGCCCCACCCGCCTCGGCGGCTCCGTCGGGAGAGGGACCGAGGCGGGATCAACCGGGCGGAGACGGCGGCCTCGACGCCCCCGCCCGGACACGCCAGCGGATCGCCGCCAGGTCGACGACGGCCCGGACTTCACGAGGGTGGCCGCTCTCCGTGACACGGTGGACCAGTTGGGCGGCTAGCCCATCGCCTCGACGCCGCCGAACAGCCGCCGGACTGGGTCGCCCGGTTCGGGCCGTAGTGCCTGTGGTACCGCTCGATCGGATCGGCGGTCATGCTCCGGGCCCTGTGGCGGACCGAGACGCCGCCGAGGAGAGTCCGTGATTGATGACCACGAGCGAGGCCGACCGCCCCTGGAGAGGGAATACCTTAGGCGCTCCTCGTCCGACACCCCCCTATGACTGACTCGCCCCGCGTCGCCTACTTCTGCATGGAGTATGGCCTCGACCACCGGCTCAAGACCTACGCCGGCGGCCTCGGCATCCTGGCCGGCGACATCCTGAAGGCCTCGAAGGACCTCGGCGTCCCCATGGTCGGCATCGGCATCCGCTGGGCCGACGGGTACACGGAGCAATCGATCGGCCCCGATGGCCAGCAGGTCGACGGGCCGCAGGACTCGGAGGCCGACGGGCTCCTCGAGGACACCGGCGTCGAGGTCACGGTCCAAATCCGCGGGGACGACGTCCGGTGCAAGGTGTGGCGAACGGAGGCCTTCGGGAACGTCCCGCTCCTCCTCCTCGACACCGCCCTCCCGGGCAACCCGCACGCCGACACGACGCGCATGCTGTACGGCGGCGGTGACGAGGCCCGCGTGGCGCAGGAGGTGGTCCTCGGCGTCGGCGGCGTCCGCGCGCTCCGGGCGCTCGGCCTCGACGTCGACCTCTACCACTTCAACGAGGGGCACGCGCTGCTGGCCGCCTTCGAACTCGTTCGGGAGAAGATGGGCGGCGGGATGGACTACGACGACGCGCTGGCAGCGACGCGCGACGAGGTCGTGTTCACGACGCACACGCCGGTCCTCGCGGGCAACGAGGAGCACCCGATCGAGCGGCTCCGTCGGATCGCGGGGCTCGACCACGTCTCGGACGCCCAGTTCGACGCGCTCGGCGGGAGCCCATTCAACATGACCGTCGCCGCCCTGCGGGTGGCCCGGAAGGCGAACGCCGTCGCCGAGCTCCACGGGGCCACGGCCAACGAGATGTGGTCGTCCGTCGACGGCCGCGCCGAGATCGTCGCCATCACGAACGGGGTCCACCGCCCGACGTGGGTCGACCCGGCCATGCTGGAGGCGGCCGCTACCGGCGGCGACCTCTGGGCCCCGCACCAGGCCAACAAGCGGGCGCTCCTCGACTTCATCGCCGAGCGGACCGGCCAGCGGCTCCGCGAGGACCGGCTCCTCGTCGGGTTCGCCCGCCGCGCGGCGACGTACAAGCGGGCCGCGCTCATCTTCGAGGACGAGGCCCACGTGCGGCCGGCGCTGGAGGAGGGCCGGCTCCAGCTCGTGTTCTCGGGGAAGGCCCACCCCCGCGACGAGCCCGGCAAGGCCATCGTCGCCCGGCTCGTCGAGATGGCCCGGGCCTACCCCCAATCCGTCGTCTTCCTCGAGGACTACTCGATGCCCATCGGCCGAGCGATGACCCGGGGAGCCGACGTCTGGCTCAACACCCCGCGCCGGCCGAAGGAGGCGAGCGGGACGAGCGGGATGAAGGCCGCCATGAACGGGGTCCTCAACCTCAGCGTGCTCGACGGGTGGTGGCCGGAGGCGTTCGACCCGGGCGTGAACGGGTGGCAGATCGGCGACGGGTTCGAGAGCGTCGACCCGACCGCCCACGACGCCCACGACCTCGGGAGCCTCGTGTCCACGCTGTTCGACGACGTCCTCCCGACGTACTACGACGACCGCGAGCGGTGGACGTCGATGATGCGGGCGAGCATCGAGTCGACGCGGGACCGGTTCAGCGCGCGGCGGATGGTGACGGAGTACGTCGAGGAGCTGTACAGGCCGGCGCTCGCCGAAGCGTAACTCGCCCTGTGCTCTCGGCCCCGCGCGCGCCGGCGTTTCGTTCGTCCGGCAGGCCCGCCGAGCCGTCTCGCGGGCGCACCACGGCGCACGCCCGGTCCCGTCCGCCTCGGTGACTCCGTCGGTCGAGTCGCCGAGGCGGGCTAGGCCGCGGCCTCGGTCTCCTCCAGGAGCGCGTCAACGGGTGGGAGGTCGCGGTACCAGTCGTGGTGCTTCGACCACCGCGTGCACGCGAGGCACTGGGTGTCGCGCCAGACGGTCTGGCACTTCGGGCACTTCCCGCCCGTGTCGAAGGTGTTCCACGCGTGCCCGCACCGGCACGTCCAGCGCGCCGATGCGGTCGGCTCCCACTCGCATTGGGGGCAGGCGATCCTCATGCGGCGTCGGGCGGCGGCGGGGGCGTCGCGTCGAAGACGGGCCGGAGCGCGTCGACGTCGCCGGCCTTCTTCCACTCGCCAAGCGACTGGCTCCAGACGAACGACTCGCGGGTGAGGTCGCCCGATCGGGCCTGCTGCCGGAGCGCGTCGAGGCCGAACGGGCCGGTCGACTGGCCGTCCTTCGAGACGTGGAAGCTCGCGGCGTCGGGCGGCGGCGGCGGGGCCCCGCTCGACGGGGCCGACGCCTGCTGCGGCTGGGCCTGCCCGCCCGTCATCGCCGCGCCCATCTGGTTCGCCATCGCGAGGCCCGCGCCGAGGCCGACGCCGGCCGCGGCGGCGGCGCCGCCCGGGTTCTCAGCCGCCTTCCCGATGGCCTGCGCCGTCTGGTACTGCGTGTAGGCCCCGAGGTCGCCGATGACGCCCATAGACGTCCGCTGGTCGAGGGCCTGCTCGACGGCCGGCGGCAGCGACACGTTTTCGACGAGGAGGTTCAGGACCTCGATCCCGTACTCGTCCATGTCGTCGGCCATCTTCTCGGCCACGAAGCCGCCCAGCTCGTCGACGTTGGCCGCCATGTCGAGCGCCGCCAGCTTCGACTCGCCGAGCACGTCGGTAAACCGGGCGACGAGGATATTGCGGATCTGGTCCGTGATCGCACCCGTGTCGACGTCGCCGGACGTCCCGACGATCGTCTCGAGGAACGTGGCGGGGTCGCTCACGCGGAACGCGTACGTCCCGAAGGCCCGCAGCCGCGTCGGCCCGAACTCGGGGTCGCGGAGCATGATCGGGTTCTTGGTCCCCCACTTCTGGTCCGGGAAGCGCCGCGTGTTGACGAAGAAGACCTCGGCCTTGAACGGGCTCTCGAAGCCGTACTTCCAGCCCTCGATCGTGCTCAGGATCGGGAGGTTGGCCGTGTCGAGCGTGTACGTGCCGGGGTCGAACACGTCCGCCAGCTGGCCCTGGTCGACGAACACGGCGGCCTGCCCTTCGCGGACGACCAGCTTCGCGCCGGACTTGATCTCGTTCTGGTGGCGCGGAAACTTCCACGCGAGCGTGTCGCGCGACGTGTCGGTCCACTCGACGATGTCGATGAGTTCGCCGCGGAGGCGGTCCATGAGGCCCATGTCAGTGCGGGGTTGGGGATGTGTCTACGGAGTCGACGCCGGGTCGGTCCCACTAGGCAGGCCGGCCTCGGCGTCGAGGCGGGGGAGTCAGCGAATCTGGATCGGCACAGGGTCAACCCGTGTCATCCTGAGCGAAGCGAGCGTCAGCGAGCGCAGTCGAAGGATCTCCGGCGAGCACCGCGCTCCGTCCAGAGCTCTCGGTGCCAGCTTGAGAACCTCGTCGCACCAGAGATCCTTCGACTCGCTCCGCTCGCTCAGGATGACACGAGGAGGTGTCTCTTCGGGGAGCGACCGTCTCGGGTTGCACCACGTCGCCGCGGGCGACGGCCGTGACGCGCTCGCGGACCGGCGACAGCCGCTGGCGGACGGTCTCGACGATGGCCGCCGCGTCGAGCGCACCGCACGTGAACACGTCGAGGGTGACCAGCCCCGCCTCGGGCCACGTGTGGACGCTCGCGTGGCTCTCGGCGAGGAGCACGATCCCGGTCACGCCCTCGGGCTGGAACTGGTGGAACCGCGCGCCGAGGACGGTGGCGCCCGCAGCGCGGCACGCCTCGGGGAGCAGCACCTCCCACGTCTCCACCTCGCGGAGCGGCGCGGCATCGTCCACCCAGAAGTCGACGAGCAGGTGGTGGCCACCGGCGGGGGGACGGGACATGGGGGGTGGCGCATGGGGCTCGATCTGAGCGTCGCTCCGCACCCGTTCCCCGTTCCTTACAGTCATTCTCACTCCCATCGCGCCCACCCCTGCTGGTAGTACCGGAGGACCGCCGGGTCGTCGAGCGTGCTGACCTCGACCGGGATGCGCGACGCGTCGCCGTCGAAGAAGCGGGCCGTGCGGAAGGCGGCGGGCGTCATCACCCGGGGCGCGACGGCAGGAGGCAGCCGGTAGCGGCCGGGGCGGACGGCGTGCGTCGAGCCCACAAAGAAGCCCCAGTCGCCGAAGCTGGGGACGTAGAGGTGGTACGGCTCCGGGTGGAGCCCGGCGGCCTCGGCCGTCGCGACGATGCTCCAGTAGGCCTCCCGCGCGAACGTCGGCGAGGTCGACTGGACGGCGACGGTGCCCCCAACACCGAGGCGCCCGCGGAGGCGCTCGTAGAACGGGCGGCTGTAGAGCTTGGCGAGGCTCTCGTGGTTCGGGTCCGGCAGGTCCACGATGACGACGTCATACGGGTCACCGGGCCGGGCGAGGAAGGCGCCGGCGTCGTCGTGGATGATCTCGACGCGCGGGTCCTCCAGCGCCCCTTCGTTGGCCTCCCGGAGCGCGGCGTGCGCCCGGGCGAGACGCGTCACGGCTGGGTCGAGGTCGACGAGTGTGACCGACCGGACCTCCGGCCACCCAAGGATCTCCCGGACCGCGAGCCCGTCGCCGCCGCCCAGCACGAGGACCCGCTCGCGCCGCTGCGCCAGCGCCATCGGCGGATGGACGAGCGCCTCGTGGTAGCGGTGCTCGTCCTTGGTCGAGAACTGAAGGCCGCCGTCGAGGTAGAGCCGGAGGTCGCCGCCGCTCGCCGTCAGCACGATCCGCTGGTACGTCGACTGCTCGGCGTAAACGACGGGGTCGCGGTACAGCTTGGCCTCGAACACCGACGCCAGCTTGTCGGCGCCGACGGCGCCGGCTGCGAGGGGGAGCGCCACGAGCGCCGTCGCCGCCCACAGCGCGCGCCGCCGCTGGCCTAGCTCCCGCCGGAACGCCCGCAAACAGAAAACGACGACGACGAGGTTGACGAAGCCCGTCACGAACGCCGTCCGCACCACGCCCAGCACCGGCAGGAGCACGAACGGGAACGCGAGCGACGCCACGAGCGCGCCGAGGTAGTCGACGGCGAGGACGCCCGCGACGGTGTCCTTCAGCTCCGACGCCGAGATCCGCCCTGGCCCGCCCAGCAACCGCGTCACGAGCGGGATCTCGAGGCCCACGAGCGCGCCGATGCCGAGGATCACGGCCCCCATCGCGAGGTGGACGAACGGCGTGTACGTGAACGCCGCGTACAGCACGGCCGCCGACATCCCGCCGAGGAGCCCGACCGCCAGCTCGACGCCCACGAACCACACGAGCGCGTCGCCGCGGACGGCCCGCGCGGCCCACGACCCCAGCCCCATCGCCGTCATGAACCCGCCGATCGTCAGCGAGAAATGGAGGGCCGAGTTGCCGAGGAGGTACGACGCGAGCGTCCCGACGACGAGCTCGTAGAGGATCCCGCACGTCGCGACGACGAGGACGGCCGCGAGGAGCACGCGCGTCTGGCGGCGCGTGAGGCCGGCGGCGGTGAGATCCGGCGGCGCCCCCCCACGCCCGTCCCCGCCCGCCTCGGCACCGAGGCGGACGAGGTCGGAGACGGGGGGCGCGGCGTCCACTAGGAGAGCATCACGGAGGCGACCACAATGGCGATCCCGATGAACGCCCCGGCCAGCATGATGCCGACGGCCACGTTCTGATCCTCCACGAGTTCGTGCTTGAGGTTCAGCCCGGCGACCTTGTCGAACACGACATAGCCGAGCACGCACATCAGGATCCCGATGGCGCCGTAGACAAGCGTCGAGAGGACGACCGTCAACGAGAGATCAGCGGCCTCCGGCGGCACAGGCACCGTCTCGATAACGTCCTGGGCGGCGGCCGGCACCGCGAGGAGGAGGGCGACGAGGGGGGCGAGGCGAGGGCGCATGGGGTCGGGGGCTAGCGGGGGCCGGTGCGGCTGAAGACGAAGAACGCGAACGCCACGAACAGCGAGAACGCCGCGGCGACGTAGAACGGGCCGGGCAGCCACGCGTGGCGGACCGTCGCGGAGATCGGGAACGACACGGGCTCGGTCCACGCCAGCGGCCCGTCGCTCTCGCGCCCCGACCACTCGCGCCCGACGAGCAGGACCACGCGGAACGCGGCCTCGTCGCCGTCGCTCACGTCGACGCGGAAGGGCCGGGAGTCCTCGGTCGTCGGCGCCGAGTTCGCAGACACGAGAGGCGACACGCTCGGCTGAAAGACGTCGCCGTCGCCGGGGTCGATGAAGGCGACCTCGACGTCGACGCCGCGCGGTGGCGCCACGGGCGGCGTCGCGCCGACCTGGACGACGTAGGCGCGGCCCTCGGAGAGCCGGACCGTCCCGGCCTCGATCGTGTCGTAGCGGACGAGGTCGCGGGCGTTGCGGAGCACGTCGGTCGCACGCTCGAACCCCGGCGGCCCACCCTCGACGGGCGGGAGGAGCGCCGCGACCTCGGCGTCGAGCGAGACCGGGCCCGATTCCACCGTGTGCGCCGCCTGCCCGACGTCGCTGCCGAGCCGCGGGACGATCCAGATGCCGAGGGCGAGAAACGCGATGCCGCCCAGCCCGAACAACCGCGCGATGCCCGCCGCCGACCGCCGCCGCCGCCGCCCGCGTTCCTGCCGCTCGCGGATCGCCTCGACCTTGTCGGTCCGCCCGAACGCCTCCCATACCTCGAGGTCGCCCATCCGCGAGCCGGCGACGACCTCGACCTCGTCGGCCGTCAGCTCCGCGCTGTACTGGACGCCGCCCTTCTTGGCCTCGCCCACCTGGAGCGTCGCGTCGAGGCGGGGACGCCACGTCAGTTCGCCGGCCATGCCCGTGATGGAGGCCGGGCTCGTCTCGTAGAAGCTGACGCGGCCGTTCGGCAGTTCGATGCCCGCCCGCGTCGTCGTCGGCGTCGGACGGACCGGCGTCTGGAGCAGGAAGCCCTCGTCGCGCGACCACGAGAGGTAGCGGACGGCGCCCGAGTCGCCGAGGAGCTGCCACTCGTCCCACGTCCATGACTCCTCGCTGTCCCAGCCCTTGTACCGGAGCCAGCCCATCACGACGTGGCGCTCGCCGTCGATCGTGGCCTCGGCGCCAGGGAGAATGTCCTGCGCCGGCTCGAAGCGCCGCTTGAACCGGCCGATGACGTCGAGTTGCTTTGAGGTCAGGTCGAGGACGCTCCCGCAGTGCTGGCACGCCACGGACTTCGAGCCGCGCTCGGGGTGGATCTCGACCTGCCCGCCGCAGTTGGGGCACTGGAGGTGGTCGATCCGCGCCGCGCGGCGGCCGACGGTATCGAGCGATCCGGTCGACCCGGGGGTGGCCGCCTCGGTGACGTCGCCGAGGCGGGCGAGGGCGTCGGTGGCCCACGTCGCGTTCGGGTTGAGGGCGAGGACGCGCTGGAGGAAGCCGGCCTTCGTGTCGGGGTCGCCCTCGACGCGGGCCCGCCAGGCGAGGGCGAGCTCGTTGTCGCGATCGTCCATGAGGACGGCGTCGAGGAGCCGGCGGGCGGCCTCGTCGTGGCCACGGCGGGCGGCGCGGACGGCGCGGTCGAGGGGGGTGAGGTCGACCATTCTACTTGCCCCCGGAGTAGCCGCCGCCGGAGCGCTGGCGCTGGAGGTTGCGGAGCCGGGCGGCCGCGGCCGCGGCGGCGACCGCTTCCCGGCGCCGGCGCGCCTCCTCCAACTCCGCCTCGTAGGCCATTCGCTCGGCCGCCCCCATCTCGCCGGCCTCGTACCGGCGGCGGCGCTCGGCCTCGACGGCCGCGTCGTGCTCGGCGACGAGCGCGCGGTCGAGCGACGCCCGGACGTCGGCGGGCGTCCGGTACGGCGTGGCCTGGGAGGCGGTGCTCCCGCCGGAGGAGGCGCTCAGAGCCGTGATCCCGACGAAGCCGAGCACGGCGAGGGCGATGAGACGGCCGATCATACGCGGTTCGAGGGGGGCATCATCCGTAGGTCTCTTCGTCCACGACGAGGGCGTCCCGGGGGACCGGACGCCCGACGTACACCTCGACTCCGCGCTCCCCGTACTCGACCGACACCTCGCGCTCGCCGGCCACGCCGTCGACGTACTGGATCACTTCGCCCGGCAGGATCACGCCGCCGAGCTGGCCCTCCGCGCCGACGACCGTCGCCTCGCCGACCTCGTCCACGAACACGTCGAGGCCGCCGATGCGGAGGCTCCCGGCAGGCCGCGCCTCCTCGAACGGCGGCGCCGTAACGTCGGACTGCTCCTGGACGATCGAGAACGCGCCCTCATCTTCGACCAGCCACGCGCGGCCGGCGCCCTCGACCTCGACGAACCACTCGGTCCAGTAGCCGCCGTCGTACTCGTAGACGAGCCGGCCGAGCACGCGGAAGTCGCGCCCGCCGATCTGGCCCGTGGCGTCGAGGTAGAGCGGGCTCGGGACCTGGACGACCTCGACGGACCGGCCGGTCGGGTCGAGCCGGCCGCCGTCGTAGAGCGAGACGCCGCCGCAGAACTCGCACGTCACGACGGTGACGAACCGGTTGCGGACGACGAGCGGCGCGCCGCAGGTGGGGCAGTGGATCGGGTCGGCCATGGGAGCGAGGCGCGGCCAGGATACGGCGACTGTCGGGACCGCCGCGGACCGGTCCGCCCCTCCCCCTCCGTAGAACTGTCGCTCAGAGTTGCACCGTCCGCCTCTCCCTCCGCCTCGGCGCCGAGGCGGGCGGGGTGGCGTCGCCGTCGCGGTCAGGCCGCCTCGGGCTTCGCCTTGGCCGCGAGGCTCTTCTCGACGAACTGGATCACGGACCCCGCCACGTCCTTGCCCGTCGAGGTCTCGATCCCCTCCAGCCCCGGCGACGAGTTGACCTCGAGCACGAGAGGCCCGCGCTCCGACTGGAGCACGTCGACGCCGGCCACCTTCAGCCCCAACGCCTTGCACGCGGTGACGGCCGTCTTCCGCTCGGCCGGGCTGATCTTGATGGACGTCGCGCTCCCGCCGCGGTGGAGGTTCGAGCGGAACTCGCCCTCCGCGCCCTGCCGCTTCATCCCCGCGATCACGCGGTCGCCCACGACGAACAGCCGGACGTCGGCGCCGCCGGCTTCCTTGATGAACTCCTGCACCAGGAGGTAGGCTTTCATTCCGCGGAACGCCTGGATCACGCTCTCGGCCGCCTTCTTCGTCTCGCAGAGGACCACGCCGACGCCCTGCGTCCCCTCGAGGAGCTTGACGATGCATGGCGGCCCGCCGACCGACGTGATGAGGTCGGCCGCGTCGTCGGCCTTGTGGGCGAAGGCCGTGCGCGGCAGCGCGATCCCCTTCTTGGCGAGGAACTGGTGGGCCCGGAGCTTGTCGCGGCTCCGCGTGATCGCGACGGCCCCGTTGAGCGTCCAGACGCCCATGGCCTCGAACTGGCGGACGATGGAGAGCCCGTAGAACGTGATCGACGACCCGATCCGCGGGATGATCGCGTCGGGCGGGCTCAGAGGCTCGCCGTGGTAGTGGACTTCGGGCCCCTTGTCGGTGAGGTGGGCCGTGCAGCGGAGCGTGTCGAGGATCTGGACCTCGTGCCCCCGCGCCTCGGCGGCCTCGACGAGCCGGCGGGTCGAGTAGAGCTCGGGGTTCCGGGAGAGAATGGCGAGACGCATGGAGGGGAGCCGATGGATTGGGAGCGGTCCCGGAGCGTACGGCGGCCCGATCCCGCGCCGCGTGCACCCGCTCCGAAAACCGGGAGGCGGTCGCTATTCGTAAAACGCGCCGGGGTGGTCGGGGCGGCCGAGGCGGAACGACGCGCCGGAGTCGACGAGGACGCGGCCGGACATGGCCTCGCGGCCGAGGAGCATCGGGAAGCGCATCCCACGCCGATCCGTCAGCGTGAGTTCGACGGGCCACTCGGGGGCGTCGGCAGCGAGACCGAGGCGGAGCATGGCCTCGACCACGATCCGCAGCTCGGTGTGCCCGTTCGACGACGTCACCTCGCGCTCGTCGACGATGGGCGCCTCGCAGGGGACCGCCAGCTTCCGCCCCTTGAAGAGCGGGTTGACGAGGAAGCGGACGACCGTCTCGCCGTCGCGCTCGACGTGCTCGACGTCGTGGGCGTGGAGCGCCGACGTCCGCGCGCCGGTGTCGATCTTGGCACGGACGGCCGGCAGGCCCATCTCTGGAAAGGCCAGCCACTCCTGCCAGCCGACGGTCACGAGGTCGTTGCTCATTGGCCCGGATACGCCACGTCCTCCACCCAGGGATCCGGGTGCGGCTCGGATTCGAACCGGACGCCGCGCGTGATGGCCCACCGCTGGAGCCACGACATCCCCGCCCGGCCGGTGTACGTGTCCTCAGAAGCGTAGGCCGGGTCTTCCAGCGCCTCGTCGAGCGACACGAACCGGTAGCCGCGCCCGCGGAACATCCCGACCAGTCGGTCGAGGTGGTCGGCGTTGAGGGCGTTGGCGTGGACCAGGAGGACGTGGGCCATCTCGCGCCCGAACAGGTCGTCGGCCAGCCCCTCGAAATAGGCCGCCGTCGACTCCATGTAGGCGACGTAGGCGTCGGCGATGCGATTCTGGAGCGCGGAGTCACCGGCGTCGAGCGCGTGGTCGTAGGCGAGCGCGTAGACGTACTCGGCGTTGTCGTGGGTGACGGGCGCGATCGTGTAGCCCTCGTCCGCGAGCCACGCCTCGAAGGCGTCTTTCGTCTCCCGGTCCGGCCCCACGTTGAGGTACGGGTGGCGGAAGTAGCGCGCCGAGTCACCGCGCGCGGCCAGCAGCCGGTTCGTGACGGCGTCGCCGCGCCGGACGTGGTCCTGGAACGCGTCGAGCGGCGTGTCGAAGAGGGACGGGTGGCCGTAGGTGTGGTTGCCGAGGTCGAGCCCGGCGTCGACCCACGCCTGGAGGAGCGCCGTCCGGTCGTCGCGTTCTCCCTCCACGTCGAGCTTCCCCTCGTTGACGAACCCCGTCGCCGGCACGCCCGCCTCGGTGATCTGGCGGACGAGGTCGCGCGTGACGCGCTGCTGCCACGCCAGCGGGTGACCCCGCCCGACCGGAAGGTCGTCGACCGTCAGCGCGATCGTCCGCTCTGGGTTCGGCCCCTCCGATGGGTCTCCCGAGGCGGGCGGCGTCGGCTGCGCGCACGCGGCGCTGGCGGCGACCGCCAGCCCGACGGCGAGGGCATGGACGAAACCGCACCACCTTGTCATCCTGAGCGCAGCGAAGGATCTCGACGGAGACGCCGGCGGGCGTCGCTCCTGGACACGAGGGGCGAGGCGATGGCGCAGAGATCCTTCACTGCGTTCAGGATGACAGTTCAGAAAGGTCACGCCCCGGCCTCCGCGTCGGTGAACGAGTCCGCGCCGGCGAGGAGGTAGAGGACCGCCATCCGCACGGCCACGCCGTTCGTCACCTGGCTCAGGATCACCGACCGGTCCGAGTCGACGACCTCGCCGGCCAGCTCAACGCCGCGGTTGACGGGGCCGGGGTGCATCACCCAGAGGTCGGGATTCTGCTCGAGGTGCTCGGGGCGGATGCCGTACATCGTGTGGTACTCCCGCAGCGACGGCGTCAGGCCGACGTCCGTGCCCTGGCGCTCGAGCTGGATGCGGAGGGCCATCGCCACGTCGCACCCGTCGAGGGCCTCGTCGAGGCGGTCCGTGACGGTCACGGCGCGGCCGTCGAGGGCGGCCACCACCTCCATCGGCATCATCGTGCGCGGGCCGCAGAGCGTGACGTGCGCGCCGAGCGCCGTCAGGCCATAGACGTTGGAGCGGGCGACGCGGCTGTGCGCGATGTCGCCGAGGATCGTCACGCGGAGGCCGGAGAAGTCGAAGACGCCGAGGCCGTCGCGGCCGGGCACGGCGAGCGTCGAGATCGTGAGCGCGTCGAGGAGCGCCTGCGTCGGGTGCTCGTGCTGCCCGTCGCCCGCGTTCACCACGATCCCGTCGATGCACCGCGTGAGGAAGTGGGCCGCGCCGGCCGAGCGGTGGCGGATCACGGCGAGGTCCACCTTCATCGCCTCGATGTTGCGAGCCGTGTCCTTGAGCGTCTCGCCCTTCGACACGCTCGACCCGGAGGCGGAGAAGTTCATGACGTCGGCCGAGAGCCGTTTCTCGGCCAGCTCGAACGAGAGCCGCGTGCGCGTCGAGTTCTCGAAGAACAGGTTGCAGCACGTGACCCCGCGCAAGGACGGGACCCGTTTGATGGGCCGGTCGAGCACGTCGCGGAAGGCGCGCGCCGTCGACAGGAGCAGGCGGATCTCGTCGGCGTCGTAGTCCGCCAGCCCGAGGAGGTGGCGGTGGCGGAGGGACTCGGCGGGGGCGATCTCGCTCACGGGCTCAGGATTTCTCGACCAGCCAGACGCCGTCCTCGCCGTCCTCTTCGTCGAGCCGGACGCGGACGAGCTCGCCGGGCGCCGTCGGGACGTGCCGCCCCACGTAATCGGGCGCGACGGGCAGTTCGCGGAGGCCGCGGTCCACGAACGCCAGCAGGCGCACCGAGGCGGGCCGCCCCATGTCCACGAGCGCGTCGAGCGCGGCCCGCGTCGTCCGGCCCGTGTACACGACGTCGTCGACGAGCACGAGGCGACGGCCATCGAGGCGGAAGGGGATGTCTGTCGGCTGGACGATGGGGGTCGGGCGCCCCGTCCCGAGGCCGACGTCGTCGCGGTAGAACGTCGCGTCGAGCACGCCGAACGGGAGGCGGACGCCCTCGATGGCCTCGATCCGGTCCCGGAGCCGCCGCGCGAGGTGGACGCCCCGGGTCTGCATCCCCACGAGTGCGAGCCGGTCGGCAGGCGCGGCCTCGTCGTCGAGTTCCTCGACGACCTGCCGGGCCAGACGGTCGAGCGTCCGGGCCATGTCGGCGGCGTCCATGAGGTGGGCCTTGACCGGGTCGGGCGGCGGCATGGCGCCAAGCTACCGCCGCTGCCCCACGAGTGCGGCCGCCTCGGCGCCGAGGCGGAGCGGGCTAGAGGATCCAGCGCGGGACGAGCAGCATCACGCCCCACGTCACGAACGCGAGCGCGTACAGCCCGCCCGCGATCAGGGGCGCCGCCTCCAGCAGTCCGAGGTTCGATAGGATCACGTGCCAGTCGTGGAACACCCGGTCGCCGCCGAGGAGCGGGAGCGCCCGCGCCTGCGCGTCGGCCGCGTAGATCGACACGTCGACGAAGTTCTGCCCGAGCAGGAGCAGGGCCAGTTGCGTCCCGACGCGGTGGCTCCAGTACACGCCCTGGTAGACGAACAGCGCCGGCAGCATCAACTGGAGCATCGATCCGCCGGCCGCGTGGACCGTCGTCCCGAACCAGCGCAAGACGACGTGGCCCGCCTCGTGGACGATCAGGTCCCAGGCGTGAAACAGCACCCACAGAGGGCTCGGGTCATCGGTGTGCTCGCCGAACGCGAACAGCGCGCACAGCGGCAGCAGCCCGACCCCGAGTAGGTACGGCGTCACGTGCTCCTTCCGAGGCAGGCTGAGCGCGGCCATGCCGGAGATATCGGCGGGCGAGCCACGCAGATTAGTGGGCACACCGCCGACGCTGCGGCGTCGTTACCCTGCCCTGATGGCCGACGCCTCCCTCCTCTCCCCCTCCGAGCTCGCGCAGATCGACTCGTTCGAGCTCCGCGCGCGGAGCGTCGTCGAGGGCTTCATCACGGGCCTCCACAAGAGCCCGTATCACGGCTTCTCCGTCGAGTTCGCCGAACACCGCGCCTACAACCCCGGCGACCCGCTCCGGCACGTCGATTGGAAGGTGTACGGGCGGAGCGACCGGCTCGTCGTCAAGCGCTACGAGGAGGAAACGAACCTCCGGCACTACGTCGCGCTCGACACCTCCGCCTCGATGCGGTACGCCGGGCACGCCGGCATCACCAAGCTCGAATACGGCGCGACGCTCGCCGGCGCGCTCCACGTGCTCATGGCGCGCCAGCGCGACGCCACCGGCCTCATCGCCTTCGACCGCGACGTCCACACCGTCGTGCGGCCGCAGTCGAAGCGGTCCCACGTCCGGACGCTCCTCGCCCAGCTGTCGCGGATCGCCCACGGGCACGACGGCGACACAGAGACGCACGCCGCGGCGGCGCTCCAGTCGATCGCCGAACGGATTCCGCGGCGGTCCCTCGTCGTCGTCATCAGCGACCTGTTCGAGACGTCGTCCGACGCCGACCAGACGGTCCGTGCCCTGCGCCACCTGCGGCACCGCGGCCACGAGGTGGTCGTGTTCCACGTGCTCGACGCCGCGACCGAGCGGCGGTTCGACTTCGAGGACCGGCCCGTCCGCGTGCGCGACCTCGAGACCGGCGAGGAGCGGACGCTCCAGCCGGCGCAGGTCCGCGAGGGCTACCGCGAGGCCGCCGAGGCGTTCGTCGAATCGGTCCGCCGCGCCTGCCGCGAGGCCGGCGTCGACTACGAGGTGCTCGACACGGCCCGCCCGTACGCCGACGCGCTCCGGGCGTACCTCGACAAGCGGCGCCGGCTCTACTAGCTCCTCCGAGCAATCGACCGAGGCGGTGGCGCCCGGTCGTCCCCCTCTGCGTCCGCCTCGGCGGCGCCCTGCGCCCGGCCGGCGTTCGGCCTAACTGGTCGGCCCGTCTCTATAACAGTCGTGGGGCCCCGGCGCGTTCGCACCGGGGCCCCACGGGACCTAGCTGTCGATAAGGGCGAGCCCTTAGCGAGCGAGCGTGATCTGGCCGCTACGGCTCCACGTCTCGGACGCGCCGACCGCGTTGAGGCGGAAGACGTAGACGCCCGAGGCGAGGCCCGAACCGTCGAGCTCGACACGCTGGTCGGCGCCGGCGGTCATCGCACCCTGGTTGATGCTGACCACGCGGCGGCCCATCACGTCGTACACCTCGAGGGTGACGTCAGCCGCCTCGGGGAGGTCGAAGCTGATGGCCGTGCGGGCGCTGAACGGGTTCGGCTGGTTGCCGTTGAGCGCGAACTCGGACGGCACCTCACCCTCGTTGGCGACCGGGCGGTTACCGCCCGTGAGGCCGAAGGTGAAGAGCGTGCCCTGGGGACCGAGGAAGGCCTCGGCGCCCTGAGCGATCACGACCGGGTCGCTGTCCTCCGGCCCGTCGAGCAGGAGGAAGTTGTCGTAGGTCTCCGAGACGAGCGTCCACGGGTTCGTGGTCTCGTCGCCGAACTGGCGGCGGATGAGCGTGAGCTCGTCGATGGTGGCAGCACCACCGTCGTTGGTCGCCGTCGCCAGCGTGTAGCCGTCGTACCGGGCCTCGACGTTGAAGAACGTCCCCGAGCCGAGGCTCGGGTTGGACCGGACGAGCCAGTAGAAGTTGGCCGGCTCGTCGACCGCCGTGGAGCCGGCGATCGGGAGGCCCAGCGTGCCACCGGCGAACTCGTCCACGAAGGAGACGGTCACGTTGCGGAGGCCGAAGGACTGGTCCTGTGCGATGCTCTCGAAGTCGAGCACGAACTCCGCGTAGCCCTCGTCGTCCTCGTCGGCGACGCCGACCGGGTAGACGACGCGGCCCGGGGTCACGTCACCGGCGAAGAGGCTCGGGTCGGAGAAGATCCGCTTGCGGACGTTCCCCTCGACGACGGCCATCGGGAACTGCGTCGTGCGCGGCACGAACACGAAGCCCTGGCCAGCGTCCGAGGTGGCGCTGCCCGTGAGGCGGTTCGTGTGGTCGAGCCGGACGTAGAGGTCGTTCGGAGCCGACGGGTCGCCGACGACGAAGACGCCCATCTCGAGGACGAGGGTCTCGTCGTCGAACGCGCCGCCACCGCGGGTCGCGTCGAACACGCCGCCGGAGCTGAAGTCGTCGTCGAAGACGAGCGGGGAGCCCGCGAGGGTCACCGTCGTCGTCGAGGTCGCCTTCGCGATCCGGAGGTCGACGCCGTCGCCGAACGTGGCCACGCCCGAGTCGGAGTTCGGCGTCACCGTGAGGGTGGCGTCCATCTCACCGACGAACGAGAGCGAGGAGTAGCTCGGGTTGATCGTCGACTCGCCAACGATGCGGTTGCCACCGCCGGCGCTGTTGAAGACCGCGTCGTCCTCGTTGATGGTCACGTCGCCCATCACGGCGAGCTCGTTCGTGTTGAGGTCGAGCGAGCCGTTGACGACGAAGGTCATCACGGTGTACGGGTCGTCGACCGCGTTGAGGCGGGCGTTGTTCGTAACCGTGAACGTCTGGACGTTCTCCGTGGCGAGCACGACGAGGTCCGTGTAGACGTTGACCGTGCCGACCTCGTTGGTGGTGAGGTTCAGCGGGCCGTCGATGATGATCTCGTCGTCGACGCCGTTCTCGGGCTCGTCGTCGGCGTTGCCGATCGTCCCGTCCTCGTCGGACGTGATGTCGTAGCCGTCGTCGAGGATCAGGTTCGGCACGTTGCCGTCCTGGCCCTGGAGCGTCACGGCATAGTCGACCGGGCTGCTGCCGCCGACGTCGGTGCCCTCGGCGTCGAGGACGCCGGTGAGGCGGAGCGTCGTCGTCACGAGGACGTTGGCGTCGACCTGGGTCACGTCGCTGTTCTCGTCACCCGGGTGGAAGACCGGGATCGTGATCTGGTTCGGAGCGCCGTTGGAGGAGGCGTTGTCCGCGTTGATCACGAGGAAGTCCGAGGACGGCCACACGGCGCCCGTGCCGAGCACGTCGCTGTAGAGGTCGAGCTGATCGGGGCCCTCCAGGAAGAACACGTTCCCCTGGGTGTCGAGCGTGCCGATCGCGATGTCCTCGTCGTCCGCCGTGAGCTCGACCGGGGTCGAGAGCACGAGCGTGCTGTTCATGAGCTCGACGTCACCGTTGACGTTGCCGTTGAGCTCCTGGTTGAACAGGTCGTCGTCGTCGTCGTCGTTGTCGCCGACGAGGCCGAGGGTGAGCGTGCCACCCTGGGCCGCGCTCGAGAAGTCGCCTTCCTCGATGTCGCCGTTGATGACGCGGAGCATCGAGAGCTCGGCCGTGGCCCCCTCGTTGAGGAGGATGCGGGCGTCGATCGCCGACTCCGACGTGGCGCCGGAGGTGCCGGTCGTCGAGGTCTGCGTGCCGGAGATGACCGAGCCGTCGAGGAGCACGAGGCGGCCGAGGCCACCCATGTCCGACGAGGCGATCCGGCCATCGAGCACGTTGTCGGCAGTCGAGATCCGGTAGATCGCGTCACCGAGGAGGTCGATGATCGCGTTGTCCTCGACCGTCGTCGAGCCCAGCACCGTGATGGTCTGGCTGTTGAGCGCGAGCGTCGCGAACTGCGTACCCGCGATCGACGTGGTCTCCCCGTTGGTGACGAGGACGTCGCCCGAGATCGAGCCGTCGCCGACCACGCCGTCGGGCAGCGAGACCGTCGCGTTGGTGACGTTGACCGTGAGGTTCCGGATGAAGTCCGTGTCGAACTCGACGTCGGCCATGAACATCTGGAAGCCGTTCGCCGAGTTCGAGTCCTGGTAGGTCAGGTCGTACTCGCGCTCGTCGTCGTTGAACGTGCCCGCGCCCATGATCTGGGGCGGGTTCGCCGCGGCGATGTTGACGATGACGCCGGCGCTGGGGCCGACCGGCGAGACGTCCGAGTCCGCAGCGACGTTGATGCCACCCTGGAGGAGGATCAGCGCGCCCGAGAAGTCGAACTCGCCCTCGGCCGTGATGGACGGGCCGGAGACGAGGATCGAGCTGTAGACGCCCGTGCCGCTGGCGACACCGCCGTTGGTGAACCGGACGGCGCCGCTGTTGTCGGAGTCCGACACGGTGCCGTCGACGATGGACTCACCGCCCTGGTTGACGTTGACGAGGTTGCCGTTGAGGTCGACCTCGGCGTCAGCCGTGACGATGAACGGGATGACGTTGTTGACGCCGTTCGTCCCGGTGGCCGCCGAGTTGACGGTGATGTCCTGGAGGAACGTCACCATCTTGACCTGCGTGGCCGTGTTCCCCGTCGCGTTGATGTGGAGCGAGTTGATGATCAGGTTCGTGCCCGGCGCGAACTCGACGTCAGCCGTCCCCTCGAGGTAGAGGTTGAGCGGGGAGAAGTTGCCGGCCACGTTCGTGGCACGGCGGAAGTCGCCCTCGACCACGAGGATCGTGTCGTTCGGGTTGCCCGCGGCGACGGAGCCGCCGTTCTGGACGAAGTCGCCCGTGACGCGGAAGCGGTCGAGGTCGTCGGCGTCCGGGTCCTCGTTCGGGAGAACGAACTCGCCGGAGTTGATCGTGACCGAGGCCGCGAAGTTGTCGGTCTCAGAGTCGGAGACGTCGGCCTCGGGGAGGTCGAAGACGAGCCGGCCGCCGCTGACGACGAGGTCGCCAACCTGGCCCTCGCCCTCGATCTGGACGTTGCCGGTGAGGTCGGCGCCGCTGCCGTCCACGACCGTGATCGTGCCGGCCACGACGTTGCCGTCACGGAGCCGGAGCGTGATCCCACCGCCGTCGTCGGCGAGGGTGAGGCCGCCGTTGAGCGTGAGCGTCCGCGTGTTGTCGTTGATCGTCGAGGCGACCGAGCCGAGCGCGACGTCAATGACGAGCGTGCCGCTGGCGATGTCGAGCGACGGCGGGAGCAGCGTGCTCTGCGCCACCGAGTTGTCGCCGTTGAATCGGATGATGTTCGGGACCGCGCCGTACCCGACCGAGCCCGTGACTGCGGCGTTCGTCTGCTCGACGACGTCGATGTCGTCGATCGAGACGATGCCCGAGCCGAAGGCGACCGAGCCGCTCTGGAAGTCCAGATCCCCACCGCCGACGAACGAGAACGTGCCGCCGCCCTGGGAAGCGAACGTGAAGCCCGTCACGGCCGTCAGGAACTCACCGCCGTCGACGTCGAGGTCGACCTCGGTGTTGCCCTGCTGGTCAGGACGCGCCAGGAAGGTGAGGTTGTTGTAGTTCGTCGCCGTCGACGACGTGTTCTGGATCGTCAGGTCGGCGTCGTACTGACCGGCCTCGATCGAGATCGTGTTGCCGGCGCCGTCCTGGCCCGCGAGCTGAAGCGCGCGCTGGATCGTTTCGACGGGGCCGTTGACGCCGGCGCCAATCGTCGGCTGCTGGCCGGTGTTGCCGTCGTCGCCGCCGTTCGCGTCGACGAAGATCGTCGACTGCGCAGACGCCCCCCCCGCTACCAAGAGCAGAAGGGCCAGCGCGGCCGCGGGATTAAGGAGCCGACGGAGGCCGGTTCCGAGAGTAGAGGTACTCATCATGGAGTGAGGAGGAGGTGGGGGGAGGTTGTTGAGTCGCACCTAGTGAGTCGCACCTGGGGGAGCGGCGGCCTGACTCGGGACGAGTCGGGTCATACTCAGCCGCTAAACTAGGGACGATCCGCTTGGATCCGCCACCCTGGGGGGCGCGCGAGCCGAGCGGATCGGACGTCCCGCCACCCTGCGCATATCGTGCCAATCGCCTCAGGCCCCCAACCCCTCCAAATCGTCTGGAATCGACGGAGGGCAAAGCGCCCCTGCGCACTCCTTGCGCACCCTGTGAACGCCATTCGCGTTCGCCATCCACGACTTCTCCGCGACTTGACACCACGCCCCCCCACGATCCGTTGTCTGGCCTCCATCTCACCATCCACAACGTCGGGACGCCGCCCCTTATGAAGAAACTTCCACTCTTAGCCGTACTGATGTGCGGGTCGGCCGTTGCCCAGACGGCACCTGCGATCGACGCCCCCGACCTCGTCGGGCGCTACCAGGCCACCATCACGCCCACCGAGTTAGCCGGCCACCTCTACGTCTATGCCGACGACTACCTCGCCGGCCGGGAGACCGGCCAGCCGGGCCAGCGGTTCGCCGCCCGCTACCTCGCTGGCGAGTACGCCACGATGGGCATCGCTCCGAAGGGGACCGGCGAGCCGTCCGGCCCCTACGCCCTCGACGCCTACCTCCAGCCGTTCGCCCTCGAACAGTCGTCGCTCCAGCGCCTCACGGCGACGGTGATGCGCGGCGGCGAGACGGTCCTCACGAGCGTCCTCGCCCCCGACGCACTCGACGACCTCCTGCTCGTCCCGGCGTACGGCCAGGTCGAGGACGCCGTGCCCGGCCCGGTCGTCTACGCCGGCGACGGCACCGCGCTCGACGGCCTCGGCCTCGACGGCGCCTATGCTGTGCTGACGCCGGGCGCCAACCAGGGCGCGACGCGCGCGGCCCTCGGCGCGCTGAGCGCGGCCGGCGTCAAGGCCGTCCTCCTCGCCTCGGCCCCGACTGCCGATGCGCTCCAAAGGCCCGCGGCCGGCGCGTTCGAGGCGGGCGGGCTGGCCCTCCCTGCCGTCGAGGGCGCCGAGGAGACCGGCGGCCTCCCGACGATCCTCCTCACGAGCCGCGCGACGCTGGACGTGCTCATGGCCGCCGCCGGCGTCGAGGCCGAGGGAGATGCCTATCCGACCGGCGACACCGGCCTGACGCTGGCCGTCGATGCCGAGTACGAGACCGTGACCGTCATGAGCGAAAACGTCGTGGCGTACGTCGAGGGGTCCGACCCCGACCTCAAGGACGAGTTCGTCGTCGTCTCCGCCCACCTCGACCACGTCGGCGACGACGGCGAAGGCGAGGACACCATCTACAACGGCGCCGACGACGACGGCTCGGGGACGGTCACGGTCCTCGAGATCGCCGAGGCGTTCCAGAAGGCCAAGGAGGACGGCGTCGGGCCACGCCGGTCGATCCTCTTCCTCCACGTCTCGGGCGAGGAGAAGGGCCTCCTCGGGTCCGAGTACTACGCCGACCGCGAGCCGCTCGTGCCCATCGAGAACACGGTGACGAACCTCAACATCGACATGATCGGCCGGTACGACCCCGAGCGCGGATTCGATACGACGGACTACGTCTACATCATCGGCGGCGACCTCATCAGCCAGGACCTCTCGGACTGGAACGCGGCCGTCAACGACGCGACGGGCACGGGCCTCTTCCTCTCGGACCGGTTCAACTCGCCCGACGACCCGAACCAGTTCTTCCGCCGGAGTGACCACTGGAACTTCGGCAAGTACGACGTGCCGTTCATCTTCTACTTCACGGGCACGCACGAGGACTACCACGGCGTCGGCGACGAGCCGGAGAAGATCGACTACGACCGGATGGCCCAGATCGGGCGGCTCATCTTCGGGACGGCCTGGGAGGTCGCCAACCGCGACGAGCGGCCGGCGGTCTCCGGTGTCGGCTTCAACTAGGCCCACCGCCTGATCGAGGCGGTCCCGCTCGGCGTCATCCGGGCGGGGCCGTCGTGTATCGTAGCAACCCGCACCCCACTCCCCCCGTCCGTGCTCGACCGCGTCCACCAGCTCGCCGACGACGTGTTCCCCGAGGTGGTCCGCCTCCGCCGCGCCATCCACCGCCGGCCCGAGCTGGCGTTCGAGGAGCACGAGACGGCGGCGCTGATCGCGAGCACGCTCCGCGAGATCGGCCTCGACCCGGCCGAGGGCGTCGCCAAGACCGGCGTCGTCGCGCACGTCGAGGGCGGGCGGCCCGGCCCCGTGGTCGCGCTCCGGGCCGACATCGACGCGCTCCCGATCCGCGAGGCGACCGGGCTCGACTTCGCCTCCGAGACGGACGGCCGGATGCACGCGTGCGGCCACGACGCCCACACGGCCATGCTCCTAGGGGCCGCACAGATCCTGCACGGGCTCCGGGACGACCTCGCCGGGACGGTCCGCCTCGTGTTCCAGCCGAGCGAGGAGAAGGCGCCCGGCGGCGCGTCAGTGATGATCGAGGAGGGCGTGCTCGGCGAGATGGGCGCCCACGGTCCGGTCGAGCGGATCTTCGGCCAGCACGTCTTTCCGGACCTTCCAACCGGCACGATCGGCGTCCGCCCCGGCACGTTCATGGCGTCGGCCGACGAGATCTACCTGACGGTCCGCGGGACCGGCGGACACGCTGCGGCACCGCACCTCCTGACCGACACGGTCCTCGCGCAGGCCCACATCCTGACGGCGCTCCAGTCGGTGATCTCGCGGAACCGGCCGCCGGGCGTCCCCTCCCTCCTCTCGTTCGGACGCGTGGCGGCCGAGGGCGCGACGAACGTGATCCCCGATGAGGTCCGCCTCGACGGCACGTTCCGGTCGATGGACGAGGACTGGCGGTTCCAGGCCCACGACCTCATCCGGCGAACGGCCGAGAAGACGGCCGAGGCGCTTGGCGTCACGTGCGAGGTGCGGGTCGTCGTCGGCTACCCCGTCCTGCGGAACGACGAGGCCGCCGCCGCGCTCGTCCGCCAGACGGCCGTCGACTACGTGGGCGAGGAGCGCGTGGTCGACCTCCCGATGTGGTACGCCTCGGAGGACTTCGCCTTCTACACGGAGCGGGTGCCGGGGGCCTTCTCCGTGCTCGGCGTCGGCAACGAGGCCGCGGGGAGTACGCACGGGCTCCACACGCCGAAGATGACGGTCGACGAGGAGGCGCTGCGGACGGGCACCGGCTTCCTCGCCGCGCTCGCCGTCCGCCAGCTGGCCGGGTAGCCCCGCCTCGGCGCCGAGGTGGGCGAAGTGGCGGCGCGGCCGCGGCGCGGTCACGCGGGGCGGTAGGCCCGGCTGACGAGCTTCCAGCGGTCGCTCCGGAAGCGGGCGTACGTCACGGCCGCCGGGACGCCGGTCTCGAGGAGGAGCGCCAGCCCGAGGCCGGCCACGCCGAGCGGCGTCACGGCGCCGAGGTACGCCGCCGGCAGCACGAAGCCGACGAGGGCGACGACGTGCCCCACGAGCGGCCACCGCGTGTCGCCGCTCGCCCGGAGCGGGCCCTTCGCGCCGGTCACGACGCCCCACAGCACGACGCTCACGCACGTCACGCGCACGAGGGCGACGGTCGTCGGCAGCACGGCCGGGTCGCTCACGAACAGGCGGCTGAACGGTCCGGCGAACGCGAACACGGCCGTCGCGGCGAGCACGTAGACGGCCACGGCGATGCGGAGCGCGTCGCGGGCGTAGGCGCCGGCCTCGCCCTCGCGGCCCGTTCCGAGCGACTGCCCGACGAGGCTGCTCGACGCGAGCCCGAAGCCCCAGCCCGGCGTGTTCATGAGGTCGCGGATCCGGAGCGCGACGACGAACGCGGCGGCGACGTCGGGCCCGAACAGGCTGACGATGGCGAGGAGCGGGAACTGGCCGCCGTTCTGGACGAGGTTGGTGAGCGCGAGCGGCGCCGCGATCTCGACGAGGTGCCGCGCCGTCGTCGGGTCCCAGCAGAGCGCGTCCCGCCCGAGCCGCACCGGCAGCGAGCCGACGCCGGGAAGCCGGCCGCGGCTCAGCCCCCACGCGAACGCCGCCGTTGCCGCCGCACTCGCGAGGACCGTCCCGAGCGCCGCGCCGACCACCCCGAGGCCGGCGCCGAAGATGAGCCACGCGTTGAGCCCGATGTTGAGCACGGCCCCGCCGGCCCGAATCACCATCGGCGTCCGGGCGTCGCCGGCGCCCACGAGCGCCCGACTGGCGACCAAGTTGAGAGCCGCGAAGGGCATGCCGAACGCGGCCACGCGGAGGTACTCGGCCCCGAAGGCGACCGCCTCGGCGCCCGACCCGATCAGGCCGACGAGCGGCTCAGCCAGCAGCCAGATCGCGACGACGAGCGGGAGCGTCACGGCGAGGGCCAGCGCCGCGCTCGTCGTCACGGCCCCGCCGATGGCGTCACGGCGGCCGGCGCCGTAGCGCTGCGACACGAGGCTGAGCGTCCCGCCCGCGATCCCGCCGCCGACCATGAACGCCAGCAGCCAGAACGGCGTGGCGTACCCGACGCCCGCGATCGCCGCCGTCCCGAGCGCCGTGCCGACCATCGCCACGTCGGCCGTCGACTGCGACATCCGGGCGAGGCCGGTCACGATCCGCGGCCACGCGAGGTCGGAGACCCGCCGCGCGCGTCGCGTGCTCACGAGGCCGAACGCTGCCAGGGCGAGCCCGATACGGTCGACGGCGAGGCGGATCGGGGAGAGGAACCAGTCGAGCATGAACGCCTCGTATCCCAGACGCCGTGGGCTGTTCGGAGCCTGCGAGGCCGAAAGGGCTTTCTCGCCGGGACCTTCACCTCGCCTGTCTCCGCCCTTCCCGCGGGCCCGCCCCCTCCGCCTCGGTCCGTCCGCGACGCCACCGAGGCGGGCCAGGCGATCCCCGAGTCCGGGATCGCCGACGAACGGCGGCGGGCGGGTCGCGTTGCCGTCTTCCCTCTCACCGCCCCGCAATGAAAGCCATCCAGTTCGACCAGTTCGGCGGCCCCGACGTCCTCCAGCTTCGCGAGGTCGACGATCCCGAGGCCCGGCCGGGGCAGGTCCTCGTCCGCGTCCACGCCGCGTCCGTCAACCCCGTCGACACCAAGATCCGGCAAGGCAACGACTACGGGATCGAGCCGCCGATCATCCTCGGGTACGACGCGGCCGGTGTCGTCGAAGCCGTCGGCGACGGCGTGGACGACCTCCGGGTCGGCGACGAGGTGTTCTATACGCCCGACCTCACCGCGAACGGGACCTACGCCGAGTACCACGCGGCCGACGCCGGGCACGTCGTCGTCAAGCCCGACACGCTGTCGATGGAGGAGGCCGCCGCGGTCCCGCTCGCGGCGTGCACGGCGTGGCAGGCGCTCGTCACGCGCTGCCGGCTGGAGGTCGGCGAGCTCGTGCTGATCCACGGCGGCGGCGGCGTGGGCCACGTCGCCGTCCAGATCGCGCACGCGGCCGGGGCCGAGGTCGTCGTCGTGGGCAACGCGGAGATGGAGGACACGCTGCTCGACCTCGGCGCCGACCGGTTCGTCGACTACGAGTCTGGCGACTTCGTGGCCGAGGTGGACGACCTCTCGTGCGGCCTCGGCGCGAACGTCGTGTTCGACACGGTCGGCGGCGACACGCTCGTCCAGAGCGTCCCGGCCCTCGCCGAGTTCGGGCGGATGGCGACGATCGTGGGCGACGCGGGTGGCGGGCTCGGGCAGGCGTACCGGAAGAACGGGACGGTCCACCTCGTGATGATGCAGCGCGACGGCGGGATGCTCGACCAGATCGCCACGCTCGTCGACCGCGGCCTCCTCCGCCCGCTCGTCGCCGACGTCCTCCCGCTCGAGGACGCCGCGGAGGCCCACCGGCGGATCGAGGCGGGCGGGGTCCACGGCAAGCTCGTGCTCTCGACCGGTGCCTGACCGTGAGGCCGCGCCCGGGGCCGAGGCGGGCCCACTCGGTTGGCCCGCCTCGGTCCTCTCCCTCGGCTTCGCTCGGGGCAGGCGGCTTCGCCCAGGGGAGCCGCCGAGGGGACGGGGCCGTCGACGCGCACCATGGGACCGGCCCGTCAGTCGCTCGCGGGCGTGCCGTCCCCGAGGCGGCGTCAGTTCCGAACGCGGGCGGAGACCGACAGCGGGGTCGTGACGTCGAACGACGCGAGGGACCCAGCCGCCCGCGTCCCGACGAACCGGAACGACCAGTTCCCGCTCACGCGGACGTAGGCCTCATTGGAGGCCTGGAGGGGGACGGACTCCCCCGAAAGAATGATCGACTCCTGGGGGCTAAACACGGTCGTATTGCCGAGCGGGTTGCGGACATCAACGCGGACAATTCGGACGTCGGCGTTCGGGGTCGCGGCAAACTGGAGGCCCTGCGTCCCGTCGCCGAACGGCACGACGACGGAGGCGATCTGAAACGCCGGCGGGGTCTCACCCACCGGTTCGGGCTCGGGCTCAGACGAGTCGCACGCGGCGATCGGGAGGACGAATGCGAGGAGGGCGAGGACGCGGAGAGCGCGGGGCATGGGAGTGAGGGGGTGGAGGATCACAGTCGGAGGAAGACGACGGCGGGCCGACGGGAAATCGAGCCCGTTCCGGCGTCGCACCCTCACAAGCGGAATAGGCTGTCCGACGGGCTCACGAGACGGCGCTTTTTTTGCGCCTCCGACTCGCCCCCACCCGCGCCTCCCCCCATTTTCCGCACGGGTTCCACACGGAGGACCGCCCGGAGCCCGTACGTATAGAGAGAACCCCACCGTACCGCATGCCCGTCGCCGCCCCCCCGGATCTCCTCGCCCCCTTCCCCGGCCTCACCGAGGACGCCTTCACGTTCCTCCGCCAGCTCAAGCGGAACAACGACCGCGAGTGGTTCCGGCCCCGCAAAGAGACCTACGTCGAGGAGCTCCGCGACCCCATGCGGATGCTGATCTCGGACCTCAGCCGCCGGCTCCCGGAGCGCGGCCTCCCGCTCTCCGGTGACCCCAAGCGCGCGGTCTTCCGGATCTACCGCGACACCCGGTTCTCAAAGAACAAGGCCCCGTACAAGACACACGTCGCGGCCGTCCTCTCGCGCGACGGCGACAAGCGGGCGCCGGGCGCGATCTACATCCACGTCGAGCCGGGCTCGAACCGCGTCGGCGGCGGCTTCTGGCGGGCCGACAAGGACTTTATCCGCCAGTGGCGGGCCGACATGTCGGAAAACCCGCAGGCGTTCCTCGACGTGGTCGAGGCCGCTGAGGAGGCCGGGCTCACGCTCGAGACGGCCGGCAGCGCGCTCACCCGGATGCCGCGCGGCTACGACGACCAGCGCGACAACCCGGCCACCGAGTACTTCCGCTGGAAGGGCGGCTTCGCCGCGGTCCGTGAGGACATCCCCGACGAGGACGTCCTCACGCCCGACTTCGCCGACCTCGTGATCGAGACGGCCGAGGCCGTCCGCCCGCTCCTCGAGTACGGCTGGCGCATCGCCGACAAGGCCAACGGCTGACGGTCGGCCCCTGCGTTGATCTCGACGGGACGCCACCGCGGCGTCCCGTCGTCGTTTCGGGCCCTCCGGTCAGCCGCCGAACGCGGGGTGGTAGCGGACCACGCCCGCAGCGTCGGTGAGCGCGCCTTCGACCCGTTCGAGCGCCATGAACGCCTCGGAGGGCACGTCGTACGCGCAGGCGATCCCGAACGCGGACGCCGGCTTGAACCCGAAGCGCGGGTAGTACGCCGGGTGGCCGAGGACGACGACCGCCTCGGCCCCGTCGGCGGCGCACGCCGCCAGCCCGGCGCGCACGAGCGCCGAGCCGACGCCCGACCGCTGGTGCTCGGGGAGGACCGCCATCGGCGCCAGCCCCCGCACGTCGGCCGCCCCGACAGCCTGCCCTGAGCCTGCCGAAGGGTCGAGCGTCACGGGCGTGAACAGGATGTGCCCGACGACGATCCCGTCCACCTCGGCGACGAGGCCGAGGTAGCTGGAGGACCGCTCGCGGAGACGATCGACCAGGTCGGCTTCGTCGGGCTGTCCGAACGCGGCTTCGTTGACGCGATAAACGGCATCGCGGTCAGATGGCCGCTCAGGACGGATGGTGGGCTCGCTCATCGCTGGATCGGTCGGTGTCTGGATCGCCTCACCTCCCACGCCTCAATTCAGCAACGCCCAGAAGACGCCGAAGCGGAGGACGTGGGGCGGCAGCGGCTCGCCCTGCGTGACGACGGCGCCGTAGGCCCGCTCCCCGAGCGCGTGGTCGTAGCGGACGAAGAGGGACGCTTGCGCGCTGAACGTGGCCGTCGCCTCCAGCCCGACGAGCGCGCGCGCCGGGAGCTCGAAGCCGAGCGACCCGCCGGGCTCCGGCAGCACGAGCGCGCCCGTCGCCGGCTCCACGCGGACGCTCCGGAACGCCGTCCACGCCGTCGACGCGACGGCCAGGTCGACGTCCACGACGCCGTCGCCGATGTCCTCGGCGCGGACGCCGAGGCGGCCAGTGGCCCAGACGCGCGGGAGCGACGCGTCGATCCGGTCGTGGAGGTCGGAGCCGGAGCTCAGCACCGCCCGCGCCGTCCCGCGGACGTTCGCGTAGAACCCGCGCCGGACCCGCTCCCGCCACCCGCCCCCCATCGAAATGCCGCCTTGGCGGATCGGCTCGCCGGCCACCGTCACCGCGGCCAGCGTGTCGCCGAGCGAGACGAGGTGGAGGCCGTTGAGGGTGGCGCTCCCGAAGGCGCGGAGGTCGAGGCGCCAGTCACCACGGCGGAGGCGGAGCGCGGCGTCGGCCGAGAGCGTTTGCTCGGCCTCTGTCGAGGTCGCCGGAATGACGGACCCGCTCAGCCCGACCGCATCGAGCCACGACGGCGCGCGACCGCCCAGCATGACGCCGGCCGACGCCGGCCCCGCCGTCACGCGCGCCGACGCCGAGGGCCACCGGGCGTCCTCGACCTGATGGAACCCCGCGCCGAGCACCACCGAAGCCTGCCCGAGGCGGAGCGAGTCGGTGATGGCGGCGTGGAGCCCGAGGCGGGACTCAGCCCCCGTGAGGACGCCCGCCTCGGGACCCGGCGCGGGCTCGGCCATCACGTCGAGCCGGAGCACGAGCCGGTTCGGCCCGACCCGGAGCGGCTGCTCGGCGAACGCCGCGAGGCGCCGGCCGTGGACGCGGAGCGTGTCGCCGGTCCCGTCGGCCCGGACGAACACCGAGCGCTGGAGCGCGATCGACGCCCCCACATCCGTCGGCGCCGAGCGTGCGAAGGGGAGCCGGAGCCTCAGCCACGGCTCCGTGCGGAGCGTCCGCCGCGTGGCGCCACTGCCGCGCACGGTGGCCGTCGACGCGCTGAAGATGCCTTCGACCGGCAGCCCCGCCGACGGCACGACGCCCGCCCGCGCGCCCTCCGTCCGGTCCGTGTACATCACGCCGACCTCCGCCGCGACGAGCGGCTGCGTGAGCAGGAGCCGGCCGAACGCATCGGTGTGGGCCACGTCGCCGCCCGCGAACGGGCTGTCGGCCGATCGGCTGGCGGCATGGCCCGTGAGCGTCAGGCGACTCGCGTCGCTGCCGCCGCGCAGGAAGGCTGGCGGACGTCGCGTCTGCGCATGGGTGCCGGAGGCGTGCTGGATCGCGTCCTGCCCGCCGAGGTAGCGGAGCTCCGTGACCGGCACGCCGAGGCGGAGATCGCGGAGCGACGCCTGCACGCCCGGGCGGCCGAGCGCGGCCGCCTCGGTGCGGAGCGGGCCGATCGCCGCGAGCGGCAAGAGATCGTACCGCGGCGCTCCCGTAATGAGGTCGACCACCGGCCGGCCGTCGAGCATCAGCGCCGGGAGGTCGGGGCCGAGGCCGTCGAGTGCGGCGCCGGCCGTGCTCCCGGGCGCGCCGAGCCGGTAGACGAAGGCCCCCGGCACGTCGGCGAGGAGCGCGGCGACGTCGAGCGCGGCGGTCGTCGCCGGCACCGGCGTCACGGGCCGGCCGGGCGCGAGGGCGAACGGCGGGACGGGCTCCGCCTCGGGCCCGAGGCGGGCGGAGTCCGCGGCGACCCGCGGCGCCAGCGAGTCGGCCGGGAGGGCGCGGACGTCGCCCGGCGGGTCGGGCGCGGCCGTCGAGTCCGGCACCTGGGCGCTGGCGGCGGCCGCCAGCGCGGCGACGGCGAGCGCCAGCGCCGGACGCATCCCTTAGCCCTCGACCGGGAACAGGCCGAACAGCCGGCTCTCGATCCGGCTCAGGATCTCGTACCGGTCCTCGGGCTCGTTGACGAAGTCGAGGGCGTCCGTCTCGACGACCATCTTCGGGTACGGGTACCGGTCGATCCAGCTCTCGTAGAGCTCGTTGAGCCGCTCGAGGTAGTCGAGCCGGATCGACGACTCGAACTCGCGGCCGCGCGCCTGGATGTGGCGGACGAGCGTCGGCACCCCGGCGCGGAGGTACACCAGGAGGTCCGGCGGCTGGAGGTAGCCGGCCATGATCGAGAACAGCTCGACGTAGTTGGCGTGGTCCCGCCCATCCATGAGGTCCATGTCGGCGAGGTTGCGCGCGAAGATCTCGACGTCCTCGTAGATCGACCGGTCCTGCACCACCGACATCGGCGCGGCCTCGATCTCCTTCTGGTGCTTGAACCGACTGGAGAGGAAGAACACCTGGAGGTTGAAGCTCCAGCGCCGCATGTCGTCGTAGAAGTCGGCGAGGTACGGGTTGTCGTCGACGGACTCGAAGAACGGGGCCCACCCGAACGTGTCGGCGAGGATCTGGGTGAGCGTGCTCTTGCCCGCGCCGATGTTGCCGGCCACGGCCACGTAGAGCTTGCGGGCGGGGGCGTCGTCGGTGGCGAGGGCGAGCTGCCCGGCGTCGGTCGGTCGGTCGGTCGGCATGGCGTCGGGGGGGCCGGCCAAGGTACCGACGCTCTCCGGCCAGGGGCCTCCACCTCGGGGGCTCCCCAGTGTCTTCGAGCACCCGCGTCGGCCCGCCGAGGCGGACCGCCCCACGGGGAGGCCACGGCCTTGCCGTGCAAGCGCTTTCTGGCTCTAACGCACTATCGCCGTGCAACACGAGGAGCACGCCTCTGATCCAGCAAGGCCAGGCCGAGCGTGCCGTGGCGGCCAACGCGGCGGGGGCCCGTCCCCCAACCTTGGACCGCATGGGCATCCCACCACCCCCCGGCCCCTTCGCGCTCGTCGTGCTGCTCGCGCTCGCCGCGTGCAGCCTGGAGCCCACCAGCCGGCCCCTCTCCGACGCGGAGGTGGCCGGACTCCCGGGCGAGCTCCTCTTCACGTCCGAGCGCGACGGGCCGCGGGGGGCCTACCGGCTGGCCTTCGGCGCGGCGCCCGAGCGAATCAGCGACGATCACGACGAGGTCGCCCTGGCCGTTTCGCCCGACGGCCGCGCCGTCGTGGTGGGGCGGACGGTCGAGACGCCGGCGGGCCTCCGCGAGCAGCTGGCGATCCGCGAGGCCGGAGAGCTCCGCCTGCTCACCCCGCCTCGGGGCCGAGCCCGGAACCCCTCGTGGAGCCCTGACGGCCGATGGCTCGCCTTCGAGTCCGACCTTGACGGGTTCAGCGACGTCTACCGCGCCGCTCGCGACGGCGGTGACCTCGTGCGGCTCACCGCCGACCCCGCGGGCAACTTCGAGCCGGCCGTCTCGCCGAGCGGCGCCGAGATCGTGTTCGCCTCCAGCCGCGACCACCAGGCCGAGGTCTACCGGATGGCGGCCGACGGCGCCGACCCGGTCCGCGTGCCGGCCTCCCCGCGCGACGAGTGGCGCCCGCGCTGGGCGCCCGACGGGAGCGCCGTCGCCGTGCTCTCGAACGAGCGCGGGCGGGACGAGCTCGTCGTCATGCGGCCCGACGGGTCGGCCCGCCAACGCCTCAACGCGTCTCGCGCCGACGGCGGCGCCCTCGAAGCCCTCGAAGGCGAACCCGCCTGGGCGCCCGACGCCTCCGCCCTCGCCTACACGACCCGCACCCGCGACGGCGGTACTCGGATCTGGACCGTCGACCTCGCCACGGGCACGCACCGCGCGCTCACGGCGCCCGACGCCCTCAGCCATGGCCCCGTGTGGAGCCCCGACGGCCGGTGGATCGCCTTCGTCTCGGAGCGACATGGGGACCCCGAGCTCTACGTCATGCGCGCCGACGGCTCCCGACAAACGCGCCTCACGCGCGCCCCCGGCCCGGACTCGGGCCTCCTCTGGGCTCCTTGAGCCCGCCCATCCCACACCCCTTCCCCATGCCCCATCGCTATCGTCTATCGGCGGTCGTCCTGGCCGCGCTCCTCGCCGTCACTGGCTGCTCCGACCAGCCCTTCTCCGCCCAGGGCGGCGACCCCGCCGACCTCGTCCCGCTCGACACCGTCTTCGCCCGCGCCGCTGCTGAGTTCGACGTGCCGGCACCGCTGCTCGAGGCCATCGCCTACACCGAAACCCGGTGGGAGATGGTCGAGGGCCACGAGGAGTTCGAGGGCGTCGCGCCCGCGTTCGGCGTGATGGCGCTCCGCGGCGAGCGGCTCCGCGAGGGCGCCCGGCTGGCGGGCGTGACGGAGCCGCAGGCCCGGACCGAGCCGACGGCCAACGTCCGCGCCGCCGCCGCGCTGCTGCGGTCGTGGGCCGACGCCGAAGGCCAGCCTCGAGCGTCGCTCGAAGACTGGGGCGACCTCGTCGTCCGCTACAGCGGCGTCGAGACGCCAGCGGCCCAGGCGGTCTACGCCCGCGACGGCGTCTACGCCGTGCTCCAGTCGGGCGCCGAGATCACGGTCGAGGGCCGCGTCGTCGGGCGGATCGAGGCGGCGCCGGTCGCAGCCGCCGAGCTCCGCGGCGTGCCCGAGGCCGCCGAGGCGCGCTCGATGAGCGCCGACTACGGCCCGGCCATCTGGCGGGCCTCCCCGAACTACAGCTCGCGCCCGTCCGGGACGGACCCGTCGATGGTCATCGTCCACACCTGCGAAGGGAGCTACGCCGGCTGCTGGGGCTGGCTGACGAACTCGCAGGCGGGCGTCAGCGCCCACTACGTGGTCAACGAGTCGGGCTCGCAGATCTCGCAGCTCGTCCGCGAGTCCCAGAAGGCGTGGCACATCGGGGCGAGCTACGACTGCTCGCTCAACGGCAACACCGACTGCGGCAAGAACGGCCAGTCCTCGAACAACTTCACGATCGGCATCGAGCACGCCGGCTACGCCTCGCAATCGTCGTTCCCGACCGGGCAGGTCCAGGCGTCGGCCGAGCTCGGCTGCGACATCAGCCAGGACTGGGGCATCCCGCGCGACGTGTACCACTTCGTAGGCCACGGCCAGCTCCAGCCCTACAACCGGACCGACCCGGGCCCGAACTGGCCCTGGACCGACTACCTCAACCGGATCAACTCGGCCTGTGGCTCGACACCGCCGCCGTCGGGCTCGACCATCATCGTCGACAGCAACAACAGCCTCAACGACACGAACGTCGGCTACATCCAAACGTCGTCGAACTGGACGGCCTCGAGCCACTCGACGGACTACCAGACGGGCTACTGGTGGGCCCAGACGGCCTCCGTCTCCGACGGCGCGACGTTCTGGTTCTACCTCCCGAGCGGCGGCACGAGGACGATCGACGCGTGGTGGGTCGCCGGCTCCAACCGCTCGCCGAGCGCGCCGTTCATCGTGTACAACGCGTCCGGCTCGCAGCTCGCGACGACGTACGTGAACCAGCAGGCCAACGGCGGCAAGTGGAACACGCTGGGGACGTACAGCTTCACGTCTGGCTGGAACAAGGTGGTCCTCTCGCGCTGGACCGGCTCCGGCTCCGTCGTCATCGCCGACGCGCTCCGGATCCGCTGACGCCGACCTCCGGGTGGGGGCCACCCATCCCCTCCGCCTCGATCTTGGGCGGAGGCCTCCAGCCCGGCGTGTTCCCGAGGGGCCCGCGTCCGGTGGGCCCCTCACCCCGGCCGCCTCGGCGCCGAGGCCGGCGGGGTCAGTACTGACGCAGGTAGCTCAGCGCGGGCACGTCGAACGGCGGCGACTCCACGTCGAAGTCGGCGAAGAAGGCCGACGGGTCGCACGTGTTGCCCTCGACGAGCATCTCGAACTGGGCGGGCGAGATCGGCAGGAGCCCGGCTTTCCCGAGCGTGTTCACGCCGAGCCGCGCGAGCGCGATCGGGACCGGCGCCGTCGGCTTGGGGCGGACGCCGCCACCGCGAGCGATCCGCCGGAGCGCCTCGCGGTAGGGGATCCGCTCCTTCCCCGCCACGCAGTACGCCACGCCGTTCGACGCGTCACGCGCGACCGCCTGGGCGAACGCCTCGGCGCAGGCCTCGACGTGGACCGGCTGGAGCTCGTACGCCCCGTCGCCGAACACGGGCAGGACGGGGAACGGCTCGACGAGCGTCTCCCACAGCCGCTTCGCGAACTCCGGGTTGTCCTCGCCCGGGTCGCCGAACAGGGTCGACGGCCGAAAGATCACCCAGTGGTCGAAGCCGGCGCCACGGACGACCTCCTCGGCCGCCCACTTCGTCGTCTGGTACGCGCTCACCCCGTCCGGCCGCGCGCCGTTCGCGCTCATGTGGACGAACCGGCCGACGCCGGCCGCGCGCGCCGCCTCGACCACGTTGCGGGTCCCGTCGACATGGATCCGCTCGAACGTGACGCCGTTCGACGGGCTCTCGTCGATGATCCCGACGAGGTGGACGACGGCGTCGACACTCGCGAACGCGTGGCCAAACGAATCGGGATCGGTGACGTCGCCCTGGTGGACCTCGACGTTCTCGTGCGCCGCCAGCCCCTCACCTCCGTCGCGGACGAGCGCGCGGACGGTATGGCCGTGGCGGAGGAGCGCGTCGAGGACGTAGCCGCCGACGTAGCCGGTGGCGCCAGTGAGGAGGACGTGCATCGCGGGACCGTGAGTTCGGCGGGGTTGAGCGGGTTCGGCAGGGCATCGGTTCCGGCTTGGCGCCGGTGAAACCCACCGGGGACGCATTCGTAATTTTCAATCATCACTGAAAACACGGAGCCATGACACCCCTCGCCCTCCGCCGCGCTGCCCGCTTCTCGCTCGCGCTCGTGTGGCTCGGCGAGGGGCTCGGCCTCAAGCTCTGGCTCCGCGACGCGGGTGAGCTCGCGATCGTGGCCGCCTCGGGCCTGTGGGTCGGCTCGCCCGAGGCGACGCTCGTCGCCATCGGCGTGCTGGAGACGATCGCCGGCGTTGTCCTTCTCGTCGGGTACCGCGAGCGGCTGGCCGTCGCCGTGACCACGGTGGCCATGGCGGCGATCACGCTCGGCGTGGTCTGGACCGACCCGTCGACGCTCCTCGACCCGCTCACCGGCGTGCTCAAGAACAGCGCCGTCGCCGTGTGCGGCGCCGTCGTGTGGTCGCTGGCGCCCGCTGCCCAGCGCGCTCCGGTCCCCGCCCTCCGATGACGCCACGCGCTGCCCGTCTGCTGGACGTGCTCGACGCTCACCGCGCCGCGTTCGCCGCCCGTCTCGACGCGCTCCCCTCGGCCGTCGTCCACGCCGCTCCCGCGCCCGGCGCGTGGTCACTGGCCCAGCTCGCCGAGCACTTCGTGCGGATCGACGCGGGGCTCACACTCACGGGCCCGCCCGCCTCGGCGATCGTCCGGGCCACCTCGGGCGCGCGGCGCCGGGCGCTGGCCGGCGTCCTGTCCCTCCCCCTCCGGATCCCCGCGCCGCCGTCGGCGGCCGGCGTGATGCCGTCGGCGGATCCGCGCTGGCCTGAGGTCCGCGACCGGTGGGACGACGTTCGGGCCGAGTGGCGGTCGACGCCGGCCGAGGGCGCGGTCGCCTACCGGCACCCGCTCGCGGGTCCGTTCCTGTTCGACGACGCCCTCGCGTTTCTCCTCGCCCACCACCGCCACCACGACGCCCAGGTCGAGCGGACGCTCGCCGCACTCGGAGGAGGCCCCGCGCTCCGCTCGGAAGCGAAGAAGACGAGGGGGACGCAGGTGACCGCGGCGTAGCGTTCGTTGGACCCGTCCGCGTCTCGTCTCCTCCGTACCCTCTCCTCGTGCCCGGCTACGACCCCGCCCGACTCGCCCGCGACCTCAAGGCCGAGGCGCGCCGCATCGGGTTCGACGGCGTCGGCATCGCGCGGGCCGAGAAGCTCGACACCGAGGCCCGTCGGCTGGAGGCGTGGCTCGAGGCCGGCCGCCACGGCGGCTCCGACGGCGCCATGACGTGGATGGAGCGGAACTTCGACAAGCGCGTCGACCCGCGCGAGCTGGTACCGGGCGCCGAGTCGGTCGTCTCCGTGTTCGTGAGCTACTTCCAGCCCGGGCGCCGGCCGGGCGGCGGAAACGCCGAGGCGGCCAAGATCAGCCGCTATGCGTGGGGCGACGACTACCACGACGTGCTCAAGGAGAAGTTGGCCGAGCTGTTCGACTGGCTCGACCGGCGGACGGGCGGCGCCGGAGGCCGCGCCTTCGTCGACTCGGCGCCGGTTCTCGACAAGGCGTGGGCCCAGCGGGCCGGCCTCGGCTGGCAGGGGAAGAACACGAACCTCCTCACCCGCACGCACGGCTCGTTCGTGTTCCTCGGCGAACTGATCGTAGACGTCCCGCTCGAGCCCGACGAGCCGTTCCGGGCCGACCACTGTGGGAGTTGCACGCGCTGCCTCGACGCCTGCCCGACGGGCGCCCTCGACGCTCCCTACCAGATCGACGGGAGCCGCTGCATCTCGTACTGGACCATCGAGCACCGCGGGCCCGACCTCCCCGAGGACCTCGCGGCCGAGTTCGGCACGTGGGCCTTCGGGTGCGACATCTGCCAGGACGTGTGCCCGTGGACCAAGTTCTCCCAGCCGACCCGGGACGCGCGGTTCCTGCCTCGACCCGGCGTCACCAACACGCCGGCCCGCGAGTGGGCCGAGATCGACGTCGAGGCGTGGCGCGGACGGTTCCGCCGGAGCCCCGTCAAGCGGACGAAAGTCGAGGGGTTCCTCCGCAACATGGAGAACGCCGCCCTCAATGCGGATCGGGCGTAGCGGCTACCCGCAGGGAAGCGCGAGCGTAAACGTGGAGCCCGTATCCTTGGCGCTCTGTGCCGTGAGCGAGCCGCCCATCTGGCGCGCGAGACGGCTGGCGATGGCGAGGCCGAGGCCGGTCCCGCCGTACTCGCGGTTGACGCGGGCGTCCTCTTGCACGAACGGCTCGAAGACGGCTTCCAGCACGTCGTCGGTGATGCCCACGCCCGTGTCGGCGACGCTGAGGCGGGCCTCGCCACCGACGACCGCCAGCCGGACGTCGATGCGACCGTCGTTCGTGAAACGGGCGGCGTTGGAGAGGAGCTGGTCGACGATCTGATCGAGGCGGGACGGGTCGGCCTCGACGAGGACGGGGTCGGCCGGGGTCAGGACGCCGAGCGTGACGCTCTTGGCCTCGGCGGCCGGCGCGTGGCGGGCCGCGATGGTCCGGGCGACGGCGCCGAGGTCGACGGGTTGGCGGGCCAGGTCGAGCGCGCCGGTCTCGAGCCGCGAGAGGTCGAGGAGGTCGGAGACGAGGCGGAGCGCGCGGTCGGAGGCGTCGCGGATGGTGCCGGCGAACTCGGCCACCTCGGGCGGCGCGTTCAGGTCGCGGGTCTCCTCGACGAGGAGGTCGGAGAAGCCGCGGATGGCGCCGAGGGGCGTGCGGAGCTCGTGGCTCATCATGCGGAGGAACGACATTCGCGTCTGGGCCGCGCGCTCGGCGATCCGCCGGGCGCGGTCGAGCTGGGCCTCGGCCTCCTTCCGCGCGGTGACGTCGGCGAGGAGGCCGCCCGCGACGGGCCGGCCGGCCGCGTCGAGGCTCGGCGTGGCCCGCTCGGCGATCCAGACGACGTCGCCGCCGTCGAGCCGGAGGCGGACCTCGACGTGCGACGCGTCGCCCATGCGGAGCCGCGCGTCGTGGGCGGCGAAGGCGGCGCGGTCCTCCTCGACCACGAGGTCGGCCCAGTCGGCGTCGCCGGCCAGCAGCGCGTCGGGGTCCAGGCCGGTGAGGGCCTCGGCCTGGGGCGTGACGAAGACGTAGGCCCGGCGGCCGTCGGGGTCGTGGCCGAAGGTGAAGAGTGCGTCGTCGAGGTCGGCGACGGTCCGCTGGAAGCGGGCCTCGGCCTCGACCCACGCCCAGAGCGTGCCGAAGAGGAGGCCGAGGCGGGCGGCGGCGGCCTCATCGGCGGGCGTCCACGGCGCGGCGGCCGCGAACACGAACGCGCCGGGGGCCGAGCCGGCGACGGGCACGGCGAGCACGTGGGGCTGGCCGAGGTCGTCGGCGAGGGGACCGCCGGTGACGACGACGAGGTCGCCCTGGCAGAACGTGGCGGCGTCGGCCCCCTCGACCTCGACGAGGTCGGGCGTGGCGCCGGGCGGCCACACGGCGCAGCGGACGAACGCCGCCGACTGGGCCTCGCCGACGAGCGCGACGGCGACGTCGGCGTCGAGCGCCTCGCCGAGGCGGGCGACGCCGACCTCCATCAGCTCGAGCGCGTTGGGGTGCGAGAGCGCCGCGTTGCGGAGCGCGGCCTCGGCCGTGTCGACGCGGTCGGCGAGGGCGGGCGCGGGAGGAGCGGCAGGGGCCATGCCCCGGGTATCGGCGGCGAGGCCGCGGGCGTAAGGCGCGGCTCGAGAGCCGACCTCCCCCACCTCGGCCCCGATGCGGGCCTACCCGGCCCGCGCCTTCCGCTCAGCCGGGACGACGAGCGCGCCGTACGCGAGCCCGGTCCCGACCTGAACCGCGCCGAGGGCCGCGATCAGCACCACGAGCCCGACGCCGGCCTCCAGCAACTGGCTGGCGATGACGATCGTGACGCTATCGACGAGCGTCACGAGCAGCCAGTCCGTCGCGACGACGCGCCCGCGGTACGCGTCCTCCGAACGCTCCTGGAGCAGGGTCGTCGACAGGACCCAGTTGGCGCCGCTGGCGGCGTGCGCGAACACCACGAAACCGACCACAAGCCACCGCCAGTCGGCCACGGCGGCGACGCCGAGGTAGCCGAGGCCGCTCACGACGATGCAGCCGGCGAGGACGGCGGGCCACCGCCGCGCGTCTCGAAAGACCGTCCGCGCGAGGATCGGCCCGATGCCGGTCCCGAGCCCGCGCGCGGCGAAGAGGACGCCGATCCCGGTCGTCCCCGCCGACGGGAAAAGCTGGTCGCCGAGGAGCGCGAGGGCGAACACGAGGCCGCCGCCGCCGATGCCCCAGGCCGCCTTCGCGCCGGCGATCCGCCGGACCGGCGGGCGCGTCCGGACGTAGCGCCAGCCCTCGGCGATCCGCCGAAGCCCGGCCCGGACCACGCCGCCCACGTCGAGCTCCACCTCACGGGCCGGCAGCCGGATGCCGGCGATGAACACGGCGCTGACGAGGTACGTCCCGGCGTCGAGCCAAAACACGACGTCGGTCCCGAACGCGTCGACGACCGGTCCGCCGGCCGCGGCCCCGACGGCGAGCATGATCGACCACGTCGCGGCGAGGAGCGCGTTGGCCGTGAGCAACTCGCCCCGCTTGGTGATGAGCGGCAGGACGGCGTCGCGGGCCGGCGTGAACGCCGCGCTCACGGCGATCTGCGCGGCGGCGAGGACGTAGAGCAGCCACAGGTCCTCGGCGTCGCGGACGAACAGGAAGCCGAGCACGAGCGCGGCCCGGACGACGTCGGCCCCGATCATCAGCTTCCGACGGTCGAGCCGGTCGGCCAGCACGCCCGCGATCGGCGAGGCGAGCGCGAGCGGCAGCAGCTTGGTCAGGAAGACGCCGCCGAGCGCGGACTCCGAGCCCGTGAGGTCGAGGACGAGCCGGTACAGCGCGAGCGTGTTGAACCAGTCGCCGAAGAGCGACACGACGGTCCCCCCCCACAGCCAGCGGACGTCGCGGTTGGTGCGGAGCAGCGTCGTGAAGCCGACCTCGCCGCGGAGGTCGGCCGCGTCGGGTTGGCCTCGTGCGATCATGCGGGAGCGGGCGAGCGCCCCACACGAAGCGCGGCGCGACGCGGTTCACGCCCCGCCGAGATCCCGTCCCTCTTCCATGCCCCGTCCCCTCGTCGTCCTGCTGGTGCTCGCCCTTGGCGGGTGCGCCGAGAGTGCCCGCCTCGACGCCGAGGCGGACCGAGCTGAGGCGGACCGAGCCGAGGTGGCTCTGGCGCCCGTCGAGGCCCGGACGGTCCATCTCAGCGGGCGCTTCGTGACCGGGTACGGGGACCGGCCGAAGCGGGGCGTGTACGGCCTCCGCGTCCGCCTCCTGTTCCGGAGGGCCGACGGCTCGGGGTGGGACGGCGCCGCGCCGCCGCCGGGCCCCGACCGCCGCCACCGGACGTTCGACGTGCTCGGCGAGGACGGCCGCTTCCGGTTCGACCTCGCCACGGCGCTCGACCTCTCGGCCTACGACGAGGTCGCCGTCGTGCCCGAGACCGTCACGCGCACGGTCCGCCTCGTGCCCCCCCCCCGCGGCTCCCGCCGGTTCGGCACCGGCGACGACGCGGTCACCGTCCTCCCGCTGGCGGACGCGATCCGCGTGCCCCTCCCGCCGTCGGGCCCCGTCGTGGCCGACGGGTTGGAGGCCGAGGTCCGCCGCGAGGTCGGCGTCACGGTCCGCTGGTCGGAGCTGTCGCGTGCGTTCGTGGAGGCGCGCTACGCGGGCGAGGTCCCCTTCGAGTTGCCGCGGGTTCGGGTGGAGCTGAGCCAGGGCGGCGGGTTCGTGTTCCAGGCCCTCGACCCCGACGTGCTGGCGCTCGGCGGCCACGAGATCGAGCTCAACGCGGCCCGCGGCATCACGCCGACGCTCGTGGCCCACGAGTACGGGCACTACACGACGTTCCGGATGTGGGGTGCCAGCCCGCTCCGCTACACGCTCCGCAACCGCAACCTCCGCGAGGGCTGGGCCATCTTCTTCTCGTTCGCCGTCCGCTCCTGGGCCGCCGCGACCTACGGCGACGTCGACCTCGCGCCGTCGAACCCCGAGCGGGCGCCGTTCACGCACCGGATCGGCGAGGGCCGGCGCTACCGCAACATCGCCTACGGCACGTCGCATCCGGACTACTCGGCCATCGGCGCGCTCTTGTGGAGCCTCTACGACGTCGCCGATCCGTCGCCCTTCGAATACGAGGGCCTCGACCTCGGCAGCCTCGCGGGCGACAACGACGACATCGCGGGCGGCCTCGCCGTGTTCGAAGCGGTCCGCCTCCCGAAGACCCGGTTCTACGACGAAGTCGGCATCGACGAGGTCGTCGACGCCTTCCGCCAGTCGCAGCCGGCCGCGCTGGCCCCCTCGGTCGACGGGGCGGTCGACTTCTTCCTCTGCCCCGCGTGGCCCGCGTGCGACGTGGTTGCCGCGCCCGATGCCTCGCCCTCGACCGCCTTGGTGACGCTTCGGCCCGTGCCACCCGCGAATCTCGTCGCGGAGCGTGTGTCGCCGGAGGCCGTCGCCCTCCGGTGGGACCGGCGCGTCGGGTCGGCGCCGTGGGCCAACCCACCCGAGGCGTATCACGTCGTCCGCGACGGCGCCCTCGTCGCCACGCTCCCGGGCACCGCCTCCGCCTGGATCGACGCCGAGGCCGGCCGGGCCGCGCACCGCTACGAGGTCCGCGCCGTCGGCGGTGGGGGCGAGGCGTTCGGCGCGCCGTCGGCCGAGGCGCCGGCGGCCTCGGGCCCGTCGTCGCGCTGACTCCCTCCGCCTCGGTGCCGAGGCGGGCGGGGGCGGGCCTGGGGGTCAGCCTCGTCTGGCGCGAGGTCGAACCAGCCGGCGTTGCGCCGCTCGATCAGCCGGAGCTTCTTCTCGCGTGTCCACCCCTTGATCTCCTTCTCGCCGAGGATGGCGTCGCGGACATCCGGATGCTCCTCGGAGTAGACGAGCCGGTCGATGCGATACCGCGCGGCAAACGCGCTTCCCTTCCCAGTGCGGTGTTCGGCGAGGCGGCGCCGGAGGTCGTTCGTCACGCCGGTGTAGAGCCGCCGCGACCGGCTCGCGAGGACCTAGACCCAGTACTGCTTCACCATCCTCTCCCCCCGTCATCCTGAGGAACATAGTAACGAAGGATCTCCTGTCGGCCAGCGCGGCGCTCGCGAGGGGCGAACCGGCCGAGTCCAACGAGATCCTTCGCTCCGCTCAGGATGACAAGTCAGAAACGGTGCTGCTTGCCTGCCCCCCACCGCCTCGGCCCCGAGGCGGGCGAGGTCACGCCTCGGCGGGCGCCTCGGGTTCGCCAGCCGCGACCGTCTCCGGCCGCATCAGCGGGAACAGAAGCACGTCGCGGATGGAGGGCTGATCGGTCATCACCATCGCCAGCCGGTCGATCCCGACGCCGAGGCCGGCGGCGGGGGGCATGCCGTACTCGAGCGCGCGGAGGTAGTCCTCGTCGATCTCGCGCGTGGCTTCCTCGTCGCCCGCCTCCGCCAGCCCCGCCTGGTCCTCGAAACGCGCGCGCTGGTCGAGCGGGTCGTTGAGCTCCGAGAACGCGTTGCACAGCTCCTTGCCGGCCGCGATGAGCTCGAACCGCTCCACGAGGCCCGGCTTCGAGCGGTGGCGCTTGGCGAGCGGCGACAGCTCGACCGGGTAGTCCGTGATGAACGTCGGCTGGAGGAGCGTCGGCTCGACGGCCTCGCCGAAGATCTCGTCGACCAGCTTGCCGGCGCCCATCGAGGCGTCGACCTCGATGCCGAGCTCGCGGGCGACGGCGGCGATCGCGTCCCGATCGGCGACACGGCCCGCCTCGGCGTCGTAGAGCTGGTGGCCGGTCGCCTCGGCGATGGCGTCGAAGATGGGGACGCGCCGGAAGGGCGCGGCGAACGAGAGCGTGTGCGTCTCGCCGTCGATCGTCCGCGGCACGTCGGTCGAGCCGTGGACGGCCTGGGCGACGGCCTCGAACATCCGCTCCACGAGGCCCATCATCCAGTCGTAGTCGCGGAAGGCGACGTAGAGCTCGAGCATGGTGAACTCCGGGTTGTGGAACCGGCTGAGCCCCTCGTTCCGGAAGTCCTTGGCGATCTCGTAGACGCCCTCGAAGCCGCCCACGAGGAGCCGCTTGAGGTACAGCTCGTCCGCGATCCGCAGGAAGAGCGGCATGTCGAGCGCGTTGTGGTGCGTCGTGAACGGGCGCGCGGCGGCGCCGCCGTAGAGCGGCTGGAGCGCCGGCGTCTCGACCTCGACGTAGCCCCGGTCGTCCAGGAAACCCTGGATCGTGCGGACGATCCGGTGGCGCGTCTTGAACACGTCGCGGACCTCCGGGTGGAGCGCGAGATCCGCGTAGCGCTGGCGGTAGCGGAATTCGGGGTCCGAGACCTCGTTGAACGTCCGCGTCTCGCCCGTCTCCTCGTCCGTCACGGTCTTCTCGACGGGCAAGGGCTTGAGGCTCTTCGAGAGGAGCACGAGCCGGTCGGCTTCGACCGAGACCTCGCCCATCCGCGTGCGGAAGACCGTCCCCTCGATGCCGAGCCAGTCGCCGGTGTCGAGCAGCTTCTTGAAGACGCTGTTGTAGACCCCCTCGGGCAGGTTGTCGCGCTTGACGTAGATCTGGATCTGGCCGCTCTCGTCCGCGAGGTGGAAGAAGGCGGCCTTGCCCATGACCCGCTTCGTCAGCATCCGGCCGGCGACGGTCACGCGGATCGGCTCGGTCCCCTCGGCCTCGGGGTCGTGCCGGGCGTCCTCGTACTGGTCGAGGATCTCGGCGGCGTGGTGGGTCACGGCCCACTCGGCGGCCGGGTACGGGTCGACCCCGGCCTCGCGGAGGGCGGCGGTGTGGTCGCGGCGGATCTGCTCTTGCTCGGTGAGCGCCATCGGTCGGTGCGGAGTCGGGGCCGGAAGATGCGGGAGAGACGCCGCGGGGATGGCTCCCGGTCCCGTCTTCGCGCCCGATTCAGCCCGTGCAGGCGGCGACGACGGCGCGCGCCTCGTCCTCGGCGACGCCAGACGGGTCGATCGCCTGCACCCCGTCGGCCGACGTCTGCTCGCCGCTGGCGAGGACCGTGAGCCGGCCGCGAGCGACGGTCGCCGTCACCACGTCGAACTCGTTGAAGCCCCGCCGGCCGAGGGAATAGCGTTTCGGCTGGTGGGCCCGGAAAAACACGCCGGCCTCCGCGCCGACGACGGCGTAGCCGCGGGCCGTGGCCTCGGCGAGGGCGCAGTCGAGGCCGTCCGCTTCGGCGTCACCACTCGCCGTGACGACGGACGGGCCGGCGCAGCCAGCGAACACGAGGAGGACGACGAGCGGAACGAACGGGGAGCGCATGAGGGAGCCGATGGGGCCCCTTCGGCCGAGCGCTCCAACGACGAAGTAACGGCGACTCGGGCCGACGGGCTCAGTCGACCAGCTTCGCCACGTCGGCGAGGAGGGCGTCCCGGCCGTCGCGAAGGGCGTCGGCGACGCGGTCCCCGAGGACGCGGGCCGACGACTGGGGCTTCTGGGCCGCGGCCAGCGTCGCGACGTGCTCGGCCGACTGGCCGAGGGCCTCGACGGCGGCGCCGGCGGCGGCGACCCACGTGCGGCACGGGGCGGGGTGGCCGACCAGTTGCTCAGCGGCCCGCTCGCGGAGTCGCGGGAGCCAGCCCGGCGCGGGCCGGAGGACGGCACGGACGCGGTCGGCCGGGGTCCGGCGGACGAGGCAGCGGGCCTCATCCGAAACGCCGACGGCGAGGGCACCGAGAACGGCGTCGAGGTCGGCGGCGACGCCGGTGACGGTCTCGCGCTGGCGGAGGCTGAGCGCGGCCGTCTCGGCCTCGCGGACCGGGACCAGGGACGCCTTCACCACGGCGGCGGCGGCGGCCAGGAGAGCCTGGAACGAGGCGGCGGAATCGCGGCGGACGCTCCGGGCGGCGAGGGCCTCGACCGAGTCGGCCGTCAGGCCGGGGGCGAGGTCCTCTGTCAGAATCGAAGAGTGCATACGGTGGATGGCGAGCGTGCCCGCCGAAGCCCAAACAGCACGGGAAGGGGAAGAACGGAAAGAACGCCCCAGATTGGTCCGCGCGCCACCGTTCGCATCGACGCTTGGCCGTCCCGCCCTAAGCCCTCCACCTATCGTTCACCTGGGCTTCGCATTTCCCCCTTGTGACGCAGAGAGTTACCCCGAGTGCCCCCCACCTCCCGGTGGAACCGCTCCGACCGCGTCGGGGCGATCCGACGCCCATCATGAGAGCCGCCGCCTCCGCCACGACGCATGTCGCTGGACCCTCAGCGCCTCGGCGGCCAGTCATCCCGATCGCGAGTGACGCCGAATGAACTGGTTCGGCGCCGAGCCCTCACGACGCGACGCCGGCGCGGGATGGGGCCGGCGGGCGCGGCGGCTCGGGCGTCTTCGGCGTCGACGGCTGAGGCAGCGGGAGCGTCACCATCCGCTCCATCAGCGAGAGGACGTCTTCGGCCTTGCCTGGCGGGAGCGTGCCCGCGCGGACCGCGAGGCGGACGGTCTCGACGGACAGCGCGGCGTACGCCGGGACGAGGTGCGGGAGCTCCTTGCGGAGCGCGAGCCCGTGCGCCCGGAGCGTCTGGATGTCGCCGCGCGCGACGGGGCCCGTCAGGGCCTCCTCCGGCGACGTCGCCGTGAGGTTGTCGAGGGTGCCCTGCAGGAGCGGGCCGAGGATCGCCATCGCCGCGCGCCGGTCGATGTCGATGGAGGCGAGGACCTCCTGGACCATCCCCATGAGGGTGACGAGGAGGTTCGAGGCCATCGCCGCGGCGAGGTGGTAGCGCGGCTTGTCCTCGGCCGCCACGACGACGTAGCGGACGCCGAGGCCGGCCGCGAGTTCGACGCCGGCCAGCACGCCGGCCGGCTCGCCTTCGATCCCGACCGTCACGCCGGCCAGCGTCTGGGCGTCGGCGTCGCGCGTAACGGTCTGGAGCGGGTGGAACGAGAGGGTCCGCGCGCCCTCCTGGCGGAGCGGCTCGAGGAGCGACGCCGGCTGCGCGCCCGACGTGTGGAGCACGACGGCGCCCTGCCACGGCCGCGGCGCGCCCGTGAGCGTGTCGGCGAGGTCCGCGATCTGGTCGTCCGGGACGGCCAGGATCACGAGCGGGACGTTCGGGACCTCGCCGAGGCGGTCGGAGGCGACGGGCGCCCCGAGCAGCTTGGCGAGGTCCTCCGCCGACCGCCGCGTCCGACTGATGACGGCCTGGATGGGGTAGCCGCTCTCCGCGAGCCGGAGGCCGAGCGCGCGTCCCATCGCCCCGGCGCCGATGAGGGCCACAGGGGGCCGCGGGGTCTGGAAGGCGGAGGCGTACGTAGACATGCGGGAGGTGAGCGCGGAGTCGGACAGCGGGGCCCTACTTCCAGAAGGCGCAGGCGATGGCGCCGGGGGTGTCGGCCTCGGGCGGCGTGAGGGCGAGGACGCGGGCGTGACGGGCCCCGCGAGCCTTCGCCGCGATGAGCGTGGTGATGAGCGCGCCCATCCCCTCCACCCGGACGGTCTCGCTCCCGAGCAGGTGCATCAGCTCGCTCTCGTCGAACGCCTCGATGGCCTCGCGGAGCTTGCCGAGCCCGTCGGCGTCGCCCTCCATGAGGTCGCACGAGCCGACGACGACGGCCCGCTTGGCGTACATCACCTCGCCGACGGCGCCCCCGAGCTCGCGGCAGAACGCCGGGCTCTCCTCGCCCATCACGATGGGGACGGCGTCGAAGTCGCCGTCGAGGGCCGCCTGGAGGAACGGGAGCTGGACGTCCGCGCCTTCGGTGTGGTAGTGGCCCGTGTCGTCGAGGAAGATGTCGTCGTCCTCGTCGCAGAGCTCGTTGCGGAGGTGGTCGTTGACCGGGACGGCGCCGAGCGGCGTGTGGTACGCGTCGGTCTGGCAGATCGAGAGCCGCCCGAAGGCGCCGTGGTGGCTCGGCGAGACGAGCAGGACCGTGTCGAGGTCGAGCCCGCGGAGGAGCCCGTAAGCCGCAGCCGCGGCGTCGCCGCCCGTGACCCGGTTCGAGTCGGGCACGACGAGCCCGACGACGGCGTCGGGGGCGATGTCGGCGGGGAGGTCGACGGCGGCGAGGAGCGCGTCCAGCTGTTTCCGGAGTGGGGCCGGCTGGGTGGGGTAGACCGCGCGCGTGGCGAGGCTCATCGGGGGGGTCGGCGTGTGGGAGGGGGGCGCGCCGGGACGGAGGCCCAGCCGACGGCCTACGCGCGAGACACGCGCGGGATGCCGGGGCGGGGAAGGTCGGGTCAGGAGGTGAGACACATCAAGTGTGGGCGCGCGTCGCCTCTGGGTTCCGCTTCCGCCACCTGAACGGCGCGGGCGCGGCGAGACGCCGGATTGCCCCTGTCCACCCAAACACGGTGCCAGATCCCCCAGCCCGGCCCGCCTCGGTGCCGAGGCGGAGAGCCACGCTCGCGCGGCGCCCTCCGCGCCGGGCGTCGGTAGGGACGCGGTGCGTCGTCTCCCTGCGGGCCCGCCCTCAGTCGAGCGGCTTCAGGTTCGCGACGATCTGCTCGCGGCGGGACTCCAAGAACGGCGGCAGCGCGACCTGCTCCCCCAGCGTCTCCGCGTCCTCGTCGACGGCGAAGCCCGGCCCGTCGGTCGCCAGCTCGAACAGGACGCCGCCGGGCTCGCGGAAGTAGAGGCTCCGGAAGTAGTACCGATCGACGGGCCCGCTGCTCGGCACGCCGAACCGCTGGAGCCGCTCCGTCCACGCGTCATAGGCGTCGTCCGGGATCCGGAAGGCGACGTGGTGGACGGCGCCGGCGCCCTGCCGGGCCGGCCCCAGATCGGGCTGGACGACGACGTGGAGCTCGGCGTGCGGGCCCCCGCCCTCCCCCATCACGTAGACGTGGACCGTGTCACTCTCACGGTCGGGCGAGGCGTACGTCCGGTCTTCCTCCATCCCGAGGACGGTGCGGAGGACGAGGTCGGTGTGCTCGAGGCTCGGCACGCTCATCGTGATCGGGCCGAGGCCGCGGATCTGGTGCTCGGCCGGCACCGGGCTCCGCTCCCACGGCGTCGGCGGGTCGCCGGCGCCGCCGTCGACGACGAGGGCGAGGCGCTGGCCTTCGGCGTCCTCGAACCGGAGCGTCGGGCGGCCGTCGATCTCACGCGCCGGCTCGGCCGAGACGCCCGCCTCGGCGAGCCGGTCGGCCCAGTAGTCCAGGCTGCTCTCGGCGACGCGAAGGCCGGTCCGCGTGATCGACCGCGTGCCGCGCTGCTCGGGCGGGACGGGCCAGTCGAAAAACGTCAGGTCGTGGCCCGGCGTCCCGACGGCGTCGGAGTAGAACAGGTGGTAGGCCGAGACGTCGTCCTGGTTCACGCTCCGCTTGACGAGGCGCATCCCCATCGGGCCGGTGTAGAACCGGTGGTTGTCGCGGATGGCGGCCGAGACGGCCGTAAGGTGGTGGATGCCGTGTGGAGACATGGTCGGAGGGGCTGCTCCGACCGAAAGCCCCGCTGCGCCGTCCGGGTTCCGCCTCCGGCCCCGCGGGCTACTGGTCCGTGACCGTATACGTCACGACGTGCGTCTCGCCCGCCCCATTCGGCAGCGCCGACGGATCGGCCGAGGCGGTATAGGTCATGCTGAGCTCGGCGGCCGCGACGCCGCCCACGCCCGTGACGAGATCGCGCGCCTCGGTCGCCAACTCGACCCGGCCGTGGCTGACGGCACCCGGCGGCGCCTCGAGGCGGACCGACAACCGGACGCCGTCGGCGAACGGCGCGTCGAGGGCGGCCGTGATCTTGTTTCCGGACGTGTTGACCGTGACGTCGTACGAGCCGGCGTCGTCGATCACGTCGGCGAACGGCCCGCCCTCGGGTGGGCGCACGAACGCCAGCGTCCGCGTGCCGGCCGAAACCTGGATCCGCTCGACCTCGGGGATGACGATCGTGACCTCCTGACTCGCTTGCGCCGCGACCGGGCCGACGGCGGCGAGGGTGACGACGAGCAGGAGCGAGCGACGGGACATGCAGCGTGACGGAGGGCCTCGCGGGTCTTATCGAATGCCCGGACGGGCGCTTAGGTCGGCCTGCCTTCTCCCGAGCCATTCGTCCGCTCCACGACCGATGAGGGCCCGTTCCGTCACGGCCCCGTTCCGCTTTTCCCCTCTGTCCCGCGGGGTCGCCCCGGCCGTGCGTACCGACCGGGCCAGCATTGGGGACCGAGCCGCGGGCCGTCGTCGTAGGGACGGCCCCCACGCCCGCCCCATGCCCGAGCCCCTCTACACCGCCCGCCTCGCCGTCCGCTGGTCCGACATGGACGAGTTGGGCCACGTCAACAACGCGGTCTACCAGACCTACTTCGAGCAAGCGCGGATCGAGCTGTTCGAGCGGTGGGCGGGAGACGGCGAGGCGTGGCCGGGCGCGCCCGAGACCGGGCCCGTGCTGGTCGCCGTCGAGGCCCAGTTCAAGAAGCCCGTCGTGTACCCCGCGACCGTCGTCGTCCGCCTGACGGCCGGCGAGGCCGGGCGGACGTCGCTCCCGCTCGACTGCGAGCTGACGATCGAGGGCGACGAGGGCACGGTCTACGCCACGGCGCGGACGGTCCTCGTGTGGATCGACCGCGCGACGGGCCGCGCGGTCCGCCTCCCCGACGCCATCCGCCAACGCCTCGCGAGCGGCTGACTCCCTCCGCCTCGGCGGCTCTCCTGACCGAAGCCGAAGGGCTGGGGCGGACTCACTCGCCCAGCCAGACGACCACCTTCCCACGGCTCTGCCCGCTATGGAGGTACTCGACCGCGTCGGCGACGGCGCCGAGGCCGCGGAACGCGGTCGGGTCGACGGCCACCTGGAGCTCGCCGGAGCCGACGAGCCCGAGCAGCCGGCCCATGTGCTCGCGGAAGTGGCGCGCGTAGTGCGGCAGGAAGAACCCCCGCACGCTGGCCGATTTCGCCAAGAGCCGGTGGTACACCCGGACATCGGTCACGCGCTCCGGACCGTCGACATACTCGCCGACGAACCCGATCGAGATCAGCCGGCCCTTGACGGCGAGCGCCCGCAGCGCCGTGTCGAAGAGATCCCCGCCGACGGCCTCGTAGACCACGTCGAGTCCGTCGGGCGCCTCGCTCGTGAGGACGGCCTTGACGGTCTCCGAGCGGTAGTTGATCGGCCGGTCGCAGCCGAGGTCGCGGAGCAGCGCGGCCTTCTCGTCGCTCCCGCACGTGCCGAAGACGGTCGCCCCGGCCCGCTTCGCCAGCTGCACGGCGTACTGGCCCGTCCCCCCCGCCGCGGCCGTCACGAGGACCGTCTCGCCCGCCTTGAGCTCGCCGACCTGCTCGAGCGCGATCGACGCCGTGAGCCCGCTCACCAGGACCGACAGCGCCTCGGGCGACGGCTCGGGCACCGGCACGGCCAGCTTCGCCGGCACGACGGCGACGTCGCGGAAGCCCTGGCCCAGGATCGAGAACGCGACCGCGTCGCCTTCCGACAGGTGCTCGACGCCGTCACCGACGGCCTCGACCACGCCAGCCGCCTCGAAGCCGAGGTCGAACGGCGGCGGCACGCCCGGCTGGTACCGCCCGGCCGTCATGTTCACGTCGCTCGCGTTGACGCCGGCCACGACGTTCCGCACGAGCACCTCGCCCGGCCTCGGATCGGGGATCTCCTCCTCGACGATCTCGGCGGCCCGCCGGAAATCAGGCGTGAGTTCGGTGGCGATCAGCTTGCGGACGGTGGGCATGGCGGGTTCGGGGTTCAGGGGTCGGAGTTCACTCCCCCCGCCTCGGTGCCGAGGCGGGGGGAGTCAGGCGGTGTGGTGGGCGACGGAGCGGCCGGCGGCGCGGCCGGAGAACAGGCAGCCGCCGAGGAAGGTGCCCTCCAGCGACCGGTAGCCGTGGACGCCGCCACCGCCGAAGCCGGCCGCTTCGCCCGCGGCCCAGAGGCCCGGCACCGGCTGGCCGTCGGCCCCGAGCGCGCGGCTCTCGAGGTCGGTCTCGATGCCGCCGAGCGTCTTGCGGGTGAGGAGGTTGAGCTTGACGCCGATGAGCGGGCCGGCCTTGGGGTCGAGCAGGCGGTGAGGCCGAGCCACGCGGATCAGCTTGTCGCCGAGGTAGCTCCGGGCGTTCCGCAGCGCGGCGATCTGGGCGTCCTTCGTGAACGGGTTCGCGATCTCGCGGTCCCGTGCCTCGACCTCGCGCCGGACCATTCCTGGATCGAGTTGGGGCGTGTCGGTGAGGGCGTTCATCTTCTCGATGAGGCGGTCGAGGTCGGGGTCGACCACGAAGTCCGCGCCGCGCTCCTTGAACCGCTCGACGGGCGCGGGTGCGCCGGGGCGGACGCGCCCGAGCACGCCGCGGACGCTCCGACCGGTCAGGTCCGGGTTCTGCTCCGAGCCCGACAGCGCGAACTCCTTCTCGATGATCCGCTGCGTGAGGACGAACCACGAGTGCTCGTGCCCGCGCCGGCGGATCTCTTCGAGCGTCGCGAGCGTGTCGAAGCCGGGAAGGCACGGCGGGGGGAGGCGGCGCCCCGTCGCGTCGAGCCACAGCGACGACGGGCCGGGCAGGATCCGGATGCCGTGGCGCGTCCACACCGGCGCGTGGTTCGCGATGCCCTCGACGTAGTGCCACATCCGGCCGCGGTGGATGAGCCGCGCGCCGGCCGCCTCCGTCACCCCCAGCATGCGCCCGTCGACGTGGTCGGGCACGCCCACCAGCAGCCGCTCCGGCGGCGCCCCCAGCCGCTCGGGCCAGAACTGCCGGACGAGGTCGAGGTTGGCCCCGATCCCGCCCGAGGCGACAACCACGGCCGGCGCCCGCAGCTCGAAGTCCCCGACGACGTCGCGGTTCGACGGCGCCCCGCGCTCGGCGGTGCTTTCCGCCAGCACGTCGCCCGTCACGCCGTCGACGCGACCGCCGGTCCGGTTCAGGCCCGTCACGCGGTGGCGGAACCGGAACGCGACGCCGGCCCGGCGGCACCGCTCGGCGAACGGCTCGACGAGGCCCGGCCCGGTCCCCCACACGATGTGGAAGCGCGGGACCGAGTTGCCAGGCCCGGTCGCCAGTCCCCCGCCCCGCTCCGCCCATCCGACCACCGGGAACAGCGTGACGCCCTGCTGGCGGATCCAGTCGCGCTTCTCGCCGGCCGCCCAGTCGACGTAGGCCTCGGCCCAGCGGCGCGGCCACGCGTCGTCGTCGCGGTCGAAACCGGCCGTGCCGAGCCAGTCCTGCCAGGCGAGGTCGCGGGAGTCCTTGATCCGCATCCGCCGCTGCTCGGGCGAGTCGACCAAGAAAAGGCCGCCGAACGACCACCACGCCTGGCCGCCAAGGTTCTGCGGGCCCTCCTGGTCGAGCACGACCACGCGACGCCCCGCCTCGGCCGCCTCGGCGGCGGCGACGAGGCCGGTCAGCCCGGCGCCCACGATGATAACGTCGGCGGCGTCCATCACGCGGCGGGCCAGAGGGCGAGGAGCGGGCCGTCGGGCCCGTAGACCGGATCGGCGGCGGGCCGTGGCACCTCGCGGACACGGTCGCGCGAGACCGGCGCGTCCTCCTGATCGGGCCGGTGGAGGTCCCAGTCGTGCTGCCCCGTGGGATACGCCCCGACGACCGAGAAGTCGGCGCTGGCGTCGACGCGCTGGTGGCCCGTGCCGGCCGGGAGCACAGCGACGTCGCCCGCCTCGACGCGCACCTCCTCTCCCTGCTCTCCACCGAACCGGAGCCGCGCCGTGCCGGCGACGACGGCCAGCACCTCGTGCGCGTTGCTGTGGTAGTGCGTGAAGGGGTAGACGCCGTTCGTCCACGCCCCGCCCCAGCCGTTCGACTCCAGCTGGCGGATGGCCTCGCCGGCCCCGCCGGAGAGCACACCGCGGTAGAGCATCAGCGGCCAGTTGTGGTTCGGCACGTCTGGGCCGGCGCCGAACGTCAGGGTCTCGGGTTCGGTCATGGGCCGCTCACGCCCGCGCCCGTCACGAGGGTCCCCACCGCGGCACCGAGGCGGAGGGAGCCAAACGAAAACGGCGGGCGCCCTCGCTGGGAGAGCGCCCGCCTCGGTACGGCTGCGGAGACGGCCGGCGGCCGGTCTACCAGAGCTTGATCCGGTCCTCCTCGGGCAGGTAGAGGTCATCGCCCGGCTGCACGTCGAAGGCCTCGTAGAAGCCCGGGATGTGCGAGAGCGGGCCGTTGGCGCGGTACTCGCCCGGCGAGTGGCTGTCGACTTGGAGGAGCTGGCGGAGGTAGGCGTCGCGGTGGACGATCCGCCAGACCTGGGCCCAGCCCATGAAGAACCGCTGGTCGCCGGTGAACCCGTCGATGACCGGGGCCTCCTCGCTCTCCGAGACCACGCCGTCGCCGTCCGCGTCGAGCGAGAGGCGGTAGGCGCGGTAGGCCATCGTGAGGCCCGAGAGGTCGCCGATGTTCTCGCCGAGCGTGAGGCGGCCCTGGACGTTGGCGTCCTCGAACGGCGCGTAGGCGTCGTACTGGGCCACGAGCCGGTCGGCGCGGGCCTCGAACTCGGCCCGGTCGGTCTCGGTCCACCAGTTGCGGAGGTTGCCGACGGCGTCGTACTGGCTCCCCGAGTCGTCGAACCCGTGCGAGTACTCGTGGCCGATGACCGCGCCGATGCCGCCGTAGTTGACGGCGTCGTCGGCCTCGACGTTGAAGAACGGCGGCTGGAGGATGGCGGCCGGGAAGACGATCTCGTTGAAGGCCGGGTTGTAGTACGCGTTGACCGTCTGCGGCGTCATGCCCCACTCGGTCCGGTCCGGCGCCTCGCCCAGCTTCGAGAGGTTGTCGGCGAGGCCCCACGCGCGGAGCGCGCGGCCGTTGCCGATGAGGTCCGTGGCCGAGACCTGGAGCGCGGAGTAGTCCTCCCACTCCTCGGGGTGGCCGATCTTGTAGACGTAGGCCTCGAGCTTGCGGAGCGCCTCGGCCTTGGTCGCGTCGCTCATCCACGGGTTGTCGCCGATGGACTGGCGGAACGCCTCGCGGAGGTTCTCGATGAGCTCGTCCATCCGGTCGGCCGCGGCCTGCGGGTAGTGCCGGTCGACGTAGATCCGGCCGATGGCCTCGCCGAGCGCGCCCGACGTGGCGCCGACGGCCTTCTTCCAGCGCGGCCGGTCCTCGTCCTGGCCGTTGAGCACGCGGCCGTTGAAGTCGAAGCTGGCCTCGACGAACGCGGCCGGGAGCTGGCCGGCGGCCTCGTCGAGCGTGCGGAAGCGGGCGTACGTCTTCCAGTCCTCGAGCGGGACCTCGACCATCGTGCTGTCGAGCCCCGCGAGGAACGGCGGCTGCCCGACGACGACCGAGTCGAGCGACGCGGGCAGGCCGATCGTCTCGGCCATCACGTCGACGTGGAGGTTCGGGTAGGCCGCGACGACGTCGGCGACGGCCATCGGGTTGTAGCGGGCCTCGGGGTCGCGGTTCTGGATCCGCGTCCACTGGCTCCGGGCGAGCCGGGTCTCGAGGTCGAGGATCGTCTGCGCCGCCTCGGCGCCGCCGTCCCAGCCGGCGAGGTCGTACATCGTCTCGATGTAGCCGAGGTAGGCCTCGCGGGCCTCGGCGAAGCGGTCCTCGAGGTAGTAGCTCCGGTCGGGGAGGTTCGTCCCGGACTGCCACAGCGTGTAGACGTGGCGGTCGGAGTCCTTGGCGTCGACGGTCACGAAGCCGGCGAGGGGCGCCGGGCCGTACGAGGCCGAGTTCTGGCCGAAGTACCGGACGAGGTCCTCGACGGAGGCGATGGCGTCGATCCGGTCGAAGTCGGGCTGGAGCGGGGCGATGCCGAGCGACTCGACGCGGGCCGAGTCCATGTAGGCCGTGTAGTAGTCGCCGATCTTCCGGGCGTCGGGGTCGACGACGGCCCCGGAGGCGGCGTCCTCGATGATGGCGCGGACGTCCTCCTCGGACCGCTCGCGCAGCATGTCGAAGGACCCGTAGCGCGGCCGGTCGGCCGGGATCTCGACGGTCTCGAGCCATGTCCCGTTGACGTAGCGAAAGAGGTCGTCTTGGGGACGGACGTCGGGGTCCATGGCCTCCAGGTCGATGCCGGAGACGCCCTGCGCGAAGGCGGGCGCGGCCACGAGCGTGAGGGCCAAAAGAAGCAGTCGTCGCATGTAGCGGGTATGTGAGTGACGGTCAGAAGCTAGCCAACGGTCCAGCGGCGGCGTCCGTGCGCGAGGCTCGGGACCTCGTCCCGACCCCGGCCCGCCTCGGCGCCGAGGCGGGCGGACTTACAGCGCGACCTCCTCGGCCGGCGGGCGCCGGTTGTAGTGCGAGGCCATGACGAACCCGTAGGCCCCGGCGGTGTCGATGAGGACCACATCGCCCTCGTGCGTCTCCGGGAACGGCCGGGCCCGCGCGAGGACGTCGCTGCTCTCGCAGATGGGCCCGACGATCTCGGCCGGGCCCGCCTCCGGGGCGTCGAGGCGGGAGAGGTTGACGACGTCGTGGTGGGCGCCGTAGAGCGCCGGCCGGAGCAGCGAGTTCATCCCGGTGTCGAGGCCGACGTAGCGGACGGCCCCCTTCTGCTTGACCTGCGTCACGCGGGCCAGGAGCACACCCGCCTCGGCCACGAGGAACCGGCCGGGCTCGATCCACACGGCGAGGTCGGGGAAGGCCGCGCGGGCCTCGTCGAGCGCGGCGCCGGCCGCCGTGAGGTCGTACGGCGGCGCGCCCCCGGTCGGGACGGGGATCCCGCCGCCGACGTTGAGGTGGCGGACCTCGGGGAAGTGCTCGCGGGCCAGCCGGCCGAGGAGGCGGGCGTTCTCGGCCCACACGCCGAGGTCGTCGTACCCGCTGCCGGTGTGGGCGTGGAGCCCGACGACGCGGACGCCGTGCCGGCTGGCAGCCTCGGCGAGGGCGGGGAGGTCGGACGGCGAGACGCCGAACTTGGAGGCGTCGCCGGCGGTCTTGACGTGGTCGTGGTGCCCCTTCCCCACCCCGGGGTCGACGCGGACCGTGACGGCGCGTCCGCCCCAGACCTCAGCCCAGGCGTCGAGCGTCGTCGCGTTGTCGACGGTCGCGTGGACGCCGAGCGCGAGGGCACGGGCGACCTCGGCGCGACCGGCGAAGTTGGGCGTGTAGAGGATCCGCGCGGGCGGGAAGCCCGGGACGGCCTCGAGCACGTGCTCGATCTCGAACACCGAGACGCACTCGAGGTCGAGCCCCTCGTCGACGAGCGCGCAGAGGACCTCGGGGTAGTCGTTGGCCTTGACGGCGTAGAGGACGCGGTCGACGGGGACGGCCGCGCGGAGGTCGCGGGCCCGCTGGCGGACCGTCCCGAGGTCGTAGACGTAGCGCGGTGAGCGGTCGTCGGCGAGGGCGAGGAGGGCGTCGCGGCGGGCGCGCCACCAGGGCGTCGAGGGCACGAGTCGGGGGGGGGCTCGCCGTGGAAGGTCCGGTGATCCGGGCGCGGGCGCCGGAGAAAGTCACGCACCGCCCGCCATGGCCAGCTCCCTCCGCCTCGGGGCCGAGGCCGGCGGGGTCCGCCGCGGCCTCCCCGACGCGTCGTGCGGAGACTCCGTCTTGCCGGGCGCCGATGGGCTTCAGGGAGATATGGGGGGCTCTTCCATGAACTGGGGTCGGTCACGACACCGGAGAATTGGAGAGCGTGTCGGAGAGGGGATGCGGGCAGCGTCGGACGCCCCCGGTACCCGCGTCGGGCGGGGCCTGGGCGTGCCGATGAGACTCCCGATACGAGAGCCCGCCCGGTACCTTTCGCACGTGACCCGGACCGCCCTCCTCCTCACCCTCCTCGCGCTGTGTGCCGGGCCCGCCGCCCAGGCCCAGGCCGACCTGTTCGGTGTCGTCGCCGACGCCGAGACGGCGGCGCCCGTGGCCGGCGCGACCGTCGCCCTCGTCGACACGACGGGGGCCGTCCAAGGGCGGGCCGCGGGGACCGAGGGGCAGTTCGCGTTCCGCGGGCTCGCGCCCGGCCGCTACCTCCTCCGCGTGACGGCGATCGGCTACCGGCCGTCGTCGGACACCCTCGCGCTGGCGTCCGGCGAACGGCGCGACCTCCCCATCGACCTCGTGCCGGCGACGGCCACGCTCGACGCCGTCGAGGTCGAGGCGGCCGAAACGGTGATGATCCGTGAGCCCGGCCTCGCGCGGCTCCGCCCGGCCGACCTGGCCGCGCTCCCCACCGCCGACCCCGGCGGCGACCTCGCGGCCGGCCTCCTCGTCCAGCCCGGCATCACGACGATCGGCGACCGCGGCGGCCAGCTCTCCGTCCGCGGCGGGACGCCGACGCAGAACCTCGTCCTCGTCGACGGCATCCCGGTGTTCCAACCGTTCCACCTGCTGGGCGGGTACAGCGCGCTGCCGGCCGGCGTTGTCCGCTCGGCCGACGTGTACGCCGGCGGCTGGCCGGCCCGGTTCGGCGGGCGGATCGCGTCCGTGGTGGACGTGGCGGGGCGGACGGGCCACAAGCGGCGCGTGGGGGGCGCGGTCACGGCCTCGCCCGTCCTCGTCGGCGCCGAGCTCGAGGTGCCCGTCGTGCCCGGCGACGTGTCGCTGCTGGCGTCGGCGCGGCAGTCGGTGGTCGATGAGACGAGCGAGGCGCTCGGGATCGCGCTGCCGTACCGGTTCTCCGACGCCTTCGGCAAGCTCCACGCCCGGCTCGACGCGACCTCGACACTCCAGGCCACCGCCCTCCTCTCGACCGACGAGGGCGACCTCGGCCTCGACGGCAGCCGCATCACGACGCGCTCGGAGGCCGCGGGCGGCCAGTTCTTCTCGATCTCGTCGGCCTTCGCGGCGGCCATCGACGTGAGCGCCTACTGGTCGCGGTTCGAGACGGCGTTCGAGCCGGTCGGGGCGCCCCGCCGGACCGCCGAGGTGGAGACGTTCGGCGGGCGGTTCGGCTACGTCTACTACGTCGGCCCGCACACCATCCGGACCGGGATCCAGGCCTCGTCGTACCTCTTCGAGTACGCCTTCCGGCCGGACGTCGTGACGCGGCAGAACACGAGCGAGGGCTCGTTCTTCGTCGACGCCGACGTGGACCTCGGGCACGGGCTCAAGGTCGAGCCGGGCGTCCGGTTTCAGACGTTCCCGGCGCAGGCCCAGCCGAGCTCGTTCGAGCCGCGCGTGCTGGCGTCGTGGGCCCTCGGCCGGCAGGTCTTCCGGGGGGCCGCCGGCGTCTACCGGCAGGAGATCGTCGGGCTGACGAACCAGGGCGACGTGGGCGACGTGTTCACGGCGTGGACGACGGTCCCGACGTCGCTGCCGGTGCCGACGGCCGTGCACGGGCTCCTCGGGTGGGAGGGCGCGCTGGGCCGGGGCGTCCGGGCCGGCGTCGAGGGCTACACCAAGCGGCTCACCGGGCAGACGATCCTCCTCGACGACCGGCTCCTCTCGACCAACGGCGACGCGCTCGGCGTCGAGGTCGTGGCCGGGTACCGGCGCCCGGGCCTCCGGATCGACGCCCGCTACGGCGCCCAGTCGCTGACGTACCGCGACGCCGGGCGGTCGTACCAGCCGCCGTTCCACCGCCCGCACCGGCTGACGGTCGACGGCCGGGCGGAGTGGGGCCCGTGGGCCGTCGCGGCGGCCGTCCAGCTCACGTCCGGCCGGCCGTACACGCGCGTCGTCGGGGCGTACCTCGACCTGGGTGAGGCCGTCGAGCGCGGGCTCCCGCTGGAGACGGCCGTCGGTCCGCCGACGACGCGGTTCGACGACGACCCCTACGGCGCGCGGACGCCGCCCTACGCCCGCCTCGACCTCGCCGTGGAGTGGGCCGCGCGGATCCCCGGCGCGCGCGCCGTCGTGCAGGCGGCCGTGCTCAACGTGACGAGCCGCGCCAACGTGTTCTACTACGACGCGCTCCGCGCCGAGCGCGTGGACCAGCTCCCGCTCTTCCCCACGCTCGGCCTCCGCATCGACGTCGAATGAGGCGCCTCACGGTCCTGCTGGCGCTCGCGGTCCTCGTCCCGGCCTGCGACTCGACGTTCGAGCCCCGCGTCGAGGACGCCGAGGCCTTCGCGATCTTCGGCACGCTCGACGGACGGGCGGCGACGCAGCGGCTCCGCGTGCAGGACCTCGCGTCGTCGGTCTTCGAGACGCCCGACCGGCTCCCGGCCGAGATCACGTCGACCGAGATCACCTCGGGCCGCACGACGACGTGGCGCGACTCGCTCGTGACGCTCTCCAGCGGCGACCCCGCCCACCTGTTCCTCGCGGGCCTCACCGTCGCGCCCGGCGAGACGCACCGGATCGAGGCCGTCCGCACGACCGACGGCGCGCGGTCGTCGGTCACGATCGCCTTCCCGACCCCGACCGTCGCGGCGCGCCCGCAGGACACGGTCTCGACGGCCGTCCAGGTCGATGTGGCCGGCCTCGGGGGCGCGCGGCTGCTGGAGCCCGTCGTGCGCTACCGCGTCCGCCGCCCGGCCGACCCCGACGGCCCGTCGTTCACGGCGACCGCCGTGCTCCAGGCGACGGACGGCGGCGCGGTGTTCACGGCGTTCCTGGCCACGGCCGAGATCCGGGCCGGGTCGATCCTCTACGGGACGGAGGACGGCGACGCCGTGCTGACCGACGCGCGCCTCGAGGGCGTGATGGCGAGCGCCGCGCCCGTGCCGGTCACGAACGGCGCGGGCGGCGTGGCGTGGGCCGTCCCGATCTCGATCCCGATCCCGTTCGCGCCCGAGTCGATCACGCGGGTCGGTTTCATCGACGGCCGCTGATGCGGGTCGCCGTCGTGATCCCGGCCCGGGACGAAGAGGCCTCGGTCGGGGCCGTCGTGCGCGGCCTGCCGCGCGAGGCGTGTGGCGTCGCCGAGGTCGTCGTGGTCGACAATTGCTCGTCCGACGGGACCGCCGAGGCGGCGCGGGCCGCAGGGGCGACCGTCGTGTCGGAGCCGCGCGCGGGCTACGGCCGCGCCTGCCTCGCCGGCCTCGCCCACCTCGCCCCCGACCCGCCCGACGTCGTCGCCTTCGTCGACGCCGACCTCTCCGACGACCCGGCCGACCTCGCGTCGATCCTGGCGCCGATCGCGCGCGACGAGGCCGACCTCGTGATCGGGAGCCGCGTGCTCGGCCAGCGCGCCGGGCGCGTCGAGCGGGGCGCGCTCCTGCCGCAGGCCCGGTGGGGCAACGCGCTCGCGTGCGCGCTCGTCCGGCTTCGGTGGGGCGCGCGGTTCACCGACCTCGGCCCGTTCCGCGCCGTCCGCTGGCGGGAGTTGGAGGCGCTCGGGATGCGCGACGAGACGTTCGGGTGGACGGTCGAGATGCAGGTCCGCGCCGTCCGCGCCGGGCTCCGGTGCACCGAGGTGCCAGTCGCGTACCGCCGCCGCGTCGGGCGCTCGAAGATCACGGGGACCGTCTCCGGGACCGTCCGGGCCGGGGCCAAGATCCTGTGGACGGTCGGCGCGCACGCCGTCCGCGGGCCGCTCCGACCAGGGGGGGGAGCGAGCTACGCCGCTGTAGCTTGACGCCTGACACAGTTGCTCGTGTCGTGTCGCCTGGCGCGGTTGAACCGTTTCTCGTTAGGCCACCGCTCGCGACCCCTTCCCCTCATGCGCACCCTCGCCCTCTCCGCTGCGCTCGCCCTTGTCGTCAGCGTGCAGGCTCTCGCTCAGGAATACCGCCCCGCTTACGAGGAGCACAACGGCGCTCTCGGTCGCGGGTCTGAGGTCGTTCTCGTTTACTTCGGGATGACCGATTGCGTGCCGTGCCATGACCCGGAGTTCAAGGCCGCACTCGAACAGGCGAAAGTCGCGCTGGCAGAACGTGCAGCTGAGGAGGGGAGGTCGTTCGCGGCGGTTGGCGTCGCGCTCGACTGGAACGTGGCTGAGGGCTTCAGCTTCCTCCAAGAGTCAGGCGCGTTCGATGAACTGGTCATCGGACGGAACTGGGAGAACAGCGCGGCTCTCGCGCACCTCTGGCGGCCGGAGGGTCTCGATGACCGCCCCATTGCCATCCCGTCCATCATGGTGTTCGAGCGGACTATTTCGGCAGAGGGTCCCATCACGGCCTCAGCGCCAGTCTATCTGTTCGAGGCGACGGGTGCGCCTGCGGTTTCAGCGTGGGTCGCTGCGGGAGTGCCGTTCGAGTAGCGGCCCGGTATGATCTGGTCTGGCGGCGAAACGCTCCATCACCTCGCCCCGTCCAGCCCCCTCGTTGACGCTCGACCCGCCCTTCCGGGAATCCGACTTCCAGCTTTTCAACGTGGAGACCGACCCCGGCGAAGCCAACGACCTGTCAGCGGTCGACCCCGAACGACATGAAGCCATGGTCGGTTTGTGGAGGACGCACCGACGGGAACTCGGCATCGTCTTGCCAGAGGATCTGTAGGAAGACGACCAGTCCTGTGCCACACGGGCGGCCGGCGGAGTCTAGACCGAGGGCGCAGCCTCACCCACGGCTGCGCGCCGACAACACCCTCGACCGCCTTGCCTCGTCCGGTCGCCGTCGCAGGTCTTTCTTCGCTCGAGAGGCCCGCCTCGTTTCGTGGGCGAGCCGCCACCTGCTGTGCCGCCCCGCTTGGCATGCGCGAGTATGACCAGATCGCCGCGTGGTATACCGCGGCCCGAAACCCCAACGTCGGCGTCCCCGATCTCGCTGCCCTCACACCGTTGCTCCCGCCCCGTGCCCGTGTGCTCGACCTCGGGTGCGGCGACGGCGTCCCGCTCTCGCGGTTTCTCCTCCGGGAGGGCGTCGACCTCACAGCGCTCGACAGCTCGCCCGAGATGGTCGAGCGGTACCAGGCCCACTTCCCCGGCGTCCCCACCCAGTGCGTCCGCGTCCACGACGCGCGCTTCGCACCGGGGTCGTTCGACGCCGTCGTCGCGTGGGGCGTCCTGTTCCACCTCGATGATGGCGAGCAGGCGGCCGCGATCGAGAAGGTCGCGGCGTGGCTGAGACCTGGGGGATGGTTCCTGTTCACATCCGGCGATGTCCAGGACGTGACCGAGGGCGAGATGAACGGGGTCGCGTTCCGGTACGTCTCCCTGGGAGTCGCCACGTACCGGAGCCTGCTGGAGGGGGCCGGAATGCGCCTGGTGCGTCACTACGCCGACGCGTGGCAGAACTACGTGTACGTCGCCGAGAAGGCGACGCCCGCCGGTTCGGGCCGGTCGCATGCGTGACCGCCTTGCCTCTCTCTGACGCCAGCACCTACGTTCCCTGACCGTGCCGCCACGTGGCGCGATGGAATGGCCACCGCCTTCCCTTCCCCATCGAGAACCGAGCCGATGACAGACGACGACACCCTCCGTTCGCAGCGGTTCTACCACGGCACCAAGGCCGACCTGGAGCTGGGAGACGTGATCGAGCCCGGCTACGCCTCCAACTACGGCGCGAAGAAGAAGGCGGCCTACGTCTACCTGACCGCCACGCTGGACGCGGCCACCTGGGGGGCCGAGTTGGCCCTGGGTGACCGCCCCGGCCGGATCTACGTGGTGGAACCGACCGGCCCGATCGAAGACGACCCCAACCTGACGGACAAGAGGTTCCCGGGCAACCCCACGAAGTCCTACCGCACTCGGGATCCGCTCCGCGTCACGGGGGAGGTCACGGACTGGGAGGGGCATTCGCCCGAGGAGCTCGACGCCATGCGAGACCACCTCGAACGACTGAAGGCGCGGGGCATCGAGGCCATCGAGGACTGAGTCCGGCTCGTCTGCCGACGGGACACCCCGCCCTCCCGGCCGGGAGGCCCCCCCTCGGGGGCCGCACCGAGGCGGAAGGAGCGGGGGCGGAGGAACCGGAGCGGACCCCTACCTTGGCGGCCGAGGGCGCGATCGGCCCTCGCACCGACACCTTTTCGCCCAGACCGATGACCCATTCTCGACTGCTCGCTCGCACCGCGCTGCTCTTCTGCGTTCTCTCAGCGCACGCCTCCGCCCAAGACCCGGTCTCGGCCCAGGACGCCTCCGCCGAGCCCGTCACCATGAGCCTCGAGGGACTGCACGAGGTGACGGCCGCTCACATCCTCGGCACGGCCGAGCTGCTCGACGAGGAGATGTACGCCTACCGACCGACGGAGGACGTGCGCACGGCGGGCCAGTTGCTCGCGCACATCGCCAACGCCCAGTACTCGTTCTGCTCCGCGGCGGCCGGGGAGGACCGCCCCACGCAGGAGAACGTCGAGGAGGCTGCCACCACCAAGGCCGACATCATCGCCGCCCTCCGCGACTCGTTCGACTACTGCGCCGCCGTCTACGACGGCATGACCGATGCGGAAGGCGCCGAGGTCCGGAGCGTCTTCGGCCGGGACATGGCCGCGTCGGGCGCGCTGGCCTTCAACTCGATGCACAACTACGAGCACTACGGCAACCTCGTCACCTACATGCGGCTCAACGGGATCGTGCCGCCGTCGTCTCAGCCGTAGCCGGATCGCCCGAGCGGGCCTGCCTCGGCGAGCCGACCGAGGCGGGCGGATCTGAGGCCGTAGGCGTGGTGCGACGCCCCGGTGTCGCGGGGTCCGCCTAGCTTTGGGGGCCGCCACTCACCCCGCTTCTTCGATGGCCCCAGACAAAGACACCGGATTCACAGACGACGAGCGCGCGGCGATAAAGGAGCGCGCCCGCGAGCTGAAGGCCGAGGCGAAGGCCGACCGGAAGCGGGCCGACGGCGAGCGCGACGTGCTCGAGAAGATCGACGAGATGCCCGAGGCGGACCGAGCCCTCGCCGAACGGGTCCACGCCGTCGTGTCGGACGCGGCGCCGGACCTCGCGCCGAGGACGTGGTATGGGATGCCGGCCTACGCCCGCGACGGGAAGGTCGTCTGCTTCTTCCAGAGCGCCGCCAAGTTCAAGGCGCGGTACGCGACGCTCGGCTTCAGCGACCAGGCCCGCCTCGACGACGGCGCCCTGTGGCCGACGTCGTTCGCCCTCGTGGAGTGGACCGACGACGTCGAGGCCGCCGTCACCGACCTCGTCCGGAGGGCGTCGGGCTGAGGGGGGCCGTCACTCGCGCTCACCGCTCCGCGCGCGGTGGCCCGCGCGGGGGCCGCTCGCGGCGTCCGGCACGACACACCGAACGACCGTCCCCCCGCCGTCGTCGCGGCGGACGGTCAGCGCGGCGCCGATGAGGTCGGCGCGGTAGCGCATCCCGTAGAGGCCCATCCCCCGCCGCGCGAGCTCGGCGCGGTCCTGGACCGGCACGGCGTCGCCCACCTCGGTCAGTTCCTCCGGCACGCCGGCCCCGTCGTCGCGGACCTCGAGGTGGACCGACCCGCCCGTCCGGTGGAGCGTGACGAGGACCTGGCTCGCCTCGGCGTGCTTGACGGCGTTCGAGAGGGCCTCCTGTGCGATCCGGTAGAGGTGCCGGGCCTCGCGGCGGTCGTCGAAGGGGATGGGCTCGACACGAGCGCGGACCTCGATGTCGGGCTGCGACTCGGCCACCCGGTCACAGAGCGTCCGGAGCGCGTCGCCGAGTCCGTACGGCGATGCGTCGACGGGGTTGAGTCCGCGCGCCATGTCGCGCGCCGATGAGAGCGCCTCCTCCACCAGATCGAGCACGCGGCCGGCGAGCGCGCCCGACGCCGACCCCTCGTCCTCGAGCCGCCCAACCAGCGCCTTGAGGAGGAGCCCGACGCCGGCCAGCTCCTGCCCGAGGCCGTCGTGGAGGTCCATCCCGAACCGCTCCCGCTCGTTCTCGGCCGTCTCGTGGACCTCCCGCGTCCGATCGGCCACCTCGGCCTCGGCGCGGATGCGGGCCGTCGAGTCGTTCTGAACGCCGATGAAGTAGCGGATCGGGCCGTCGAGGTCGCTCGGGGTCTCGCGGACCGGGCTCACGTAGAGGTCGTTGTCGAACGGCGACCCGTCCTTCCGGTAGTTGCGGATGTGGACGTTCACGCTTTCGCCCGCGTCGATCGCGCGGCGGAGGCGGCGGATGGCCGGCTGGTCACGGTCGTCGCCCTGGAGGAACCGGCAGTTCCGGCCCAGGACCTCGTCGCGTCCGTAGCCGGTGAACTGGCAGAAGTAGTCGTTGACCCAGATGATCGGGTTGTCCTCGAGGTGGGGGTCGGTGAGGACGACCATGATGTCGGTCGCGTGGAGGGCCCGTTCGAGGACCTCCGCCGAGAGGCGAGGGTTGGCGTTCGTGTCGGAGAGGCGGTCCATGGGGAAACGGCGCGGGAAAGCCCCACCCGTACTCCCGCGCCCGGACGGTGGTCCGCCTCCCCCGACCGGCGCTGTGGAAGTCGCGGGTTTCCCCGATCCGCGGCGTCAGGAACGGCCCGTGCAGCCGTTCCAGACGGTTCGGGAACCTCTGAGAGCGCCGTGCGCTAGGGGCAGGCGCTCACCCGCCCCCGCCCCATGCTCCGGTCCCCCGCCCTCCGCGCCGTCACGCTCGCGGCCCTTCTCCTGCCGGTCGGCGCATCCGCCCAGGCCGGCCGGGAGGGCCTCTCGCTCTCTGCCCACGTCTACGCCGCCCAACTCGCCATCGATGACGGGAGCGACGAGTCGTCGGACAGTGGCGGGGGCATCGCGGGCGAGGTCGCCTATGGGTTCACGCCGCGCCTCGTGGCGTTCCTCGCGCTCGGCGGCGCGGGCATGGAGCCGGAAGACGGCGGCGAGGGCTACGGCCTCGGCACGGCCGACCTCGGGCTCCGGTTCAACCTCCGGCCGTCGTCGCGGCTCAACCCCTACCTCCAGACGGCCGTGACCGGCCAGGTGGCCTCGTTCGACGTCCCGGGCACGAGCGCGAACCTCGAGGCCCGCGGCGGCGGGCTCACGCTCGGCGGCGGCCTCCTCTACGACCTCAGCCCGTCGGTGGCGTTCGACGTCGCGCTCGACCTGACGGGGGGCCGGTTCACAGAGCTGGCGTTCGAAGGCGAATCGACCGACAACTTCGACGAGATCGACAGCGGGATCGTCCGCCTCGGCGTCGGGCTCGTCTTCAAGCCGTAGCGCTGCCGAGGCGGGCGGACTCGGCGACAGCCGCGTGCGGCTCGTCGCCCCGAGCGTGCCGTTCGTGTGGCGGGGCGGTCCGGTGGACGCCGCTCGCCGTTGCTTCGGGCCCGAGCGGATCCCCCCGGGCCGGGGCCGTCACCACCGGACGCCGTAACGTCCGCCCCGGCGACCACCTCGGCCGATGCCGACGAGAGAAACCGGGGGGCTCCGCTCCGTGGGCCCCCCGCCTCGACGCCGAGGCGGAGAGAGTCGGTCGCTCGAGTGGACGAGCCCGCCCATCGGCGGAGCGCTCCAGCGGCGCGCTATCAACCGAAAAACCGGCCCCTGCGAAGCGCGGGGCCGGTTCTCAGATGTATCGGCGGAGAGAGAGGGATTCGAACCCTCGGTACCGGAAACCGGCACACGCGCTTTCCAGGCGCGCCCCTTCAGCCACTCGGGCACCTCTCCGGGACCGCCCAATCTAGACGGCCGGGCGGGCGTCGGCTTAGGAGGATCGCCGAAGATCGCCCGCCTCGGGCCGCCCACGGACGGCGCTAGACCGTCATGATGTCCTTCTCCTTGTTGTCGAGCGTCTTGTCGACGCGGACCACGAAGCGGTCGGTCAGGTCCTGGAGCGCCTGCTCGGCCTCGTACTCCATGTCCTCCGAGAGCGACTCCGCGGCGGCCGTCTTCTTGATCGTGTCCTTCGCCGAGCGGCGCGCGTTGCGGATCGAGATCTTGGCCTCCTCGCCCTTGGCGCGGGCCGTCTTGGCGAGGTCGCGGCGGCGCTCCTCGGTCAGCGGCGGGATCGAGAGGAGGATCTGCGACCCGTTGTTGGTCGGGTTCAGACCGAGGTTGGCCTCCGTGATCCCGCGCTCGATGGCCCCGATCGTGTTCTTGTCGTACGGACTGACCGTGATGAGGTCGGCCTGGGGAGCCGCCGTGTTGGCGACCTGGTTGAGCGGGACCGTCGTGCCGTAGGCCTCGACGCGGACGCCGTCGAGCATCTGCGGGTTGGCGCGGCCGGCGCGGATCGTGTTGAGCTCGTGGACGAGGTGCTCGAGGGCGGCGTCCATGTCCATCTCGGCCTCGTCGAGGGCCGCTTGGAGGGAGTCGTCGATCATGTCTGTCGGGGAAGTGTCGGGCGGCGGGAGCCGGTGGAGCGAAGCGCCTAGGCGAGGACGAGCGGCTCGGCCGCGTCGTCCCAGTGGACGGTCGTGCCGACGGGCTCGCCGCGGAGGACCCGGGCGAACGTCCCGGGCCGATTCATGTTGAAAACGAGGATGGGCAGGCCGCTCTCCTTGGCCAGCGTGACGGCCGTGAGGTCCATGACCTTCAGGTCACGCTGGATGACCTCGGCGCCGTAGATGGTCTCGTAGCGCTGGGCCGAGGCGTCGGTCTCGGGGTCGGCCGTGAACACGCCGTCGACGCGGGTGCCCTTGAGGATGACCTGGGCGTCGACCTCGGCGGCGCGGAGCGCGGCGGCCGTGTCGGTCGAGAAGTACGGGTGGCCGGTCCCGGCCCCGAACACGACCACACGGCCCTTCTCGAGGTGGCGGATGGCGCGGCGCCGGATGAACGGCTCGGCGATCTCGTTCATGTCGATGGCCGAGACGAGCCGGGTGTCGAGGCCGACGCCCTCGAGGGCGTCCTGGAGCGCCATCCCGTTGATCATCGTCGCCAGCATGCCCATGTAGTCGGCGTGGGCGCGGCTCGACATCTTGGAGCCCTGCGGCGAGACGCCGCGGAAGATGTTGCCACCGCCGATGACGAGGGCCACCTCGGCGCCGGCGTCGACGGCCTCCTTCACATCGGCGGCGTACTGGCCGAGGACGCCGTGGTCGATGCCGAACGACTTGTCTCCGAGGAGGGCCTCGCCGCTCAGCTTGAGGAGGACGCGGCGGTAGCGGAGGCCGTCGCCACGCGAGGACGCGTGGGACGACAGGTCGTCGGGGACCATTGGAGAGGGGCGGCAGGAGCGGTCCCGAAGGTACGGCCCGGCGGCGGAGGCCGGCAACGACTCCAAAGGCAGGCTCGGGGACCGCGTTCGGGGAACCGGAAGTCGCCAGCGGTTTACCAGGGCCTCCCCCGTCTCCGACCATGGCCGCCCGCTCCAAGCCGCCCGTCACTGGCGACCGCGCCGCCACGCGCGCCCGGCTCCTGGCCGCCGCCCGCCGCCAGTTCTCGCACGCCGGCTACGGCCAGGTCGGCGTCCGCGAGATCGCGGCCGAGGCCGACGTCAACGCCGCGCTCATCAACCGCTACTTCGGCTCGAAGCTCGGCCTCTTCACCGAGGTCGTCGGCGACAGCTTCACGATCGGCAACCTCCTCGTGGGCGAGCGGGCCACGCTCGGCGACCGGCTCGCGCGGTGGCTCCTCCGGCCACGCCGCGAGGGGTTCGACCCGACGCTCGTCCTGCTCCACTCGGCCCCGCACCCCGAGGCTGGCGGCGTCCTCCGCGCCGCGATCGCCGAGCAGGTGGCCACCCCGTTGGCCGAGTGGCTCGGCGGCGCCGACGCCCGCGAGCGGGCCGGCCTCGTCGTGGCCGTCCTGTTCGGGTTCGCCCTCACGCGCGACGTGATCGGCTCGGGCACGCTCGGCGGCGACAAGGACACGCTGGCCCGCCACCTCGGCGACGTCCTCCAGCGGCTCATCGACGGAGCGTAGTCCGTCCGGCTCCACCGCCTCGGTGCCGAGGCGGGCGGGGCGGGCCGCTGACGCGACCGCCCCGCTCTGTCCACTGCCGGTGGGCCCGCGTCAGCTCCCGAGGCCGGCGAGCGCCGCACGGGCCCGCGCCGCGCATTCCGGGTCGGCGTCGGGGATCGCCCGGCACAGCCGGTCGCTCTCGAGGAGGAGGCGCTCGGCCTCAGCCGGCTCCCGGCCGACGAGGAACGCGCCGAGCCGGTAGGTGACATGCGCCAGCGGGGGGCACCCATCGGGGAACGCGCCGCGGAGGATCGCGACCGACCGGCGGTAGGCCGCCTCCGCTTCCCGGTCTCGGCTCAGCCCGTTCTGGATCGCGCCGAGCCGCCCCGCAACTGCACCGGCGAACGGGTGCTCCGGCCCCACCGTCGCCTCGGGGCCGAGGCGGGGAGGGTCGGCGTCAGCCGCCGAGCGCGAAGCGGACGAACCGCTTGAGGTCGGCGCCCTGGGCCTTCAGCATCTGCTGGACCGTCTGCGAGGAGTCCTTCACGAAGGGCTGCTCGACGAGGACGTTGTCCTTGAAGTACCGGTTCAGCTTGCCCTCGGCGATCTTGTCGAGGATCTGGTCCGGCTTGCCCTCGGCGCGGGCCTGCTCGCGGCCGATCTCGAGTTCCTTGTCCTGGACGTCCTGCGGGACGTCGGCACGGGTCGCGGCGATCGGGTTCATGGCGGCGGCCTGCATGGCCACGTCACGGCCGGCGTCCTCGAGGTCGCCGTCGCCCGTCATCTCGACCAGCACGCCGAGCTTGGCGCCCGGGTGGATGTAGTCGACGACGGTCCCGCCGTCGGCGGCGTCGACGATCTCGAACCGCTTGAGCTCGATCTTCTCGCCGATCTTCCCGGTCATCTGGGTGAGAGCGTCGCCGAGCGCCTGGCCGTTGACCTGGACGTCGGCCTTGGCGGCCTCGACGTCGGCGGGGCGGGCCGCCAGGAGCGCGTCAGCGATCGACTGGGCGAAGCCGACGAACTCGTCGTTGCGGGCCACGAAGTCGGTCTCGGAGTTGACCTCGGCGATGACGCCGGCACCGCCGTCGTCGGTGGTCGCGGTGACGATGGCGCCTTCGGAGGCCTCGCGGTCGGCGCGCTTGGCGGCCACCTTCTGGCCCTTCTTGCGGAGGATCTCGACGGCCTCCTCGAAGTTGCCGTCGGCCTCGACGAGCGCCTTCTTGCAGTCCATCATGCCGACGCCGGTCTGCTCGCGGAGCTTCTTGACGTCCTGGGCGGAAATAGCCATGGTTGGGTCGGGTTCGGTCTGGGGCCGGGCGGCGCCCGGCGGAAACGAGAGACGGGGAAACGACGAGGCCGGCGGCGCCCGCGTTTCCCCGTCACGGAGTGTTCGCGCGGAGCGCTTCTTAGGAGGCGGAGCGGGCCTGGGCGGCCTCGACCTTCGCCTCGGTCTCGGCGTCGGCCATCGTCGTGACCTCCTCTTCCTGGGCGGCCTCCTCGGTGTCGGCCTTCTCATCCTCGACGGCCCGCTTCTGGGCCTCGGCGACGGCCGCGTCGCGCTCGATGGCGCCGGCCTTCTGGCCCTCGATGATGGCGTCGGCGATGACGCGCGTAAAGAGAGCGACGGACTTCATCGCGTCGTCGTTCGCCGGGATCGGGAAGTCGACGAGGTCCGGGTCGACGTTCGAGTCGACGAGGGCGATGATCGGGATGTTCAGCTTGCGGGCCTCGTCGACGGCGATGTGCTCGCGCTTGACGTCGACGACGAAGACGGCGCCGGGCAGCTTGCCCATGTCCGAGATGCCGCCGAGGACGCGGTCGAGCTTCTCGAGCTCGCGCGACCGCATGAGCCGCTCCTTCTTCTTGAGCTGGGCCGTCGTGCCGTCGGCCTCCTCGCGACGGAGCGTCTCCATCCGGCGGAGGCTCCCGCGGATGGTGGCGAAGTTGGTCATCATCCCGCCCTGCCAGCGGTCGACGACGAACGGCATCCCGGCGCGCTCGGCCTCCTCGCGGACGACGCTCTGGGCCTGCTTCTTGGTGCCGATAAAGAGGATCTTCCGGCCCTTCGCCGCGAACCGGCCGGCCGCGTCGGCGGCGTCGTCCAGGAGCTGCTGGGTCTGCTTGAGGTCCAGGATGTGAATCCCGTTCCGCTGCATGAAGATGTACGGGGCCATCTTCGGGTTCCACCGGGAGGTGAGGTGCCCGAAGTGGGCGCCGGCGCGGAGCAGGTCTTCGAGGGAGGCGCGTGCCATGTCAGAGTGGGAGTGGGCGCCGCGGCGCGGCGCTGGTGGTTGAGCCTGGCCCCGCCGTCGGCGCCGCTGGCGACCCCGGCCTCGGTGCGTCCGTGGAGCGAGTCGCTCCGAAAAGACGCCGAGGCGGAGGCACCCGCCAGCAGCTCAGGCGGGGTGGGGGATGGGGCCGCCCCGAGAGGCGGCCGGCGAAGCGGCTTAGCGCTTCGAGAACTGGAACTTCTTGCGGGCCTTCGGCTGGCCGGGCTTCTTCCGCTCGACCATGCGCGGGTCGCGCGTGAGGTAGCCGGCGTCGCGGAGCGGCTTGCGGAGGTCCTCGTTGAAGTCGACGAGGGCCCGGGCGATGCCGAGCTGGATGGCCTCGGCCTGGCCGGTCAGCCCGCCGCCCTTCGCGTTGACGAGGACGTCGAACTGGCCGCGGAGCTCGGTGAGGTCGAGCGGGGCCGTCGCGGACGCCTGGCGGATCGCCGTCGGGAGGTACTCCGCGAGCGGCCGCTTGTTGACGACGACGTTGCCGGAGCCGGGGCGGAGGTAGACGCGGGCGACCGACGTCTTGCGGCGGCCGACGGCCTGGTACTGGGTTGCCATACTGCTGGGGTGCGAGGGGTCGGAGTGCGCAGGTCGGCGCGAGCCGACCCTCGCGGGACTAATCGATCGTGAGCGTCTGCGGCTGCTGGGCCTCGTGCGGGTGGTCCGGGCCGGCGTAGACGTGGAGCTTCTTGTAGAGCTGGCGGCCGAGCTTCGTGCGTGGGAGCATGCCCTTGACGGCCGCCTCGATGATCCGCTCGGGGTGCGTGGCGCGGACCTCCTTGGGCGTCCGCTCGCGGATGCCGCCGGGGTAGCCCGAGTGCCGGAAGTACTTCTTGTCCGTCTCCTTCTTCCCCGTGAACCGGACCTTGTCGGCGTTGACCACGACCACGTAGTCGCCGACGTCCATGTGGGGAGTGTACTCGGGCTTGTCCTTGCCGCGGAGGATGGTGGCCACGCGAGCGGCGAGCCGGCCGACGACGACGTTCTCGGCGTCGACCACGTGCCAGGCCTGCTCGACGTCGCCGGGCTTGGCGCTGTAGGTCTTGAACGAGGTCGTGTTCATAAGGGGGAGGGTCTGGGAGCCCGGATGGGCGGAGGGCGTCGCCGGTGGACACAAAAAGGGGCGGCCCCGGGACCGACGCAGAGGCCGTCGGCCCGGCCGCTCCGCGACCGGCGCGCCGAGGTCCGCGGGCCCTTCGGGGCGGACCGGGCGCAATCGAAGGGTCCAAGCTAGACCGTCGCCCCCTCCGCGGTCAACGCGCGGAGCCCTCCCAGAGGCCCCATCTGGTGGGGTTCAAGGATTCTTCCCCGGCCCTCCGGGCGGCCTCTATCTTCGCGCGGGACCGCCGTTTACCCACCCGTGGCCCGCGACCACTCCTCTCGGCTCCAGGACCTGGCCCGCCACCTCCCGTTCGCCGTCGACGATTTCGAGGCGGCACGGGAGACGTTCGTGCGTTGGCGGGCCGAAGGCCGAGAGGCCGATCGGGAGACGGCCCAACTCTGGGCCTATTGCTACGTCGTGTGGTACTTCTACGGAAAGTTCGCCCGCGAGCGGACATCTGGTGTGAGCGACATCGACGGCGTCATTGAGCGCGCCATGAAGCGGCTGCTCCGGTCGATGTCGTCCGTCCGCGACCCCGAACGGTTCCCCCAGTTCGTCAGCGTCGTCTGCCGGAACGTCCTCTACTCGTACCGCCAGCGGCGCCGAGAGACGGTCGAGTTGGACGAGCACGTGGCGCCCGTGGCGCCGGCCGAGACGAGCGGACTCGACCGGGTCCTCGTCCGGCGGCTCGTCGCGCGGGCCGTCGAGGCCCTGCCGCCCGCCATCTCCGAAGTCGTCCGGATGCGACTCCTAGAAAAGCGGAGCTACCAGGACATCGCCGACGCGACCGGCCGCTCGCTCGCGACCACCCGGACCTACTACTCGAAGGCGATCGCCCGCCTTCGCGAGGACCCCGACCTCTGCGCCCTCCAGTTCGGTGGCCTCCCCGCGGACTACGCAGACAGCGAACCTTCCGTGGAGGGCGATGGAGAGGTTAGATCGAATCCACCGGAGGGTCTAGGGCCCTGATTCCCATCGCCGTGACTGACATCGCCCTGCTCCTCGATGACTACCCTGCTCTCTCCCCCGACGAGCGGGCCGCAGTCGACGCCCGCGTGGCGGGCCGCCCCGAATGGGCCGAGGCGCACGCCGAGGCCCGCCGCCTCGCCGCCTTCGTCGACGCGGCCACGGACCGCGACGACCGCCCCGAGCGCGCCGTGGCGCGGCGCTTTGGGTCCCCGCTCCTCGACTCCGCCTCTGGCGAGCGGGCCGAGGGCGACGACGCCATCGACGCCCGCCTGGACGCGATCGCGGCGGAGGCCGAGGATCCCCTCCGGCGCTACGAGCGCCTGACGGGTCACGTCCTCGGCGACACACCCGCTCCAGGCGGCGACTCCGCATCGGGCCCCCTCACTCTCCTCGAGCCCGCGCCCGCCCGTCCCCGTCTCCGGCTGGTGCGCGCCTCGACCTGGGCCGCCGCTGCGGCCGTCCTCCTTGGCGCCTACGGCGGCCTCTTCACCGTGTCGGCCGCGCTCGTCCCCGAGCGGGCGCAGGTGGCCGCCCTCGGCGAGATCGAGGCCGACCCGCCGCCGGTCCTCCGAGGCGACGAGGCGGTCCCCGAAGCCGACCGCCTCGCGGCCGCCCTCGGGGCCGTCGACGAGGCACGCCGGTCGACGCTCGGGCTCTTCCCCACGTACGACGCCGCCACTCTCGATGCCGCCGCGGCCGAAATCGAAGCCGTCGTCGAGGAGGCCGACGCCACGTCGTGGGCCTCCCAAGAGGCACGCCTTGCCCTCGGACGCATCCTGCTCTACCGGGGCCGAGACGCCGAGGCCGTCCGCGTGCTCGGGACGCTCGTCGAACAAGGCAGCTACCGCGGCGCCGACGCCCGCCGGCTGCTCGACTTCGTCCGCCGCGACGGCGCGTAGCTCACGAGCCGAGCTCGCGCCGTTCGAGGTGGGCGACGGTCGTCCCGTCGGCGAGCGTCTTCCCATCTTCCTCGGCGGGGCCGCCCGCGAGCGGCGAATCGGGTGGGACGGCGCCATGCCCGCCGGCCTCGTAGCTGCCCGACGGCGAGTCGTCGCGGTCGAGGTCGTCGGTGGGATCGGTCGTCGGGGCGTCGGGCATCGTGGGGCTCGGGGAGTGCCGGAGACGAACCCACGTGGGGCACAGGGGGGTCCCCGCCCGACGCCCATGACAGGTCGGTGGCACCGGGCAGGCCTAGCTTGGACCGATTCCGCCCCCCTGCTTCGCACGCCCCAGTTCTGTGTACGCCTACGTTTCTGGCACACTCGCCGACAAGAAGCCGACCGAAGCCGTCATCGAGGCCGGCGGCGTCGGCTACCGCCTGCTCATCCCGGCCTCGTCGTATGAGCGGCTGCCGGCCGTCGGCCAGCCGGCCAAGCTGGTCACGTCGTTCGTCGTCCGCGACGACGCGCTCACGCTCTACGGGTTCGCCTCGGACCCCGAGCGGACGACGTTCGAGACGCTGACCAACGTGAGCGGAGTCGGGCCGAAGCTGGCCATCGCCGCGCTCAGCGCCATGAGCCCGAGCGAACTCCGCGACTCCGTCGTGGCCGGCGACGCGGCCATGCTCACGCGCATCCCCGGCATCGGGAAGCGGACGGCCGAGCGGCTCATCGTCGAGCTCCGCGACAAGTTCGCCTCGATGGACGGGCTCGAACCCGCCGGCGCGCTCGGCGGCGACGGCTCCAGCGAGGCCCGCGCCGACGCCCGTTCGGGCCTGGAGGCGCTCGGGCTCAGCCGGGCCGAGGCCGAGAAGCGGCTCCGGAAAGTCCTTCGCGCCCACCCCGGCACCCAGTCGGCCGAGGAGCTCATCCGGCTCGCCCTCCGCGAAGCGTAGTCGACTCCGCCCGCCTCGGGATCGGGGTGGGCCCCCAGGCGGGGGATACACTGCGGTAACACGCGCCCCCGGAAGCCCTCCTAGCTTCCGAGTCCACCGCCCCATCCGCTATGGACGCCGCCGCGCCTGCGCTCCCGACGGACGACGACCGCGCCACGGTCCTCGTCGTCGACGACGAGCCGGACCTCGTCGAGCTCCTCCAGTACGCCCTCGAGACCGCGGGCTTTACCGTCCTCACGGCCGCCGACGGCGTGTCCGGGCTCGCGCTCGCCGAGGCCGAGAAGCCGGACCTCATCGTGGTCGACATCATGATGCCGCGGATGGACGGGGTCGCGCTGACCGAGCAGATCCGCGAACGGGCCGCGCTTCGGCTCACGCCGATCCTGATGCTGACGGCGCGGACCGACGAGCGCGACGAGATCGCCGGGCTCGAGGCCGGAGCCGACGACTACCTCCCGAAGCCGGTCTCCCCGAAGCGCCTCGTGAGCCGGGTCAAGGCGCTCCTCCGACGGATCGAGCGCGAAGAGGAGGCCACGACGGCGCAGGTCCGCGTCCACGACATCGTGGTCGACCGCGACCGCTACGTCGTCGAGCGGCCCGCGACGGGCGAGACGTTCCGGCTCCCGCGGAAGGAGTTCGAACTCCTGTTCTTCCTGGCCAGCCACCCCGGCCGCGTGTTCGAGCGCGACGAGCTCCTCAGCGCCGTTTGGGGCGCCGACGTCGTCGTCGTGGACCGGACGGTCGATGTCCACGTGCGGAAGATCCGGGAGAAGATCGGGAGCGACTACATCGAGACCGTCAAGGGCGTCGGGTACCGGCTGGCGGAGGCGCTGGGCGAGTAGCGCCGAGCCGGCGCGCGGCTCGGCCCACCGCGGCACCGAGGCGGGCGGAGCCGGTCGATCTGGCGGGATCCCCACTCCCTTTCGAGCCCCCATCCGCTATCCTGCGGTGGTGACCGCCCCTACCTACACCCCGTCCCGCGTGCACCGCCTCGCGCTCCGCGTGGCGGCGACGGTCGCGCTGCCAGTCGGGCTCGTCGCCGCGATCGGCGCGGGCGTGCCCGGCGGCGTCCGGACAGGGCTTCTGGCGGGCGTGCTGATGGCGCTCGTCGCGAGCGTGGCGACCTACGCGGCCGTCTCGCGGCAGATCGCCGGGAGGCTGGAGTTAGCGCGGCGGACGCTCCGCGAGGCGCGGAAACGTCGGTTCGACGCCCTCGCCTCCCTCCCGGGCGCGACGGGCCGCGACGAGCTCGACGCGCTCATCCACCAGGTCGGGCGGGCCGGCCGGACGCTCCAGCGCGAGATCGAGCGGCTGGAGCGCGTCGAGAGCTACCGCCGCGAGTTCCTCGGCGACGTGAGCCACGAGCTCCGGACGCCCATCTTCGCCGTGACCGGCTTCGCCGAGACGCTCCTCGACGGCGCCCTCGACGACGACCGCGTCCGCCGCCGGTTCGTCGAGAAGATCTACGCCAACGCGAGCCGGCTGGACGCCCTCACGCGCGACCTCTCCGACATCTCGAAGCTGGAGACGGGCCGGCTTCAGGTCACGCGCGAGCCGTTCGACCTCGGCGCGCTCGCCACCGAGGTGGTCGAGGGACTGGAGCACGCGGCCCGCGAGCACCACGTCGAGCTCGCCGTCCGCGTGCCGGCCACGCTGCCGCCCGTGCTCGGCGACCGCGACCGGATCCGACAGGTCCTGACGAACCTCGTCGAGAACGCGGTCAAATACAACGAGGCCGGCGGTCACGTCGAGGTCGCCGCCCGCCTCCGCGACACCGGCGACGTCCGCATCGCCGTGGTCGACGACGGGATCGGGATCCCCCAGGACGCCATCAACCGGCTGACGGAGCGGTTCTTCCGCGTCGACAAGAGCCGGTCGCGGGCCGAGGGCGGGACGGGGCTCGGGCTGGCCATCGTCAAGCACATCCTCGAGGCGCACGGCCAGCGGCTCGACGTCGAAAGCCGCGTCGGCTACGGGTCCGCGTTCGCGTTCGCCCTCCCGCCGGCGCCGGTCGGATCAGGCGACGGGGCGATGAGCGCGCGTCAACCGGCGCCGTCAGAGCGCGACGGCGCGTAGCGGACACCGGCGCGTAGCGGACACCTGTTGGAACAACCGCCGATGGGCCGGCCGTAGGACCCCCCCTTCCGCCGCCGCCCCGTGACGCTCTCCGACCTTATCCAGCAGGACCACTTCGCCTCGCTCGAACAAGAGGCCCTGCTCAACGTGCTCGCCACCGCCTCCTGGATCTCGGGCGAGATGACGGCGGCCATGGCCCCACACGGCGTCACGCAGGCCCAATACAACGTCCTCCGGATTCTCCGCGGTCGGCACCCCGAACGCTACGCCTGCTCCGAGATCGGCGAGCGGCTCCTCGACCGGACGCCCGACGTCACGCGGCTCCTCGTCCGACTGGAAGCGCGCGGCCTCATCAAGCGCGAGCGGGCGGAGCACGACCGGCGCGTCGTCGAGGTCCACATCACCCCCGAGGGGCTCGACGTGCTGAGCCGGCTCGACGCCCCTGTGGCGGAGGCGATCGGCCGCCTCGGGCGTCACCTCACAGACGATCAGCTCTCGCAGCTCTCGAGCCTGCTCGAAACGCTGCGGACGGACCAGGAGGCCTAGCCGCCCGGTCCGCCTCGGCGCCGAGGCGGGCCTACCAGGCCGGCTGGCCGCGGACCGCCGAGAGGGTCGCCGGGGCCTGATCCGGCGAAAACGTCCCGACCCACACGACGTACGTGCCGGGCGCCGCGCGGGCGAACGTCACGGCCGGGTTGCTCCCGTTGGCGTCGTCGGAGCAGTGCCAGCGACCGGCCGGGTCGGAGACGAGCAGCGTCGTGTCGGAGCCCGAGACGGCGTAGATCGCGAGCGGCCCGTCGCCCTCGACCGTCAGCTTCGCCGACGGCTGGGCGTTGTCGATGTAGCCCGAGCAACCGCTCCCGGGAACGGCATTCCGGTCCGAGCCGCCGGCCCGGAGCGAGGTCGAGACGGCCGCGTCGGCGATGGACAGCGTGTGCTGCGGGGCCGCGCTCGTGCGTGGCTGGGCGCTGGCGGCGACGGAGAAGACGACCGAAAGCGCGAGGAGAGTGGCGAAACGCATGGGTCGTAGGGGGTGGGGTACCTGGAGATCTGCAAACGCAGTGCCACGCCGGTTTGGTGCCGGCCCCCGCATGATCGGTTGGTGTCCTACAGGGTTCCGCCCGGCCGCGGATGTGCCCGGGAGACGCCGGCACGGCCCAGACGTCGCTGGAGGCGAGCCACCTGTGACGGTCGATGTCCGGACCGGTCGGCCTACTCGACGCGGAGCGTCACCGTGACGGGCTCCGCCCGCCGGTAGTAGGTGCCGACCCACACGGAATAGGTGCCCTCGCCCCCGTCGACCGTCGCACGCGGGTCGGATCCGTCGGCGTCGTCGCTGCAGGTCCACGAGCCGTCCGGGGCCTGGACCACGAGCGTGAGGTCCTGGTCGCCCGTCGCGCCGATCGTGACGGGGCCGCTGGCCTCCACCGAGGCGGACGGGGTCGCGCTGAGGAAGCCGTGGCAGGCCGCGCCTTCGACCGGGTTGAGGACGGTCCCGCCCGCCTCGACATCGGTCTCGGACGGCACGGACGCCTGCACGGGCGCCGAGCCGCCCACGATCTCGGACCCCGCGTACATCCCCTCGGACTGGGGCTCGACGTCCACTCCGCCCACCCCATAGTCGGGCTCGCTCACGACCAACTCGCCCGGCATTGCGGCCAGCGTCGCCTCGGCGAATCCGCCGCCCATGTCGCCGAACGCCCCGATCCAGACGAGGTAGAGCCCGGCCTCGGGCGCGTCGATCTGGACGCCCGGGTTCAGAGCGTCGGCGTCGTCGCTGCAGAACCAGCCGCCGGCAGGCGTGCGGACGAGGAGCGTGAGGTCGTCAGCGGCCGAGGCCGTGATGGCGAACGGGCCGTCGCCGCGGAGCGTGACGCCCGCTGTCGGCGCGGCGTCGATGTAGCCGGCGCAGGAGGAGCCCTGGACCGGGTTCGGCGCCATCGGCCGGAACGAGACCTCCGCCGACTCGCCCTCGTCGTCGTTGGCCCCCACGCGGACGTCCGGCACGGCGTCGATCTCGAGCGGGAGGTACGTGCCCTCGGAAAACGGCCCGCTGCCGTAGTCCTCGAAGTCGTCGTAGATCTCCACCTCCGTCTCCGTCTCGGAGATCGTCAGCGTCGCGTCGATCGGGTCGGAGCCGATCGAGAACCGGCCGGCCCAGACGACGTACCGCCCGCTCTCGGGGTCGTAGATCTGGACCAGCGGGTCAGTCCCGTTGAAGTCGTCGTTGCAGAGGACGCTCCCGTCGGGGTTCTGGACGAGCAAGACGAGGTCGTCGAACGCCGTGGCGCCGACCGTGAGGACGCCCGTCCCGCCATCGGCGTCATAATCGACGACCGCCGTCGGCGTGCCGGCGTCGATGTAGCCCGCGCAGTAGACGCTCGCCGCGTCGTCACCGAAGGACTGGGCCGAGTCGGGCCCGCCGGCCTCGACAGAAACCGTGATGGCGCCCTGCTCGGCCTCGAACCCACCGGCCGCCTCGATCACCCCCGCCTGCGGGGCCGCGTCGGGGTCGAGGACGGGCGCCGGCGGTGGCGGGCCCGCGAGGAGCGTCACCGACGCCCCGTCGGGGTCCGGGGTGAAGCCGCCGACCCAGACGACGTAGCGCCCGGCCTCCGCCCCCTCGAAGCTCAGCGCCGGCAGGACGCCGTTCGAGTCGTCGTTGCAGGACCAGGCGCCGTCGGGTCCGTAGACCGCCAGCGTCGCGTCGAATCCGCCCTGGACCCAGATCTGGAGGTCGCCCCCGCCCCACTCGACGGCCGCGTCCGGTGCGGAGGGGTCGACGTAGCCGTAGCAGCCGTCGACGCCGGGGAGGACGAGCTCGTCGGTCGCGCGCGCGTCGAAGGTCACGGAGGCCTCGGTGACGCCGGGTGTGAGCGTGCCGGCGACGGGCGAGGCGTCGGTCGCGAGCGACTGCGCGGAGGCGGCCGAAACGAGTCCGAGGGAAAGAGCGGCGAGGAGCGCGCGAGCCATGGGTCGGGGAGAGGGGACGGCGCAATCTCGACACGGGTCCCCTCCTGTTCCACCCCCGACTCAGGGGAGAACCGCCGGCGACAAGAAGACGGCGCCGGAACGCGGCGCGACAGTCGCCCGCCCCTCGGTGACGGCGGGCTCGGGACCGACGGCGAGCGCGAGGGCTCCCTCGATCTCGACCCGGACCGGCACGTCGCTGAGGTTCACCACGACGACGGCCTCCGCGTCGGCCGTCTGACGCGAGAAGCGGAGGACGTCGCCGGTGGCCTCCCAGTCGAGCGTCCCGCGGGCGAAGAGGTCCGCATGGTCGCGGCGGAGGCGGAGCGCGCGGGCCGTGAGGTCGCGGAGCGCGGCGTCGGGCGCGACCGGCCTCGCCTCGCCCCGGGTCTGCACGACGGCGTAGTCGAGGTCGTCCCACAGCATCGGGCGGCGGTTGTCGGGGGCCCGGGCGCCCGCCAGCCCGGCCTCGTCGCCGTAGAGGAGGTGCGGCGCCCCCGGCAACGTCGCCTGGAGCAGCCGGTAGAGGCCCACCGCGCGAACGACGGCCGGGCCGGGCGGCGAGACGTCGTAGCCGGGCCGGACGCGCGGCGTCGCCTCGGCGTCGTCGAGGACGTTGGCGTTGCGGAGCGCCGTCGCGAGGCGAGGCGCCTCGGGGCCGCCGGCGACCGACCCGTAGGCCGGGAGGTGATCGGGCGGCGTCGCGGCGTAGACGTCGGCCAGCTCCGCGGCGACGTCGGCGGCCGAGATCTGGGGGCCGGCGGGGTCGAGGAACTGGCGGAGCACGCGGAAGGCGCGGGGGTCGTCCAGGGCGTCGAACGCGCCGAGGTCGGGGACGACGCCGTCGGCGGGCACGCGTCCCAGGAGCACGGCCTCCGGATGGATCGCCTTGACGACCCGCCGGAGGCCGCGGTGGAACGAGGCCGCCGAGGGGTCTGCTTCGAGCCGGAACCCATCGACGCCGTCGGACGGGTCGCCGTCGCCGTCCGGGTCGAGCCAGCGGACGGCGACGGCGAACGCGTTGGTCGCGGCGCTGTCGGCGTCGGCGGAGGTCGCCCCCATCGACCCGGGCCAGCCCACGTCGAGGACGACGCGGAGGCCCCGGTCGTGGGCGGCCTCGACGAGGTCGAGGAGTTGGCGGTCGGCCTGCGAGGTGCCCCAGGTCGCGGGGTCGCCAGGATCTTCGAGGGTGACCATCTCCCGGTCCCGCGCGGGCGCGGGCCCGAGCCAGGGGTCGACGTGCCAGGGCGCCGCCGGGTCTGCAACGCGGACGACGAGAGCGGTCACGCCAAGCGAGTCAACGTACGGAAGCTTGGCGAGGACGCCTTGGAGGTCGCCGCCGTAGCGCCGGAGCGGGACGGTCTCGTCGGCGCTGCCGAGCGCCCGCTCCCAGTCGGCGCGCGTGGACGGATCGGCGGTCCAGGGCGTGGGCCGCCAGCCGGCCTCGCGGAGCGCCGAGGCGGGCACGCCCGAGGCGCGCGCGACGGCCGCCACGGCCGGGGCCCGCTCCGGGTCGCCGTCGCGGAAGCGGTCGACGTCGATCTCGTACCACACGGCGTCGGCGGCCCACGCCGGCGGCGTGTCGGGAATGGGCGGGAGGTCGTTCGGCCCCGGCCTCGGGTCTTCGCCCGACCGGCCGCACCCGACGACGAGCGCGAGGGAGGAGACGAGGGCGAAGCGGAGGGCGGTCGTCATGGGACTCGAAGCTAGCGGCCTCGGGCGGGCGGTAGCTTTCTCGCCGACGCCCCCGCCCCATGTCCGACTCGCCGTCCCTCCTCCAGACCGTCCGCGACGAGGTCCGCGCGCTCGACGAGTCGCCGCGGGCGCTCCGGTCGTTCGGGCTCGTCGTCGGCGGCGTGCTGCTGGCGATCGGCGCGCTCCTGTGGTGGCGACGCGGCGGCGGCGCGTGGGCGTGGGGGCTGAGCGGCGTGGGTGGCCTCCTGGTCGCGCTCGGCGCCGTGCTCCCCATCGTCCTGAAGCCGGTGCGGACGGCGTGGATGGCCGTCGCGTTTACGCTCGGCTTCGTCATGACGAAGGTGCTCCTCACGCTCACGTTCTTCCTCGCCGTCACGCCGACCGCCCTCGTCCTCCGCCTCGCCGGCAAGGACCTCCTCTACCGCCGCCCCGACCCCGACGCGACCTCCTACTGGCTCCCCCGCGACGACGGCCGGCCCGACCGCGAAAGCCTCGAACGGTACTTCTAGCGTCTTGACCGTCCTCGGCCTCTCCTGCTTCTACCACGACTCCGCGGCGGCGCTCGTGCGCGACGGCGAGATCGTGGCGGCGGCGCAGGAGGAGCGGTTCTCGCGTCGGAAGCACGACCCGTCGTTCCCCCGCGGCGCCGTCGACTACTGCCTCCAGGAGGCCGGCCTCGACGCGAGCGAGCTCGACGCCGTCGCGTTCTACGACAAGCCCCTCCTGACCTTCGAACGGCTCCTCGAGACGTACGTTGCCTACGCCCCGCGCGGGCTCGCGTCGTTCCTCGAGGCCATGCCGCTCTGGCTCAAGCGGAAGCTCTGGACGCCCGACGTCATCCGGACCGAGCTCGGCGACTACGACGGGCCGATGGTGTTTTCGGAGCACCACCGGAGCCACGCCGCCAGCGCCTTCTTCCCCTCCCCCTTCGAGCGGGCTGCCGTGCTCACGACCGACGGCGTCGGCGAGTGGGCCACGACGAGTTGGGGCGTGGGCGAGGGGAACGGGCTCGACCTGAAGGCCGAGATCCACTTCCCGCACTCGCTCGGTCTCCTCTACTCGGCGTTCACCACGTTCTGCGGGTTCCGGGTCAACTCGGGCGAGTACAAGCTGATGGGCCTCGCGCCCTACGGCGAGCCACGCTACGTCGACGCGATCACCGAGCACCTGATCGACCTCAAGCCCGACGGCTCGTACCGGCTCCACGCCGACGCCTTCACGTTCCCGGTTGGGCTCAGGATGACGGGGCGGCGGTTCGAGGAGCTGTTCGGCGGCCCGGCCCGCGCACCGGAGTCGCCGCTGACGCAGCGGGAGATGGACCTCGCGCGGAGCGTCCAAGTGGTGGTCGAGGAGGCCGTGCTGCGGATGGCGCGGCACGTCCACGCCGAGACGGGAGAGACGAATCTGTGCCTCGCGGGCGGCGTGGCGCTCAACTGCGTGGCGAACGGCCGGCTGCTCCGGGAGGGCCCCTTCGAGCGGATCTGGGTCCAGCCCGCGGCCGGCGACGCCGGCGGGGCGCTCGGCGCCGCGCTCGTCGCCACCCACGAGTGGGCCGGCCTCGGACGGACCGTCCACCCGGCCGACGCCATGCGGGGGGCCATGCTCGGGCCGGCGTGGGGCCCGGAGGAGATCCGCGCCGTGCTCGACGCCGAGGGCCTCCCCTACCACGAGGCGCCCACCGAGGCGGCCCTGGTCGACCGCGTCGCGGGGCTGCTGGCCGAGGGGAGCACGGTCGGCTGGTTCCAGGGCCGCGCCGAGTTCGGGCCCCGTGCCCTCGGCCACCGCTCGATCCTCGCCGACCCGCGGGACCGCGCGACGCAGCGCCGCGTGAACCTCCAGATCAAGTTCCGCGAGAGCTTCCGCCCCTTCGCGCCGTCGGTGCTGGCGGAGCGGGCCGGCGAGTTCTTCGACCTCGGAGGACCCGACGGGCTGGACCCCTCCGGTCCCGAGTCGCCCTACATGCTCCTCGTCGGGCCCGTCCGCGATGCGCGCGTCGAGGGCGACGGGCTGGAGCGACTCGGGCGCGTCGAGAGCGCCGTGCCGGCCGTGACGCACGTCGACGGCTCGGCCCGCGTGCAGACGGTGACGAAAGAGCGGAACGGGCTCTACTACGACCTCCTCAAGGCCTTCGAAGCCCAGACGGGCTGCCCGGTCCTCGTCAACACGTCGTTCAACGTGCGCGGCGAGCCCATCGTCCACGCCCCCGCCGACGCGGTCCGGGTGTTCCGGCGGACGCACATGGACGCGCTCGCGATCGGCCCGTTCGTCGTGACGCGGGAGGCGCTGCCCGAGGCCGAGCGCCAGCCGTTTACGGCCGAGCAGATCGCCGAGGCCTACGGACTCGACTGACGTCCCGTCGAGCGGCCGGCCCGCCCGTCCTCTCACCTCGGCCGGCCTCCCGTTCCGGCCCGCATGCGAATTCGCTGCGTGGGGGATCCCACGGCCGTTCTCGCGGTATGTTGGGGTGCACATGCCCGCGACGGTCGCCATCCGGCGCCTCGTCGCGGGCGCTGTTTTCCCGGAGCACGCGGGGCCGACAGATCCGAGTCGAGCTATTTGGCCCACCGTCTTTCGCCTTTCCCTGTCGGCGCTCCACACCCAGTTTCCCGCAGACATGAAGAACATTTACGTCGCGAATCTCCCGTACTCCTCGGGCGACGACGACCTCCGCACCCTGTTCGAAGAGTACGGCACCGTCGACAAGGCGACCGTCATCAAGGACCGCGACACCGGCCGCTCGCGCGGCTTCGGCTTCGTCGAGATGTCCAACGACGGTGAGGCCGACGCGGCCATCGAGGGCCTCAACGGCCAAGACATGGGCGGTCGCCCGCTCACGGTCAACGAGGCCCGCCCGCGCACCGAGCGCTCCGGCGGCGGTGGTGGCGGCGGCGGCTACCGCGGTGGCGGCGGCGGTGGCGGCGGCTACCGTGGCGGCAACGGCGGCGGTGGCGGCGGCTACCGTGGCGGCGGCGGCTACTAAGCCCCCCCCGACTCTTACGTCCGGGCGGCGGTCTCTCTGAGGCCGCCGCCTTTTTCGTTGCCCTCCCCCACCTCGGCGCCCCCACCTCGGCGCTCAGGCCTTGGGGCGCGGCTTCGTGCGGCGGCGCTTGACGAATCCGCCCTCGGCCCACACCACGAGCGTCCGCGAGACGAGGAGGTCCATGACCTCGGCCGGGTTGCAGGGGCCTTCGAGCTCGAGTTCGCCCGACGCCTCAGCGCAGAGGCCCGCGACCTCCGCCGAGGTAAACGGGGTCGGCGCCTCGGGCAGCCGCTCGTAGACGTAGCGCGTCTCGGGCGAGAGGAAGCGGCCGCGGAACGGGAACAGCCGCCACGCCATCCCCCGCACGCGCCCCGGCTCGGCCGGGCTCCCATCCAACGCCGCCGCGTCGTTGGGGACGGACGGACCGGTCGGGCGGCGGCGTTTGCGAGACATGTGCGGACGACTGTGCATGACCCAACCTAGGGCCACGCTCCGCACGCGCGGCATGGGGGAGATCCCCCGACTACTCCGCCCGGACGATCGGGCGCGCCTGGACCTCGTCGCCGGCCGTCAGGCGGACGACGTACAGGCCCGGGGTCAGGGCGCGGCCGTCGAGCGGCACCGCGTGCTCGCCCTCGCCGAACGAGCCGGCCAGCGACGCGACGCGACGGCCCAGTGCGTCGAACACCTCCAGCCGGACGTTGGCCGACGCGCCGAGGCGGAAGCGGAGACGCGTGTAATCACGGAACGGACTCGGCGCCGGATCCAGGAGCGCGACCCGGTCCGCCTCGGGGCCGTCGTCGGCGGCCGTCGGCATAAACGTGAACTGCGCGAGCACCGGGAGGTGGTCCGAGGTCGACGTGGTGTAGCTGGGGACGGCTGTGAGGAGCTCGCCGTAGCGGTCGGCCGAATCGGAGACGTAGAGGTCCCCGAGACCGGCCGTGAACAGGAGGTGGTCCCGCGTGTCGCCGGAGGTGCACGTCGACGACCGGCAGAACGTGTTGATGCCCGCCTGCTGAAGCGGGAGCGTGGCCGGGACGTAGCCCTCGTCCTCGACGAACACGTCGTACGGCGAGTCGAAGCTGCCGCCCCGCGTCGAGCCGACGAGGTAGTCGTTGAAGTCGCCCAGCACGATGACCTCCTCGCCCCGCGCGATCCGGTCGTCGACGTAGTCCTTGAGCGCGTCCGCGGCGGCGACCCGACGGTTGTAGCTCTCCGTGTCGGTGCTGGCCTTCGCGTGGAACGTGATGACGTAGACCGTCCGCGCCACGCCGCCGACTGTCACCCGGGCCTGCATCTCGAGCGGGAGGCGCCCGGCGAACTCGTAGTCCTCGCTCTCCAGGATCGTCCGCGTCCGGATGGGCTGGACGACGGAGCGGTCGTAGACGAACGCGAGGCGCTGGTCGAACGTCGGGGTGCTGCTCACCTCCGGCCCGAGGTAGGCCCCGAAGTCCGTGCCGAGCTCGCCGAGAAGGGTCTGCCACTCGTCGTCGGTATCGACGACCTCCTGGAGCGCCCACAGGTCGATCCCGCCCTGCTGCATGACGGCGACAACGTTGCGGAGCTGGACGGCGTCGTTCGACGGGCCCTGCGAGGGGTCGCCGAAAAACTCGAGGTTCCACGTCGCCACGTCGAACGTGCCGTCGGAGCCGCGGGCCGGGACGGTCTGGGCCGCGGCCGGGAGGACGGAGACGAAAAGGGCCGCCAGAGCGGTGAAACGGACGACGTGCATGGGACGAACAGGGACCTGTTCGAAGGTAGGCGCCTCGTGCGCGGACGGGGTGAACCAGACGGGTAGATTGGCGTCCCCCGGACCCCATGGCTCTCCCGCTCACCATCGTCGGTGCGCCCGCCCTCGCGGCGCGCCTCTCCGCTCCATCCGCCCCCCGGGCGGAGGGCACACGCGGCGGCATCGTCGTCATCGGCGGGCCGGTCGAGCGGCGGGTCGACGTGGCGGCCGAGGCGGTCGGGGCCGGGGCCCACGCGTTCCTGCTGTGGCCGCCGGCCGCCAGCGCCAGCGCGGCCGGGGCCCTCGCCGACCGCGCCGAGGAGGCCGGCGTCGAGGTCGGCGTCGCGCGCCCGCTCGGGGCGACGGCCGCGCTCTCCGGCGTGCCCGACGGCTGGGCCGCGCGCCTCGTCACCCTCGGCCTCGTCGCCCGCGTCGACGGCCCCCTCGCCGCCGCCGGTTGGCCGACGCTCCTGGCCGGCGCCCTCGACCTCTGCGCCACGCTCGCCGCCGCCCGCGACGTCACGCGGCTCGACGCCGTCGCCGAGCGCGACCGCGACGCGCTCCGAGCCGTCGCCCTCGCGGCCCGCTTCGAGAACGGGGCCTACGCCCAGGCCACGGTCCGCTTTTCGGACCACGTCACAGAGGACGAGGTCGCGCTCTACGCGGCCCGGCCGGGCTCGCGCGTCGAGGCGCGGTCGCTCGCCGGGCCGCTGTGCGTCGAGGCCGAGGGGAGCGGCGCCCCCGTCGCCGCGACTCCCCCCGCCTCGGACCCCGAGACTGCCGAGGTCGAGGCGTTCGTCGCCGCCGTCGCCGCCGGCCGGCCGGCGCCCTACGCCCTCGACGACGCCCTCGCCACGCTCCGCCTCGCTGAGCGCGCCCAGGAGCGGCTGCGCTGAGAGCGGGCAGGTGTGGAATGGGCGCGCTCATGACGCATCGCCTTTCCCGAGGCTTGGCAGGCCGACCGGGCCGGCCCTTCGATCTTTCGGGCGGGTCGTTCGTCCACTCGTCACCCATGCCCACCCGCACGCTCTCCCTCCCCTTCGAGCCCGTCCTCCGCCGCGTCGGCGCCGAGGCCGACCGGCTGGGCGTCGACGCGTACGCCGTCGGCGGGGCCGTGCGCGACGCGCTCCTCGGCCGCGACACCACCGACCTCGACGTCGTCGCGGTCGGGAGTGGCATCGAGCTGGCGAAGGCGGTGGCGAAGGCGCTCGGGGTCAAAGCGCCGGCCGTCTACGAGGCGTTCGGGACGGCCGCCGTGACCGTCCCGAGGGCGCGCCTCGGTGCGCTGTTGGACGAGGACGGCTGGGACGACGCGGACCGCCTCGTCCTCGAATTCGTCGGCGCCCGGAAGGAGAGCTACCGGTCCGATTCCAGGAAGCCCATCGTCGAGGACGGGACGCTCGATGACGACCTCGCACGGCGCGACTTCACCGTCAACGCCCTCGCGGCGTCGCTCAACGCGGACTCGTTCGGCGAGATCGTCGATCGGTTCGACGGTCTGGGCGACCTCGACGCCAAGGTCCTCCGCACGCCGCTCGACCCGGCCGTGACGTTCGAAGACGACCCGCTCCGGATGGTCCGCGCCGCGCGGTTCGCCGCCCAGCTCGGGTTCGACGTGGCGCCGGAGGCCGTCGAGGCCATGGCCGAGGCGGCCGGGCGGATCGAGATCGTCTCCGCCGAGCGGGTCACCGACGAGCTCCACAAGCTGCTCGCCGCGCCCGTCCCGTCGATCGGCCTCGGACTCCTGTTCCGGACCGGGATTCTCGAACACATCCTGCCCGAAGTCACGGCGCTCGCAGGCGTCGAGGAGGTCGGCGGGCGGGCGCACAAGGACAACTTCTGGCACACGCTCGAAGTCGTCGACAACCTCGCCCACCTCCAGCGCGGCGTCGGCGTGGGCGAGCGGGCCGACGGGTACGACCTCTGGCTCCGGTGGGCCGCCCTCCTCCACGACATCGGGAAGGAGCCGACGAAGCGGTGGGAGCCCGGAACCGGCTGGACGTTCCACGGCCACGAGTTCCTCGGGCCCAAGAAGATGATCCCGCCCATCTTCCGGCGGCTCAAGCTCCCGCTCGGCGACCCGCTCGACTTCGTCCAGACGGTCGTCCGGCTCCACCACCGCCCGGCCGCGCTCGTCGACGAGGACGTGACCGACTCGGCCGTCCGCCGCCTCCTCATGGACGCCGGCGACGACATCGAGGACCTCATGCTCCTCGTGCGGGCCGACGTCACGAGCAAGAACGCCCGGCGCGTCCGCCGCTACCTCGCGGGGTTCGACCGGGTCGAGACCCGGTTCGCGGAGGTCGAGGAGCGCGACCGGATGCGGAACTGGCAGCCGCCGGTCGACGGCGACGAGATCCAGCGACGGCTGGGGCTCGGCGAGGGCGTGGCCGTCGGGATGCTGAAGGAGTGGGTCCGCGAGGCCGTCCTGGAGGGCGAGGTGCCCAACGAGCACGACCCGGCCTGGGCCTACGTCCTCGACCGGCAGGCCGAGGCGGTCCGCCGCGGCGCGCTCTTCGAGGAGGCCGTCCGGACGCTCCGGGGCCCGCAGCGGAGCGCCATCGGAGCGGTCAAGGAAGCCCTGTTCTGGGACGACGTGCCAGAGGACGAGGCCGCGGCGCGGGCGTTCGTCCAGTCGGTCGTGGCCGAGGCGCTGGCGGAGCGGGAGGGCGACTAGCTCCGCCTCGGCGCCGAGGCGCGCAGGGCCAACCGCCGCGCCGTTCACGGCCCGGGTCGATCCACCGGCATCTCAGCGAACCCCATCCCACCCGGGCTCTAGCTTTGCCCGGATGCCCCGTCCCCTCCTGTTCGCCCTGCTGATCGCGTCCGCGGCGTCGGCCCAGCCGAGCAACTGGGCGACGCTGACCCCGGGCGCCGGCCCCGCGGTCCCGCTCGACGGCGCGTTCGGCGACGGGCCGTGGGAGACGGGCGTCGGGGCGAGCGGACGGGTCGAGGCCCCGCTCTACGGCGGCCGGGCGCGGGCGGCGCTCTGGGCGACGGCATACGAAGACCCGACCTTGGCCGTGCCCGAGTTCGACCTCGTCGTACCGACGCTCGGCTGGGGGCCGGCGGTCGACGTCGGGCGGGCCCGGCTCGGGGCGGGCGGGCGCGTCGGCGCCGCCCTTATCCGGATCGGGGACGACGACGCGGGGCGGCTCCAGAACGAGACCGAGCTGGCCGTCGGCGCGTGGGCCGGCGGGGCGCTCCGGCTCGGCCGCGTCGAGGTCTGGGCGGAGGCCGAGGCCACGCACCTTACGCTCTCGACGCCCGTCACGCTGCTGACCGCGGGCGGTGGACTGGCGCTCCGGCTCGACACGCCGCGCTGGCTCCAGACCCTCCTGCGATGACGGCCCTCGTCCTCGCCGGTCTTCTCGTCCTCACGCCGGCCGACTCGCTCGACGCGCGCTGCCCGAGCGGCGAGAGCGTCTCCCGCGCCGCGCTCGAGGCCGCAGGCGCCACGACGCTCCACGACGTCCTCCGCCTCACCACGCGCTTCGACGGCGTGACCACAGACGGGTTCGACCCGACGCCAGTCCTCGGCCTCGGCGTCCCGTTCGCCCAGCCCGCCCGCGTGTTCGTGGACGGCGCGCCGGCGGCGCGCGGAGCCGGTCCGGAGCCGCTCGGCCTGGAGGCCCTGCCCGTGGCCGTCTCCGAGGTCGAGCGGATCGTCGTGTGCCCCGGCCCCGGCGTGGCCGGCGGCGCCTTCGGGGGCCCGTGGATCGACCTGCAGACCGCCGCGCCCGCGCCGATGCTCTTCGGCGCGGCGACGTATGGCAACGAGTCCGGCGACCCCGGCCCGTTCCGCTACCTCGATCAAGCGCTCCCGAACGTCGACAAGATCGGGCCCGACTACGAGGCCGCCGCCGTCGCCCGCACGCCGACCGCGACCGCGTGGATGGCGCTCCGCGACCGCGACTTCCTCCCCACCGACCCCGCCATCTTCGACCGGACGCTGCCAGCGACGACGCGCTACCCGAAGCGCGACGGCCCCGTGCTCGCAGTCGCCGCCCGCGCGGGCGGACTCCGCGCGCGCCTCGGCACGCGGTGGTTCCAGGACCTCCCGTTCATCCCCGATGTCGGCCGCGAGGTGCCGCTCGACCACACGTCGGCGCAGGCGACGCTGTCGGGGGAGCGAACGCGCGGCGCCCTCCACCTCTGGGGCCACGGGCACATCGCACGGATCGAGGTCGACCGGCCCGATCGGAGCCTCGTCGCGCTCGACCCGTCGTGGAACGAAACCCGCCTCGACGCCGCCTTCGCTGCCCGTCTCGGCAGCCCCCGCCAATCGGTCGCGGCCGGCGTCCAGGCCGAGCGGGCCCACGTCACGGCCGGCCCGTTCGACGGTGCGGTCGCCGTCGGTCGGGCCTGGGTGGACGGACGAACGACGTTCGACGGCGGCGGCCTCGCGGTAACGCTGGCGAGCACGGCGGCCGGGGGGACAGCCGGTGTCGGCCTCGCGTCGGAGGGGTGGTGGCGACCGGCGGCCCGCGTCACGCTGCGCGCCGAGGGTTCCGCGCGGCGGTCGCTGGCCGAGGAGCGCCGGACGCTCGGCGTGTGGGCCGCGCGCGGCTACGCCGGCCTCCCGCCCGACGCCCCCGAGGCGGACCCGCTCGACGTCGCGCGCTTCCAGTTGGCCGCGCGCGTGGACCGCGGCCCGGGGTGGGCGGAGGCCTCAGTTGAGGGCCAACGCGTGGGTGGCGTCGCCTCGGGATCGGCCGGCCTCGCCCGCCTCGGCGCCGGCATGCGCCTGCCAGGGCTGATTCTCCGCGCCGACGCCCGGGTGCAGGGCGCGCTTACGGGCTCGGCCGCGTTCTGCGACGCGTGGGACCGACTCCCGCGCTTCCGTGCCGCACTCGACGTGACGGCCCCGCTCGACGGCCGCGCCTCGGTCTGGGCCCGCCTCGACGGCCGCTCCGCCACGACGTGGCCCGGCGGCGACGTGGCCCGGATGCTTCTGTTGGACCTCGGCCTGAGCAAGCGGGCCTGGGGCGACCGCATCCACCTCTCGCTCGCCGGCCGGAACGTGCTCGGCGCAGAGGAGCGGACGCATCCGCTCGGCGCGTCGCTCGAACCCCGCCTCTTCGTTCGCGCCGAGGCCCGGCTGTAGCGTGGCACGAGTCCCTCCGCCTCGCCACCGAGGTGGGCGGGGTCACGGCCGGGACCCACTACAGCACGCGGTCCGGGTCGGGCGGGGGCGGTGTGAGGCCGCGGTACCCGAAGACGCGCTTGACCACGTCGATGGCGGCCGGGAACTGCTTTTGGACGTAGTACTGGTCGGCCGCGCGCCGCGCGCCGAGGCCGTACGTCGGGTACGGGATGATGGTGTCCGAGAAAGTCCGCACCGACACGCCGCCCTTCTTGGCGACGGCCAACATCGCGATGAGCTCTCCCGCCCGCTCGCCGACGACGCTCGCGCCGAGGATCTTCCCGCGCCACCGCGTCGCGTGGATCTTGATGTGCCCGTCCGTCGCGTGCTCCGTCGCCGCACGGTCGACCTTGGAGTACGGGAAGCGGTACGTCACGAACGACCGGCCGTCGTCCGTCAGCTCCGCCTCTGTTGGACCGAGCTGGGCCACTTCGGGCGTCGTGTAGGTGGCCCAGGCGATCCCGTCGCGGTCGATCTTCGCCGGCACCTTGAGCACGGCGTTCGTCACGGCCTGCTTGGCCATGTGCTCGCTCATGTGGGTGAGCTGGTACTCGCCCGTGCAGTCGCCCGCGGCCCAGACGTGCTTCTGCGACGTCCGGCACCGGTCGTCGACCGTGATGCCCTTCTCGGTGAACGCGACGCCGGCCCGGTCGAGGCCGAGGTCCTCGACGTTCGGCCTCCGCCCGGTCGCCACGAGGAGCGCGTCGCCCTCGACCGTCTGCGGGCGCCCGTCGGCCGTCGCGCGGACGGTGATCGCGCCGGCCTCGCCCTCGACCCGTTCCACCTCGGCGCCGAGCACGAGGCCGACGCCCTCGCGCTCCAGCACGCCCCGGAGGATCTCCGAATGGTCCGCGTCGTCGCGGCCGAGGAGGCGGTCGCCCTTGTCGAGGATCGTGACCTCGGAGCCGAGGCGGCGGAAGGCCTGGCCCATCTCGCACCCGATGGGCCCGCCGCCGATGATCACGAGGTGCCGCGGCTGCGTCTCGATCTCGAACAGGCTCTCGTTGGTGAGGTACGGAACGCCGTCGAGGCCGGGGATCGGCGGCGGCGCGGCGCGGCCGCCCGTGCAGATCACGGCCATCCGGAACGTCACGTCGCGCCCGCCCTCGGCGCCGTCGACGTGGACCGCGTGCGGCCCCGTGAACCGCGCGTCGCCGCGCACGACGTCGATGCCGAAGCCCTCGAAGATCTCCGGCGCGTCGGCGTCCTGGTAGATCTCCTCCCGCGTCTCGTGGACGTCGCCGATGACCGCCCGCCAGTCGGCTTGGGGGACGTCGGCGTCGGCCGCGGCGAAGCGGTCGACGAACGTGCCGGCGCTCGAGCGGAGGTGGGCCGCGTGGAGGAGCGTCTTCGACGGGACGCAGCCGGTCCACGTGCAGTCGCCGCCGAGCCGGTCGCGCTCAACCATCATCGTCTTGGCGCCGAGGTTGGCGGCGGTGCCGGCGGCGGTGAGGCCGGCCGCGCCGGCGCCGAGGACGAGGAGGTCGACGTCGTAGGAGGCCATGCGGAAGTCAGGAGAGGGGCGACGGTAGAGACGGGCGCGGGCCGCGATCTTACCGGCTCCGCCCCCGCCCGGTCCCTGTGCTCCTCTTCCTGCCCACGTTCGTCCGCGCCCACGACCCCGTGCCCCCTGAGGGCTGGACCGCCGACGGCGAGCCGTACCGGCTCGCGCGCACGCTCGCCGAGGCGAAGGCCGCCGCGGTCGCGCCCGACGGCCAGCTTGGCCGCGTCCTCGTCCTCGACCCCGCCCGCCTCGACGTGCGAGGGGGCGAGGCGCCAACCGTGTCGCACGTCTCGCGCGAGGCCGTGCTCAACGTCGACCCCGACGGCGACTACTGGCGGCCGGCGCCCGTGTCGGCCGGCGGCGGCGTCGTCGTCCGCCGCGACGGGGACGGCGTCGACGTGCTTCTCATCTTCCGCCGCGGCGCGTGGGACCTCCCGAAGGGCAAGCTCGACGAGGGCGAGACGATCCGGAAAACGGCCCGCCGGGAGGTCGCCGAGGAGGTCGGCATCCGCAAGAAGTCGATCACCGTCACGGCCGACCTCGGGACGACGGTCCACGGCTACGTGTGGCCCTCCCGCGAGGTCTACGCCGTCAAGACGACGCACTGGTTCGGGATGACGACGACGGCCGAACGGTTCGAGCCCGAGACGAAGGAGGGGATCGAGGCCGTCGCGTGGGTCCCGTGGGCCGAGGCCCGCGACCGGGTCGGCTTCGACACGCTTCGCGCGCTGATGGACCGCATCGACCCGAAGGCGCTATTGGGCTGAGCGCTGCCGGCGAGGCGTCCAGTTAGACGAGCCGGAGTGCCTGCTCGTGGGGGGGAACTCCGCGACAACCCGAGCCGACTCTCTGAGGTCAAGAGCAGCCCCGGCGTCCTGACCGGGATTCAGCCCCCTCCGCCTCGGCGCCGAGGCGGAGGGAGTCGGGGGGCAAGGACGGGGTGAAAAGGCGTCCCGCGGCCGGCCTGGCTCCGGGCGGCCCCTAGCTTTCGAGCGATCCCCCAGGCCCCATGCGCACGCCCCGCCTCCTCGTCCGCCCCGCCCTCGTCGGGCTGATCGCGCTCGCCGCCGGCGCCCCGGCCCTCTCCGGGTGCGACAGCGGCGGATCGGCCGTCTGCCCCACCGACGTCGCGTTCGACATCGAAGACGTGACGCCGGACAGCGTGCAGGCCGGCGACGCCATCCAGCAGGGCGACTGCATCTCGGTCGCCTACGTCGGCCGTGTCGCCGAGAGCGGCGGGATCTTCTCGCGCGGCGACGACCGCCGCTTCGTGTTCCCCAACGACAGCCGGCTCCCGCGGGGGTTCATCCTCGGGCTCGCGGGCCAGCAGGTGGGCGAGACGCGGATCGTGACCGTCCCGCCCAACCTCGGCTACGGCCCCGTCGACGTCAACGCCGGCGTCGAGGGGCTCGCCGACGTCCCGTCGTGCTCGGTCCTCGAGTTCGAGATCACGCTGAACCGGATCTATCAGGACAACCGCTCCTGCTCCGGGAGCTAGTCACTCGTAGGTCCGCACGAGCTCGTCGAGGAGCGCCCGGCGGACGTCGCCGTGCTCGCCGACGAGCACGAGGTCGGGGTTCGTCTCGACGTCGAAGTAGTCGAGCCCGGCCTCGCGGCCCGAGACGAGGAAGTCGTTCGTGGCGACGGTGTAGGTCCGCGCCGGGTCGACCGGCGTCCCGTTCACGGTCCACGTCCCGCCCTCGCGGCCGATGCCGGCGGTCTGGAGGTAGCCGCCGGTCCCCGCGTTGGCCTCGCCCTGGTCGAGCACGCGCGTGAGGAGGCGGCCCGGCATCGTGACCGTCACGACCGTCCCGCCGAACGGGAGCACGCGGATCGCGTCGTATTCGGTGAACGGCCCAGCCGAGAGGACGTCGTCGACGCGCACGGAGCCGCCGTTGAACAGGGCGGCCTCGGCGCCGGACGCTTGGCGGAAGCCCTCCGCGATGAGCTTCCCGAGGCGGGCCGGGCGGGTGCGGACGGTCCCCTCCCGCCCGTCGAGCGCCTCGGTCGTAACCACGGCCACGCGGTCCGGGTCGAACCCGTCGGCGCGGAAGCCGGCGTAGGCGGCCTCGACCCACTCCTCGACGACGGCCGCGGTCGCGGCGTCGGTCGGCGTGTCGGGCGTGATCGGGACGAGTTCGGAGATGACCGTCACATTGCCCGTCGCGCGGTCGAGCGTGACGCGGTGGACGTAGACCGTCCGCGCGTTCGCGTCGGCCTTGAGGACGGGCGTGAGGTCGGGCCCGCGGTAGGCGCGGACGTTCTCGTGCTCGTGCCCGCCGAGGACCATGTCGAGCCCGGGGATCGTGGCCGCGGCGGCCACGTCGTCGGCAAAGGCGAGGTGCGTGAGGCCGATGACCACGTCCGTCTCGGCGTCGAGGCGGGCGACCTCGGCCCGGAGCGTCGAGTCGGCGTCGACGTAGCTCACGTAGGCCGCGTCGTTCGAGGGGAGCACCACGCTCGCGATCCCGACGCGGATCGTGTCGCCGGGCGCGACGGCGAGGGGCATCACGAGGCGGGGCGCCACGTCCGCGAACGGCCGGCCCTCCGCCGTGCGAACGTTGGCCGAGACGAACGGGAAGCGGGCCTCGGCGACCCGGGCGTGAAACGCCTCTTCCGACACGTCGAACTCGTGGTTGCCGATCGCGGCCGCGTCGAGACCCAGCGCGTTGAGGACGGCGACCATCTGCTTGCCCGCCAGCCGCTCGCCGTCCACGCGCGCCGTGCCCAGCGCCGACGGGCTGAGGAAGTCTCCTGCGAGGACCGTGATCGTGTTGGGGTCGCGCTCGAGGAGTTCCTGCCGAAGGCCCGCCACACGCGCCAATCCCCCCGACTGGCCGCCCTCGACCGGCGTGATCTCATACACGTCGTTCATCTGGAGGACGGTGAACGTGACGTCCGACGAGGGCCCGACGATGCTCGAGGACACGACCGGCGCCGTCGGCGCACAACCGACGAGGCCAGCGGCGGTTACGAGGAGGAGACGGCAGATGGACGGGAGCTTCATGGCCTAGGGGAAACCCTGATGGGGATGGGACATAGAATGATAGAGGGGAAAGGCCGACCGTGCGCCGTTGTTACGTCCTGCGCCGGGGCCCTCCCGACCATCTGTCTCACATTCCAAGAGGTTTAATTTGGCGCTCTATGAACTCCACGACGCGAAGCTGGCCGGCGTCGAAGGTCAAGGTTACGTGTTCCCCGTCGACACGTTCGAAGGCAAGCAGTACCGCGGCGTCTTCTTCGCGAACGACGACGACGAGTCCTCCATCACGACCGATGTCGAAGAGGCCACGTTCGAGGGGATGATCTACCACAAGACGACCCAGGGCGAAGGCGACGCGACCGTCAGCGTGACGAACATCGTGGAGACGGCCGTCGGCCGCCGCGCCGACCTGCAGGTCCTCTAGACGCCCCTCGGTTCTCTTTCGGAGGCCCCGGCCGGTACGGTCGGGGCTTCTTCTATGTCTCTGCTCGCAGCCGGGCCCCTCCGTCAGCCCGCGTTGCGGAGGTCGTCGAGCACGACCACCAGCAGGAACGCCTGCACCAGGAGGGGCACCGAGGCGGGCAGGTCCAGCTCGCGGTTCCGAGAGAACAGGCCGGCCTTCCGGATCGCCCCGACCCGCCGCCCGTCCACCTCGACGACGTGGCGCCCGTGCCCGAACGAGGGCCGGACGACGAGCGTCCGCGGCCCGTCACCGGCGACCGAGGCGTCGACGCGGACGGTGTAGAGATGAGCGAACCACCCCTCCCGCCACGACGACGCGACGCGCACGCCCTCGAAGGCGAGTCCGATCGTCGGTGCGGCCCTCAGTCCCATCTCCAGTTCGAAGGGGACGCCGCCGACCCGGATCCGCCCGTCCGGCGCCGTCAGCTTGGGGAGGGCGACCTCGGCCACGACGTCGGGCCCCTCGACGAGGTGGTACGTCGAGGAGGCGAAGCCGTCGGGGCGGGCGAGGAGCACGGCAGCTAGACCTCCTCGTCCACGAACAGGACACCTCGGACGAGGTCCTTGCTGTCGGCCCGACCGCCGAGCGATCCCGCCAGCACGCCGAGCGAGGCGACGAACAGGCTCAGCTTGACGTGGTCGAGCGTGCGCACGGCGGGGTCCACGGTCGGCCACGTCTCCATGAGCTGGCGCGGGAAGAGCGTCACGATGCCGAGGTAGGTCAGCGCGGCGAAGACGCCGAAGACGATGAGCATCGTCAGGAGCAGGCTGAGCGCCGTCGCCGCGCCCGTCACGACCGTCGACTCGGCGAGCACGCGCCCGCGCCCGAGCACGCCGCCGAACGCGAACGCCCGGTACAGCACGACCGTCGCCGTCGCCAGCGCCACGACGGCGAAGCCGGCCAACTGGTACAACTCGACGGTGCTCGCCACGTCCCACATCTCGGGGCTGAAGAACACGACGATCAGGACCGAGAGCGCGGCCGCGATCATCGTCGGCAGGCGCGTGACGAGGCGGAACGGGTTGGCCCTCGCGACGGCCGCCGCGATGCTCGGCGCGTCGCGCACGAGCGTCCGGAGCGCGAACCCGACGTGCCCGCGCCGGGCCGACCGCTCGTGGGCCTCGCGCGGGAGCGCCCGCCGCATCCGCTCGCGCTGGGCGTCGGAGAACTGCGTCATCGCCTCGAGGCCGTCGACGCCGGCCACGTCGTGCATCGCGTTCTCGGGGTCGTCGGTGTGGCCGAGGTTGAGGAGGTGGCCGAACGAGTGGAGCAGGAGCGCCGTCAGCCGCCGGACCGCGAGGCCCTCGTCGTCGGCGTCGCCCCAGAAGTCCGGGTCGAGCCGCTTCGTCGAGACCACGGCCACGTTCGTGAGCTGGCTCGGGAGCGCGAGCGTGTACGAGAGCGTGGTCGCCATGAGGTCCACCTCGGTGACGATGAGGAGGAAGTGGACCCCGCGCTCGAGCTTCTCGGCGAGCCCGATCTGGAGGAAGTCGAGCGGGGCGTAGGCGCCGGCGGCCGGCGTGAGGTGCGGGCCGCGGAACGTGAGGAGCTCCACCCGCACGCCGAGCGCCTCGGTGATCGCGGCGTCGAACGCCTCCGTCGCCCGCTCGACCTGCCGCCGGAACCGGTCCGAGGCCTTCCCCTCCACGTCCATCGTCATCACGCCGACGACGTACTCGCCGCCGGCCGCCGAGGCGGCCGATCGCTTTCCCGAGGCGGAGGGGGCCGCGGCGGTCACGCCGCCACGGCGCCGTACATCTCGGCCACGGCCCGCGCCTGGTCGGCCACCTCCCGCCGCAGTTCGTCGGGCTCCACGACCTCGGCGTCCGTGCCGTAGCGGAGGAGCCACTTCGCGACGTAGGCCAGGTTCTCGAACTCGAACGTCACCTGCGTCCAGCCGTCGCCCACGGGCAGCTCCTGCTCGACGTCGGCCGGCACCTGGCGGCGCGCCCAGCGCCACGCGCGGTCCCGGAAGCGGACCGTCATCCGGACGTTCTGCGGGCTCGTCCCGCGCTCGCGGAGGTGCTCCTTGAGGTCGAACCCGGCCGGCGGCTCGAACGTGTCGAACCGGGTCCGGAGCTTCTTGATCTGGTCGAGCCGGAAGTTCCGGATGTCGTCGCGGAGGTGGTCGTAGGCGATGAGGTTCCAGTGGTCGGAGTAGTACACGAGGCCGAGCGGGTCGACCTCGCGGACCGTCTCCTCGTCGCGGCTCGCCACGTAATACGTCATCTTGACCACACGCTGGCGGGCCATCGCCTCGGAGAGCTCGAACCACAGGCCCTGCTCGTCCTCGGTGGCGCCGGCCGAGCCGGCCGTCTCGTTGAACGGGGCGAGGACGGTCTGGTCCTGGAGCCGGTCGATGTAGTCGCGGACGGGCTCGGGGAGCACGTTCCGGATCTTCATTGCCACGGCGTCGGCGTCGGTGCGGAGGCTGGCGTCGGGCTGGAGCTTGGTGAAGCCGGTGCCGATGAGGAGCGTCGCGGCCTCGCGGGCGGAGAACATGAGGGGCGGGAGCTGATACCCCTCGAGGATCTCGTACCCCCCGTGCTCAGCGTATGTCAGTGGCACCCCACTTTCTCCGAGCGTGCGGAGGTCGCGGAAGATGGTCCGCCGGCTTACGGCGAAGTGCTCGGCGAGGTCGCGGGAGGTCATGTTCGGCCGGTTCTGGAGCAGGAGCACCAGGGCGAACAGGCGTTCGGTCTTGTTGAGCGAGCGGTCGGAGCGGGCCATCTGGGGGGACGGGGAGGGTGACGACGGCGGCGGGCAGCGGCGTCCGGAGGATCGGACGGGTGACAGTCATTTGTCAACGCCCGATCCCCGAATCCCGTTCGTTTCGGCGGCTGAAGAGGGTGCGGAGGCGAGACTTCTGCGATGTGGCGCGCGGCTTGCGTGGATGTCCCCCGTGCGCGGCCCCCCGCCTCGCACCGTCCCCCACCACTCATCAGACTCATGCGCTCTCTCCTCCTCCTCGCCGCGGTCCTCGGGCTCGCGGCCTCCGCCAGCGCTCAGCCCACCTTCGGCCTCAAGGGCGGCCTCAACGTCGCCAACTTCGGCGGCGAGGACGCCGTCAACTCCGAGGCCCGCCTCGGCGTCGTCGCCGGCGCCTTCGCCCGGGTCCCGTTCACGCCCCTGCTCGCCCTCCAGGTCGAGGGGCTCTACTCGCAGAAGGGCGAGGAGTACCTCAACACGGGCGGCTTCACCGAGTCGACCCGGCTCGACTACCTCGAGGTCCCGGCGACGCTCCGCCTGAGCGTGCCGGCCAGCCCGGCGCTCGACCTCGGCGTCTCGGCCGGCGGCTACGTCGGCGTCCCGCTCAACGGCCGGGTCGAGGTCGACGGCGTCATCGAGGACGACCTCGACCTCAACACGGATTACGGCTTCGTCGTCGGCGCCGACCTGGGCTCGGGCCCGTTCACCATCGACGCCCGCTACTCCCAGGGCCTCACCGAGGCGATCGACTTCGACCCGGTCCTCGGCTCGAACCTCGACAAGAAGAACCAGGTGATCTCGCTCACCTTCGGCTACCGCTTCGGCGGCGGCGGCTACGGACGGTACTAGCCCGGTCGATCTTCCCCCGACCGGCGGTCCTCGCATCCCGTCGCGCCGACCCCGCGCCCGCCAGCCGCACCTGGCGGGCGCGGTCCGTTTGAGCCGCTAGGCGAGCGCGACGGCGGCCTCCGGCTCGACGTGCCCGTCGAGTTCAAGGTCGGCGAGGACCGAGCGGTACAGGGCCTCGGCCTGGTCGTCCGGGGAATAGAGCGGGCGGGCGACGCTCACGACGCTCAGGCTAGCGCGGAGGAGCGGGGAGCGCGTCTGGGCCGTCAGCCGCCCGAGGGCCCGGACGAGCCCGACCACCTCGGACTGACGCCCAGCCCGCACGGGCGCCTCGGCGAGATCGACGAGGACCCAGGCACGCGAGGCGGGGTGGTAGGCGACATCCGCCGGGTCGAAGACGCGCCGGAGGTGGTCGACGGCGTCGCCCGGCCGGACGTCGGCGAGGGCGGCCGCGCCGCGGGAACACTCGACGAGCGCCAGCAGCGGGTTCGCGCCGATGGGGAGGAGCACGCCCTCTCGGCAACCCCGCCAGGCGCGCGGCGAAGGCCCGCTCCAGCCGGGCGGTCAGTGGGAGTCGCCCCGGCAGGGAGCCACGCCCGCCGAGGCCGGCGCTCTCGAGAGCCGACGGCAGCTCGGTCAGGGCGAGGGGGGTGCCCGCGGACTCCTTCAGGACCCGCTCCCTGGAGGCGCGCGAGAGGCCCGGCGCGAGCCGGTCGAGGTGGGCCGCCGCGGCCTCGGCCGCGAGCGGCTCTAGCTCCAGGACGTCCGGGGCCGCCTCTACGAGCGCGCACCGGTCCCCGTCGCGTACGGCGAACAGGAGCACGACGGGGTCGGCCTCGAGCCGGCGCTCCACGAAGGCGAGCACGTCGCACGTCGACCGGTCGACCCACTGCGTGTCGTCGATGAGGACGAGCACGAACGGTGCCCGGCCGCCTCGCTCAAGAGGGTCAGGGTGGCGAGCCCGAGGAGGAACCGGTTGGGCGCGCTCCCGGCGCTCATCCCGAAGGCCACGCACATCGCGTCGCGCTGCGGGGCCGGCAGGTTGTCGATCTCCGGAAGGAGGTGGTGGAGCCCGGCGAACGGCAGGGACGCCTCCGCCTGGATGCCCGTCGTCGACAGCACGAGGGCCCCTTTCGCCTCGGCGTGCCGGCGCGCCAACTGGAGGAGCGCCGTTTTCCCGATGCCCGCCTCTCCCCGGATCATGAGCCCCCCCACGATCTCGTGCCGAATCGATCAGAGAGGTGATGGCCCGCACCTCCCGCTCACGACCAACCAACGGGGTCATACGCACCAAGCCGCCAGGGTGCCCGAACGTACAGCAGGAGGGCCTGCGTTTCGCACGCCGAACCCAAAACATCCCAGACCGGTAGCCGGGACGGATCCGGCCCGTGCCTTACACGGCGCCGTCCGTCACGCTGACGATCGCCTTGTCGCCCCACTCGGTCCCGAGGACGTCGGCGAGCGACTCGGTGACGACCTCCGCCTCGGGCGCGGCGTCGCCGAGGTCGGCGGTCTCGGCCGTGAGGTCGCCGCCCTTGAGGCAGACGAGGCCGGGCGCCCACGCGCCGTCCGTCTGGCCACCCATCGGCTGGCGGGCCCGCACGTGCCACCCCCAGAGCGTGGCGAGCGGCGCCGTCGCGCGGCTGACCGAGAGGTGGGGCGCCGGTCCGTCGTACGCCTCGGCGCGACCGTTCCAGACGTCGAGGTTTTCGAGTCCGAGCCGCCGGGCAAACAACTTGACGGCTTCGGTCTTCTTGCCGACGGCGTCGACGGCGACCACCTGCACGTCCGGGAACGCGACCGCCAGCGGGACGGCCGGGAGCCCGCCGCCCGTGCCCCAGTCGACGACCACGGCGCCGTCAGGGAACGGCCGAACGGCGAGGGCGAGGCAGTGGCGGACGTGCCGCTCCAGGTCGGCGCGCCCGGCCGGCCGGGCCACGAGGTTGACGCGCGCGTTGACGCGCTCGAGTTGGCCGACGTAGGCGTCAAGCGTGTCGCGCTGCGCCGGCGAGAGGTCGACGGGGAGGTCCGAGATCATGGGGGCGCTACGCCGGACCGGCCGCCGTCGGTTCCGCCGTCGCGGTCCCGGCGGAACGGCGCCTCACGCGCCCGGCGTCCGCCACGGCCCGTCCAGGTGCTCGCCCCCCCACGCCGCCAGCGCGCCGAGGGCCGGCACGAGCGCGTCGCCCTTCGGGGTCAGCGTGTAGTCGACCCGGCGTGGGACGCCGCCGTCGGCTCGTGTGTGGGCCGTCCGCGAGACGAGCCCGTCGGCCTCGAGGGCGCGGAGCTGCTGCGACAGCATCTTCTCGGACACCCCCACGACGGCTCTCCGGAGCGCCCCGAAGTGCCGGGGGCCGCCCGCGAGGTGCCACAGGATGGGGATTTTCCACTTGCCTCCGACCACGGCGACGGTGGCCGTGACCGGGCAGACCTCGTGGCGGACGTCGGATGCGGACATGAGCTACTGAGGGAACGGGAAGTACCGGTGAGGGCGTGAAGGGTACGACCCGTTCCCATGTCCCCTTCCGCCATGTCTTCGTCTCTCCGCCTCGCCGTCTTCGGCGCCACCGGCCGAACCGGCCGCGAGGTGGTCGCGCAGGCGCTCGCCCGCGGCCACGAGGTCGCCGCCTTCGTTCGCGATCCCGCCAAGCTGGCCGACCAGCAGGACCCCTCCGACGCCCGCCTCCACGTCGTGGAAGGCGACGTCCGCGACGCCGAGGCCGTCGCCCGCGCCGTCGAGGGCGCCGACGCCGTGGTCTCCTGCCTCGCCCCGGTCCCGAGCGACGGGCCGGTCCAGACCCAGGGGACCGAGAACATCGTCGCGGCCATGCGGCGGCACGGCGTCGAGCGCGTCGTGAGCGAGACCGGCGCCGGCGTGGCCTCGCCCGCCGACCCGCCGCCGTCGCTCGGCGCCCGGCTCATGCGCGGCGTCATGCGGCTCGTGGCCGGGAAGGTCCTCGCCGACGGCGAGGGCCACGCCGAGGCGCTCCGGCGGTCCGGCCTCGACTACGCCGTCGTGCGTGCCCCCCGACTGACGACCGGGCCACGGACCGGCCACGTCCGCCACGGGACGGACCTCGCGCTCGGCCCCGGCGAGAGCATCTCGCGCGCCGACGTGGCCGCGTTCATGCTCGACGAGGCCGAGGGCGGGGCGTACCACCGGGCCGAGCCGTTCGTGACCGGCGCCTAGCGGCCCCGCCCGCCTCGGTCGGATCGCGGGGGCGCCCGCGGCTACGCCGAGGCGGAGACGGCCGGCACGCCGGTGGCGGAGCCTGTGGTGAGCGCAGCCGAACCATCGCCCGACGACGCGCGGTGCCGTTTCAAGAGCACCATCAGCGCCTGCACGTCGGCTGGTGAGACGCCGGAGACGCGGGAGGCCTGCCCGAGCGTGTCGGGCCGGATGCGCGACAGCTTCTCGCGCGCCTCGTGCGTGATGGCCGTGACCGCCGCGTAGTCGAAGTCGTGCGGCACGCGCCATTTTTCGAGGCTCCGCATCTGCTCAACGAGGTCGCGCTCGCGCTCGACGTACCCGGCGTAGCCGAGTTCGACGGCCGCCAGCTCCGCCGTCCGCTCCATCCCGGGGCCGGGCACGACGAGGCCCTGCTGCCCGGTCGCCTCCAGGAGGTCCGAGAGGTCCACCTCCGGCCGGAGGACGAGCCGCGCGAGGCGCGTCGGCTCCGAGATCGGCGACGTGCCGACCGAGTCGAGGTAGCCGTTGACGGCGTCGGGGTCGGCGTTGGTCGCTTCGAGCGCGTCGATCGTCCGGCGGAGGGCGTCCTCCTTCTGGTCGAGCCGCGCGACCCGGTCCGCCTCGGCGAGGCCGAGGTCCCGGCCGAGGCGCGTGAGGCGGCGGTCGGCGGTGTCCTGGCGGAGGAGGAGCCGGTGCTCGGCGCGGCTCGTGAACATGCGGTACGGCTCGTCGGTCCCCTTCGCCACGAGGTCGTCGATGAGCACGCCGAGGTAGGCCTGGTCGCGGCCGAGGACGACGCCCTCCTCCGCGCCCAGCGACCGCACGGCGTTGATGCCGGCCATCAGCCCCTGCCCCGCGGCCTCCTCGTAGCCCGTCGTCCCGTTGATCTGGCCGGCCAGGAAGAGCCCACCGACGCGCTTCGTCTCCAGCGTGTAGCGGATCTGGTAGGGCGGGACGTAGTCGTACTCGATGGCGTATCCGGGCCGGAGGACGTGCGCCCGCTCGAGCCCGGGGACCTGCCGCAGCGCCGCCGTCTGGACGTCCTCCGGAAGGCTCGTCGAGAAGCCGTTGACGTAGACCTCGTGCGTGTCCCAGCCCTCGGGTTCGAGAAACAGCTGGTGGCGGGACTTGTCGGCGAACCGGTCGATCTTGTCCTCGATCGACGGGCAGTACCGGGGGCCGCGGCCCTCGATCCGACCCGCGAACATCGGCGAGCGGTCGAACCCGGTGCGGAGCGTGTCGTGGACCTCCTGGGAGGTGTACGTCAGCCAGCACGAGCGCTGTTCGCTCGGCAGCGCGTCCGTGAGATGCGAGAACGGGCGCGGATCGGCGTCGCCGGGTTGCTCCTCGCAGGCACGGGTGTCGATGCTCCGCCCGTCGATGCGCGGCGGCGTGCCCGTCTTGAGCCGGCCGAGTTCGAAGCCCAGCGCCTCCAGCGACGCGCTCAGCCCGACGGCCGCGCGCGCGCCGGCCCGCCCGCCGCCGAACTGCTGCTCGCCGAGGTGGATCGTCCCGTTGAGGAACGTCCCCGACGTGAGGATCACGGCGCGCGCCTGGATCTCGAGCCCCGTCTGCGTCCGCACCCCCACCACCTCCGCCTCGACGCCGAGGCGGGCGGAGCCGGGCCGCGTGAGGAGGTCCGTCACCATGTCCTGGCGGAAAAACAGGCCCGTCGTCTCTTCGAGCGCGCGGCGGACGGCCGCGGCGTAGAGCGCGCGGTCGGACTGGCAGCGCGGGCTCCAGACGGCCGGGCCCTTGCCCTTGTTGAGCATTCGGAACTGGATGCCGGTCTGGTCGGCCACGCGGCCCATGAGCCCGCCGAGCGCGTCGATCTCGCGCACGATCTGGCCCTTCCCGACGCCGCCGACGGCCGGGTTGCACGACATGGCACCAAGCGTGTCGAGGTTCATCGACACGAGGAGGGTGCGGGCGCCGAGGCGAGCGGCTGCGTGGGCCGCCTCGGCCCCGGCGTGTCCGCCGCCGACCACGACTACGTCGTACTCGTTTGGGAGGGGTGCGCTGTCTCGGATCACGGGTCTGCCTGCGATTCGACCACAGGATAGGGAGAGCGGTGGATGGCCCTCCCGGATTCAGCGCGAAATGGGCGATGGGCCCACGCGGCACGACGTCGGTTTATGCCCTACAAATTCCTGCCGATACTCCACCCACTCCTCCCCTACGGGCCATGACGAGACGGTTTGTCGACAACATCGAGCTGTGGCTGAGCGCAGCCGGGCTTCTGGTCGTGTGGGGCGCCGCGGCCCTCCTCGGCCCGAGCGGGGTCGGCGTGTGGCAGATCGCGGCGGTGACGGCGCTCGGTGTGAGCGTGGTCCACGGACTCATCTTCTGGGTCGTCCGGCGGCGCCAGCGGCTCGTCCGGAGCGAGTCGGTCCACACGATCCGCGAGATGCTGACGGATCAGGTCACGAACCAGCTCGCCATCATGCGCATGTGGATCCCCGACGACGCCGACCGTGCGATGCTGGAGGCCCACTTCGACGGGATCGACTCGTCCATCTCCGAGATCGACCGGATGGTCAACGGGCTCTCCGAGGAGAAGCTGCGCGCGTGGGAGACGATGTACGCCAACGCGGCCGAGCCCATCCGGCTCGCCGCCCCGGCCCCGTGACCGCCCCGCCCCCCGCCCTGCCGGAGTGGACGCCGCTGGCGACGTCGCCGGGGACGACAGACCCCACCGTGCCGCTGAGCGCCCCGGGCCCGCTCCTCGTCAAGGGGCCACGGAGCCCGCACGAGGCGGCGCCCCTGGCCCGCTCGCTCCGGGTGAGCAACGACCGGACCGTCTTGCGACGCCGGCTCATGTATGTCCGCGACCACGTCCTCAAGCGGTTCGAGCTGTACGCGGCCACGATGACGATCGCGTTCCTGGGCTTCGCCTCCGGCCTCGTCTGGGCCGACGCGGGCGCCTCGACCACGTTCGTCGTCGCGGTCGTCGGAATGGGGGCGATCCAGATGTCGATCCAATGGGCCATCCAGGAGCGCGAGCGGCGGCTCCGGGCCCAGGCCGTCGCGGAGATCCGGGAGATGCTGCGCGACCGGGTCCTCAACCAGCTGGCCGTCGTCCGCATCCGGACCGCCGGGGACCCCCAGTGCACCGACCTCCAGTAGGACGTCCTGAAAGACATCGACCACGCCCTCGGCCACATCAAGCGGATGGTCGACGAGCTCTCCGAATCCGAGCTCGACACGTGGCGCCTGACCTACGTCAACGTGGCCGACGACATCGCCGTGCCGAACCTCGAGGACTGAGCGCTACGGGCCCTCCGGGAGGTACGGCACTGGGATCGGCGTGGCCTCGTCCTCCTGGTGCCAGAAAATGGACAGCATGTTCCAGCGCTCGCCGTCCCAGAACGCCTGCATCGAGTTGATGCCGCGGGCGAAGGGCTCCTCGGCCGGGTCGAGGCGGCTCTCGTAGGTGCTCCAGACGTGGGCGATGGAGCCGTAGCGCTCGACGCGGCGGGCAGCCTCGACCTCGTAGAACCCCTTGCCCTGGAAGATCGGCGCCTCGCGGAACGTCCGGCTGCCGAGCTCGACGTAGTCGTCGACCGACATCACGCGGGCGATGCGCTCGCCGTCGGGCGTCACGCCGGTCGGGATGAGGCGGGCTTCCGGGTGGTGGAGCGAGCGGAACCGGTCCCAGTCGCGCTCCTCGGTGGCCGGGCCGGAGATCACGGCGTAGACCGTCTCGATGAGCGCGTCGAGCGAGGCGACGTCGACCGGGTCCGCCTCGGGCCAGTCGGCGGCGTCCTGGGCGCCGGCGGACGCGGCGAGGAGGGCGAGGGCGAAGACGAGGCGGCGCATGGCGGAGGAGGCGGGATGCGGAAGAGTACGCACCGGCACGTTCCCGGAACGCCGCGTCCCACTCGGGAACGGCGTCGAGGCGGGCAGACCGGGTGGTGGCGCGCCGTCTTCCTGGACGCCGTCTGGAGTCGGGCGCTCCACCGGTGCGCCCTACTTGCCGATGCAGAACTGCGAGAACACGGCGTCGAGCACGTGCTCCGTCGTCACGGCGCCGGTGACGAGGCCGAGCTCGTGGAGCGCCGCGCGGAGGTCGAGCGCGAGCGTGTCGCCGCCGGAGCCCGCCGCCAGCGTCCGGCGGGCGCGGCCGACGGCCTCGCGGGCCGCCTCGAGGTGCGCCCGGTGCCGCTCGTTGACGGCGACGAGTCCGCCCTCGGCAGCGTCCAGCCCCTCGGCACGGACGGCATGGAGCAGCGACCGGCGGAGGCCGTCGAGCGCGGCGGGGTTTGTCATCGCGTCCTGCGCAGAGACCACGAGCGCCGTCGTGCCCCCTTCTGCCTCGGCGTCGAGGCGGGCGGGGTCGGTCACGAGATCTGCTTTGTTCTGAATGCAGATGACGGGCAGGTCGGGGCGCCGCACGGCGAGGTCGTCCAGGAACGACCGCTCCTCCCCGTCCAACCCGACGGCCGCGTCGACGACGTAGACGAGCACGTCCGACGTGTCGATGGCGGCGCGGGCACGGCGGGTGCCCTCGGCCTCGATCGCGTCGGCCGTCTCGCGGAGGCCGGCCGTGTCCACGAACCGGAAGCGGAGGCCGCCGATCTCGGCCTCGGCCTCGACGGCGTCGCGCGTGGTCCCGGGCGTCGGCGAGACGATCGCGCGGTCCTCACCCACGAGCGCGTTGAGCAGCGTCGACTTGCCGGCGTTCGGCCGACCGCCGAGCACGACGCGAACGCCGTCGCGCGCGAGCGCCCCGAGACGGGCCGAGCCGACGAGCTCTTCGAGCAGGCGGTCCGCCCCGGTGAGGAGGTCACGGAGGTCGTCGCGGTCGGCGAACTCGACGTCCTCCTCGCCGAAGTCGAGCTCGAGCTCCACGAGCGCCGCCGTCTGCACGAGCGACTGGCGGACGGCCCCGACGGCGTCCGACACGCGCCCGCGGAGGGCGGCGACGGCCGTCCGGTGGCCGAGCCGGCTCTCGGCGTGGATGAGGTCGGCGACGGCCTCGGCCTGCGCGAGGTCGAGCTTGCCGTGGAGGAACGCGCGCTGCGTGAACTCGCCCGGCGCCGCCGGCCGCGCACCGGCATCGTAGAGCGCCCGGAGCACGGCCTGCGCGACCGTGTCGCCCCCATGACACGTGACCTCGACGACGTCCTCGCCGGTCGACGAGTGCGGCCCGCGCCAGACGACGCTCACGACCTGATCGATCCGCCGCCCGTCGCCGTCGCGGAGCCAGCCGACCCAGACCGTCCGCCCCTCGGCCTCCGCCAGCCCCTCGTTCGAGAACCGCGACGCCACGACCGGCACGGCCTCGGGCCCGCTCACGCGGACCACGGCGAGGGCCGCCGTCCCCCGCGCCGTCGCGAGCGCGGCGATCGTGGAGCGGGCGTCGGGAGGCACGGGCGGGTCCGCCTCGGCGGCTCCCCTGAGCGAAGCCGAAGGGCCGAGGCGGGCGGAGTCAGACATCGGAGCGGACGGGAGCGAGCGATCCGTTCGACGCACGTCGCCGGCTTCCCGCTCCACGCCTTACTTCTTGCCCTTCTTCGAGCGGGACTGGCCGTTCTTCGACACGACCTGCGACGTAAGACCGCGGCGGCCAGGCCGACGGGCACGCTTGCCGTTCGTCCCGGCTGCCTTCTCGGCGACCGCCGCGGCCTTGTCAATCTCCGGCGTCTCGCCCCGCTCGTGCGCCTCGTGGACCTGCTTGTTGACGAGCCGCTGCTGGACGATCGAGAAGAGGTTGAACGCGAGGTAGTACAGCGAGAGGCCCGACGGGAACCGGTTGAAGAACAGGAAGAACACCAGGGGCATCATGTACATGAGCACCTTCTGCTGCGCCCCCCCCATCCCGCTCGACGACGACATCGAGAGCTGCATGGAGATGACCATCGAGGCCGCCATGAGCATCGTGAAGCCCGCGAGGTAGTCGCCCACGAACGGGATCGTGAACGGCAGCGGGAGCACGGGGTCCGGCGCCGAGAGGTCGGCCGCCCACAGGAACGACTCGCCGCGGAGCACGAGCGTCGACTGGAAGAACCGCCACAGCGCGATGAGCAGCGGGTACTGCAGGAGCATCGGGAGACACCCGCCCAACGGGTTGACGCCCGCCTCCTTGTAGACCCGCATCATGGCCTCCTGCTGCTTCTGCGGGTCCTCGCCGTACTTCTCCTTGACGGCGGTGAGCTGGGGCTGCAGCTCGCGCATCTTCGCCGCGTTCCGATAGCTCACGGCCGTCAGTGGCCACAGCAGGAGCTTGATGATCAGCGCGAAGACGATGATCACGAGCCCGTAGCTCGGGATGAACGTCGAGAGGAACGCGAACGCCGGGGCGACGACGAACTGGGCGATGGGCCGGATCATCCACCCGACCCAGGCGCCGAAGTCGACGGTGTCGTAGAGGCCGTAGTCGGAGAGCCGCCGGAGCTCGAGCGGGCCGAGGTAGAGCGTGTAGGCCGCGGCCTCGCCGGCCCCGAGGCGGGGCATCTCGAGGCGGGCCGAGTAGTCCTGCGAGAACCCATCCGGCACGTCGGCCTCCCCGACCTGCGCGCCCGTGAGCCGCGCGCCCTCCGTCGTCCCCTGAGGGATGAGCGCGGCGATGAAGAACTTGGTCTTGACCGCGACCCAGTCGATCGAGCCCGTGAGCACGAGGGGCTCGGCCTCGCCCGCCTCGGTCAGCTTGACCGACTCGGTGTCGCCGGCCGAGCTGACGAACGCGCCGGCCTGCTGGGTCTCGCCGAGCGCGTCGGCCTCGGCGAGCGGGAGCGCGCCGTCCCAGACGAGCTCGTAGCCGCCGCCCTGGCTCAGGAGGTCGGTGCCGGGCGTCTCGACGCGGAAGTCGACATCGTACGAGTCGTGGTGGAAGCCGTAGACGAACCGGAGCGCGCCGCCCCCGTCGGCGCCGCGGATCGGCGTCTCGAACCGGACGTCGCCCTCGCCCTCCTCGATCCGGAGCGTGTCGCCGGTGAACGGCTCGCCGTTGACGACCGGCGTGAACGCGAGCGCGCGCGTGTCGAGGTATTCGCCTCGGCGCGGGAGCACGCCGAGGGCGAGCGCCCCGTCCTCGTCCGACACCAGCTCGACGGGCTCGTCGGTGCCCGCGCGGTCGTAGCTCCGGAGCTTGAACGAGACCGGCGTGCCACCGTGCGTCGAGAACGTGGCCTCGTACCGATCGGTGAGGACGGTGACGAACCGCTCGGGCTGGCTCTCGGCCGCCACGAACGCCGAGTCCGCAGGGGCCGTCGGGACGCCGAGCGCCTCGGCCTCCTCGGGAGCCGGCGCGGCCTCCGCCAGCGAGTCGGCAGCGGCCTGGACCGCGGCGACCGAGTCGGCGGTGGCGCGCTGGGCCTCGACCTCCTCGGGCGACGGCGCGGTCTGGATCATCCACAGCCCCAGGATCAGGGACATGAGGAGGATCCCGAGGATGGCGGTGCGGTCGAGGCCCTGGGGTTCCACGTGCGTCGTTGGGGGATGGGGGCCCGTCGTCCGGGCCGGGGCGCCTACGGGCGCGGTCGCTCGGAAGGTGCGGGGATCGCCTCGGCGAGCGGGATCTCGCGCTCGGCCAGTCGGGCGAGCGCCCGCGGCAGGTCGCGGCGGATGGCCTCGCCCGCGCCGTCGTCTCGGCCTCGGTACAGGGTCATCATCGTCAGGCAGTCGGGGCGGCCGCCGAACCGGTCGAGGAGGGGCCCCTGGTGGAGCCGGAACGCCTCACGGAGATGACGGCGAACCCTCGTCCGAATCGTGTTCGTCGCCCGGCGGCCCGGCGCGAAGCCGACCTGGGCCCCCACGTCGTGGCCGGTGGCCTCACGCGGGACGGTCCGGTACAGGAGCACCACGGTCCCGGCGCGAACGCGGCCCACGTCGGCTCGGCCCCGGTCGAAGAGGGGCCGGATGAGCCGGCGCCGCTTGAGACGGCGGGAGCGCGGGAAGGCGGCCGGTCGCACGGGGCTGGCGGCACGCGCCGGCAGGCTACTTGCCCGGCTTCGTGTCGCTGACCGTCAGGGCGTGGCGGCCCTTGGCGCGGCGACGGGCGAGGACGTTCCGGCCGTTCTTGGTGGCCATGCGCGAGCGGAAGCCGTGCTTGTTGGCGCGCTTGCGGCGGCTGGGCTGATAGGTGCGCTTCATCGGTGGGGCGCCAGGGGCGCGGCGTCGAGCACCGGCGGGACTCGCCGGCGGGGAAACACAAAGGCGCCGCCTGCGAGCATCGGGTGCACGGGCGGCGGGCTCGAAAGATACCGTGCCGCCCCAGGGCGCCCGTGAAGGGCCGTTGACTTCGGACCGCCCCTCGCGCCCCACGAGCGTCCCGTATTGACGCGGCCCGGGCCGGTCCCGTACCTTCGTCGTTCGCGCCTCAAGGGGCGCTCTGCGGGAATAGCTCAGTTGGTAGAGCATCAGCTTCCCAAGCTGAGGGTCGCGGGTTCGAGTCCCGTTTCCCGCTCCGGGGCCGGTCGGCAACAGTCGGCCGGCCCTTTTTCGTCGGGCTCCGCCTCGGTCTCCCCGCGAGGCCCCCGAGGCGGACGCACCCGGGCGGTTAGCTCAGTTGGTTAGAGCATCTCGTTTACACCGAGAGGGTCGGGGGTTCGAGTCCCTCACCGCCCACCGGAGAACGCACACCAGAACGCGGCCTCCTCAGTCGCCGACCCTTCCCCTGCCGTCGTTCGCCTCGGCCAACGCGGTGAGGTCCAGCCCGTTGACGCGGTCACAGGCCGCGCGGATCGCGTCCATCGCCACTTTCAACGCGACGACGGGCGGCGCCCCTGCGGGGTGGACGTCGAGACCGATCAGCCCGCGGTAGCCGCCCCGGCGGAGCGCGTAGAGACCGACCTCCATCGGCGTCGGCGCGTCGAGGCCGGGGGCGACGAGGTAGCGGCCGAGGGGCCACCGGCTCCAGTGGACGTGCGCGAGGCGCCCCTCGGCGAGGGACCACGCCAGCGTGCCCGGGAGGTCGCCCTCGTCCTCCATCCCGTCGCCGAGTTCGGGGTTCATCGTCACGAGCGCGTGGCCCTCGGCGAGCCGCTGACAGTTCTCGTCGGCCCCCAGCGAGGCCTCCACGTCCCGGGCCAAGACGACGCCGCCGGCAGGTCCGAACAAGGGGCGCCACCGGGGCTCGAACGGCTCGGCGTCGAGCGCCACGCGGACGCCCGGCGCGGCGTCCATCGCCTCGGCCAGCCCGTCGACGAACCGCCGCCGCCGCTCGACCACGTCCGTGCCGAAGGGGACGACGTACCCGTCGGCGCCGGCCCAAACGGCGACGAGGTCCGCCTCGGCCTCGCGCGCGAGCCGGAGGGCCCCGGCCGTCCGGTTGATGGCGGCCTGCCGGACGCTGTCGTCTGCATGGGCGAGCGCCCCCCCGAGGTCGTCCGCGAGGTGGGGGTGGACGGCGGCGAGGCGGACCCCCGTCCCGTCGAGGGCGCGCCGCCAGAGGTCGAGGTTGCCCTCGTGGATCTCGTTGGGGTACGACGCCTCCACGCCGACGACCCCCCGCCCCCCGTAGCCCGCCAGGGACACGGCCGCTTCGAGCCGGGCCTCGACCTCATCGGCCTCCAGCGGCGTCCCGTGGAACCGGCCGTCGGCCTCCCCGAGGTACCACGCGCCGACGGAGAACCCGGGCGCGAGAGGGGACGCGTCCGGGCAGCGAGAGGCTTGGCAGCGGAGGTCGCGGAAGGGCATGCGTCTGAGACTGAACGCCTGAACCGCTAAATAACAGAATCTTTTCCCCGCCGCCAGTCCTTGAAGCCGCTCTCCGACTTTGTCCCACAGACGCCCATACATAGCGCCTTTTGGGCCATTCGATTGACAAATTCGATCTCGACGGGTGAAGTCGAATCGGGACACCGCTTACTGAAGCGCTTCATACAACCCTCTCCTCGTCGACCAAGAGTAGCTATAGACCGCCCGATTCCCACGGCGTCCGCCGACACTCACCACCGCAGGGATCGACCGATTGGCCGGGGACGCGGCGCGGCTGGTACGTCCGCGCTCTCGAGTGGGACGGCCCGACCAGGAGGCCTGTCGTATCCTCCGGCCGACCGCGTGCGCCCTCCTGGGCGGCGCGGTTTCTCGCTACTCACCCGATGCCGAAGCGGATCACCATCTCTGACGTCGCCGAGCAGGCCGGGGTCTCCACGGGGACCGTCTCGGCCGTGCTCAACGACCGTTCGGGCGTGCGCGAGACGACGCGGGCCCGCGTCCGCCACGTGATGGCCGAGCTCGGGTACCGTCCCTCGACGTCGGCCCGCCACCTCGCCGGCCTCGGCGACGCCGCGGCCGTCCAGCCGCCGGGCGTCGGCGTCGTGATCAAGGAGATCGACAACCCGTTCTACGCCGAGGTCGTGAAGGGGGCCGGCCAGGCCCTCGACGAGCGCGGGTACGTCTCGCTCGTCTGCACCTCCGAGGGCGACTACGAGCGGGAGGGGACGGCCATCGACTCGCTCCGCAACCGGTTCGTCGGCGGCGTCATCATCGCGCCGGTCCTCGACGCCCACGCCGACCTCTCGCACCTGTTCATGCTCCGGCGCTCGGGCTTCCCGTTCGTCCTGCTGGAGACGGTCCTCGGGCTGCCCACGAACGCGGTGAGCGTCGACAACGTCGAGGCGGCGGCGCTGGCGGTGCGCCATCTCCTCGGGCTGGGCCACGAGCGCGTGGTCCACTTCGCGGGGCCGACGTACACGCGCCACAGTCAGGACCGGTCGCTCGGGTTCGAGCGGGCCGTCGGGCAGTCGCCGCTCCCGTTCACGCCGTCGCTCGTGGTCCCGGCCGGGTCCGGGTTCGAGGACGGGTACCGGACCGGGCTCGAGTACTTCCGCGACCGCGCCCACGACCGGCCGACGGCCGTCACGTGCTTCAACGACCTCGTCGCGCTCGGGCTCATCCGCGCGCTCACGGAGCTCGGCCTCCGCGTGCCCGACGACGTGTCGGTGGTGGGGTTCGACGACATCCCGGCGGCGAGCTACCTGCCCGCCCCGCTCACGACAGTCCACGTGCCGCAGCGCGAGATGGGCCGACGCGCGGCGACCCTCCTGCTCGACGCCATGGCCGACGCGTCGGCCGAGCCGACGTCGATCCTCCTCGACGCCTCTCTCGTCGAGCGGGCGACGACGGCGCCGCCCGCCTAGTCCGGTCGGGAGCCCGCCCGAGGCCGGCGGGGCGATCCGCGAAGACTGCGCCGAATCAAGGCTGGAAGCGCTACCGGAGATCGGGCCCCGCGTATCCTGGGGCCGACGCCGTCGGTGAGGCCGGCGGGAGTCGTCCCCTTCCCTCCCCTCCGCCCCCATGTCGCAGCCCCGCATCTGGTTCAACGGCGAGCTCGTCGCCTACGAGGACGCCACCATCCACGTCCTGTCCCACGTCGTCCACTACGGGTCGAGCGTGTTCGAGGGGATCCGCGCGTACGACACCGACCGCGGCCCGGCCATCTTCCGCCTCGAGGAGCACATGCGCCGGCTCGTCGACTCGGCGAAGATCCACCGGATGGACCTCGGTTATTCCGTCGACACGCTGAGCGAGGCCGTCGTGGAGACGGTCGCCGCGAGCGGGCTCGCCTCGTGCTACATCCGCCCGGTCTCGTTCCGCGGGCACGGCCCGATGGGCGTCAACCCGCTCAAGAATCCGGTCCACACGGCGATCGCGGTGTGGGAGTGGGGCGCCTACCTCGGGGCCGAGGCCATGGAGCAGGGGGTCGACGTGCAGGTCTCGTCGTGGAACCGGCCGGCGCCGAACACGCTGCCGGCGATGGCGAAGGCCGGCGGCAACTACCTCGGCGGGAGCCTCATCAAGATGGAGGCCATCAAGAACGGGTTCTCGGAGGGCATCGCGCTGAGCGTCGACGGGCTCCTCTCGGAGGGCTCGGGCGAGAACCTGTTCGTGATCCGCGACGGCGTGATCGCGACGCCGCCGCAGACGCTCTCCATCCTCCCCGGCATCACGCGCGACTCGGTCATGCGGATCGCCCGCGACCGCGGCTACGAGGTGATCGAGCGGAGCCTCCCGCGCGAGGCGCTCTACCTCGCCGACGAGTTGTTCTTCACGGGCACGGCCGCCGAGGTTACGCCGATCCGCTCGGTCGACCACTACACGATCGGGAGCGGCGCCCGCGGGCCGATCACGGCCGAGCTCCAGGCGGCCTACTTCGAGGCCCTCCGCGACACGGCCAACCCGCACGGCTGGCTGACGTTCGTGAGCGACGCCGCCCAGCGCGCCGAGGCGGCGTAGCTCGGCGCGGCGTAGTCCGATCGGACCAGGGGACCGGCGTCCGTCTGGATCAGGACGCCGACGGGGCGCGACCTAGCTTGGGAGCGCCCCGCCGTCCCCACCCGTGCGCCCGCTCCTCCTCGCTCTCCTCTTCGCCGCTGTTCCAGCGTCGGCCCAGCCCGCCTCGGCGTCGAGGTCGGGGGAGTCGCCGCGGACGGCGGGCTTCGTCGAGGGGGACGGGCGGCTGGTCTACTTCGAGGTCGTCCGCGACAGCGTCGTCGTGTTCGGGCAGGGCGCCGAGGGGCAGCCGACCGTCACGATCCCCTACGGCGCGTTCGTCGACGCGCTCGACCGGGCGGCGCTGGCGGGCGCGCTCGAGACGACGCTGCCCGCGCCGTCGACCGTCCCGTTCAACATCGACGTCGACGACCGGTCGGTCGTCCGGCTGGCGACGGCGGTGCCGGTCGGGACGCTCGCGTTGGGCCTGCTGGCGATCGCCCTCATCGCGCTCGTGGGTGGGGCCGTCGTGTGGGAGCGGCGCGCGAGGCGGGCGCGGCGGACGCGGGCCGAGTTCCGGCGGCGGCTGGCGGCGGCGCGCGAGGCCGAGCGTGCGCACGTGGCCCGCGAGCTCCACGACGGGCCGGTCCAGGACCTCTGCGCCGTGCAGGTCGCGCTCGCCGGGCAAGCCGGCGGCGAGACCACGCGCGCGGCCGTCAACGGCGTCGTCGGCGAGCTCCGGGCGCTGTGCGACGAGCTCCGCCCGTCGGCGCTCGACGCGTTCGGGCTGACGGCGGCGCTCGCGGCCCTCGCCGACCGCGCCGGCTGGAGCGACGCCACCGACCTCGACGTCCGCTTCCGCGCCGACGACGCGACGCGCGCCGTGGTCGACGGGCCCGCGCTCTCGGACGAAAAGCGGCTCGCGCTCTACCGCATCGCGCAGGAGGCGCTCAACAACGCGGCCCAGCACGCCGGCGGCGACCGCGTCGACCTCGCCCTGTCGCTCGACGACGCCACGCTCCGCCTGACCGTCGACGACGACGGGACTGGTCCGCCCGCCGCCGACGCCCTCGACTACGCCGCGCGGGGGCACTACGGCCTCCTCGGGATGCAGGAGCGGGCCGACCTCCTCCGCGGCACGCTGGCGCTCGGCCGGAGCCCGCTCGGCGGCACGCGCGTCGCCCTCGACGTCCCGCTCGCCCCACACCGCTTGGCGCGGGAGTTGGGGCACGGAAAGCGGGACCTGGCAGAAACCGCTCCCCCGGTCTGACTCCGCCCGCCTCGACGTCGAGGCGGACCCCGTCGGGGTTGCCCACAGAACAGCCCCTCACCCCATCGCCCCTTCTGCAATGCCCCCAGTCACTGTCGTCGTCGCCGACGACCACCCCGTGTTCCGCTCCGGCATCCGCGACGCGCTCGAGAAGGGCGGCCAGATCGAGGTCGTCGGCGAGGCGGCCGACGGGGACGAGGCGCTCAAGCTGGTCCGTCGACTCCGCCCGGACGTCCTGCTCCTCGACATGAACATGCCGGAAGTGCCGGGGCCCGAGGTCGCGGAGGCGCTCCGCGAGGATCCTGAGGCGCCGCGGATCCTCGCCGTCTCGGCCTACAACGACTCGGCCTACATCCACGGGCTTCTCGACGCGGGCGCGGCCGGCTACATCACGAAGGACCAGCACCCGACGGCCGTCCGCGAGGCCGTGCTGGCGGTCCACCGCGGCGAGGGCCGGTGGTTCGTGCCGATCCCGAAGAAGCCCGAGATGCTCTCGCCGCTCACCGGGCGCGAACACGAGGTGCTCGTGCTGATGGCCCGCGGCGTCGACAACGCAGCGATCGGCGAGCGGCTTCGGATCGCCGAGAACACGGTCCGCAACCACCTCGCGGCGGTCTACTCGAAGCTCGGCGTGAGCTCGGCGCGCGAGGCCGTGGCGTGGGCCTGGGAGAACGGGATCGTGAAGGCGACCTGAGGCGGTCGCCGCCGACCGGTTCTGGCGTACCCTCCGACAGCCGCCCGTCGCGACGGCATCTCCCTTTTTTCCGGTACCATGCGCCTCTTCCTTTTCGCCGCCCTGGCCGCCCTGGCCCTGCCCGCGCAGGCCCAGGACGTCTCCGCCCCGCCGACGTTCGGCGACCTCGAGCTCGATGAGGGGTTCGAGCCCGACCCCGTCGAGGTCTCGCTGACGGCCGGCGGCACGGTCACCCCGGCCGTCTCCGGCTGCGACTACGGCACCGTCGCCGAGGCCCCGGACGTGGACCTCTACTACACGACCTCGGGCTCGAGCACCCTCTACATCTCGGCCATCGGCGCCGACGACACGACGCTCCTGGTCAACCTCCCCGACGGCTCGTGGGTCTGCGACGACGACGGCTTCGGCGACGGCGACCCGATCGTCGTGATCGAGAACGCCGAGGACGGCCTCTACGACATCTGGGTCGGGACGTACGGCGACGAGCCCGTCGAGGCCTCGCTGTTCATTTCGGAGATCGACCCGCGCTGACGCACGCCCGGCTCGCCTCCCACTCCGCCCGCCTCGGCCCCACGCCCGAGGCGGGCGGACTCGGCTCGGGCCGCCCCTCGTGGTGGGGCGCCTGTCCCGGGCCGTGTTGCCGCCGCCTCGGGGCGACGGGCCGTGAGGCTGCGTCAACCCGTCGCGAAGGCGCCGGCCTCGGCGAACCCGGTACCGAGGCGGGCGTAGCTTCCGGGCCCCGCCTCTCGCCCGCACGATGCCCGGAACGCCCGTCAACAACGCCACGCCCGACGAGCGGAAGCTCAACTTCTGGGAGCGCCTCTACCTGCCGGAGATCTTCAAGGGCCTCGGCTACTCGGCCTCGAAGATGTCGCTCGACAGCTACGCCTTCGAGTACCCCGAGGAGCAGTGGTACCCGCCGGACTCGTACCGCGGGCGCCCGGTCCTCGTCGAGGAGCAGGGCCGGCCGCGGTGCGTCTCGTGCGGCCTCTGCGCCCGGAGCTGCCCACCGCTCGCCATCTCGATGCAGGCCCACGAGGTCCACGACGACATCAAGGAGCGCGAGCCCGAGTGGTTCGAGATCAACATGCTCCGGTGCATCTACTGCGGGTTCTGCGAGGAGGTCTGCCCCGAGGAGGCCATCGTGATGTCGAAGGAGTACGACCTCACCTTCCAGACCCGCGACGAGGCCCACTTCGGCCTCGACAAGCTGCTTGTCCCGAAGGCCCGCCTCCAGGACCGGCTCGACTTCCTCGAGCGCCGCCGCAACGGCCAGCCGGCCGGGGACTGGCAGCACAAGCCGGAGAACAACGTCCACACGCTCCGCAACCGGCTCGACTACGTGGCCCGTGTCGAGGACGCCGTCGCCGAGGCGGACGAGGCCGACCCCGCCGAGCCGCTCGCCGAGGACGTCGAGGCCTGACGAGAGAGATGGAGGGAGGGGGCATGCGGGATGCGTCCCGTATCCCTCCCACTCCCGCATCCCCCTTCCCTCCCATGCTCGACAAGTACTCGGAGCCCCGCCGTGACGCCGCCACGTTGGCGGCCCGCCGCGAGGCGCTGATCGACCAACTCGGGTGGCTCGAGGACGAGGCCGCCGCGCTCGCGCCGCTCCTCGACGCGTTGCCGGCGTGGGCCGTCGAGCAGGCCCCGATGCCCACCGACCTCTCGGCCAAGCAGACGTTCGCCGCGCTCGCCGCGCTCGACCGCGACGTCTACCCTGACTGGATCGCGCGCCTCCAGGCCGAGGACGCGCCCGATCTGGAATCGCCCCCACTGGAGGCGGAGGAGAACGCCAACGACCGCGACCTCGGCGACCTCCTGAGCGACCTCCGCGCCGCCCGCGAGGCCCTCCGCGGGACCGTCGAGGCGGTGCCGGCCGAGGCGTGGGCCCGCCGTGCCACGCTCGACGGCGACGCGACGGACCTCTACGGGATCGCCCTCGCCATCGTGCAGCGCGACGCCGAGCACCTCAAGGAGCTGGCCTACCGGCTCCACGACGCCGACCTCCGCACGCCGAAGGGCTGACCCGGGTACCCGACCGCGCCTGCCTCGGCGCCGAGGCGGAGGGAGTCGGCCACGTACGGACGACTGCAGGCCGTGCGTTGGGAGGCCGTCGGCAAGCGGGCGCACCTTTCGGAGAGGCGCCCCGTAGCTTGCCGGCGCCCCACCACCGCGCCCGGTCCCGCTTCGCATGACGGCTCGCCACGCCCTCCGCCCGTCCCTCGTCCTCGCCGCGCTCGCGGCCCTCGCCGCCCCCTCCCTCGCCCAGACCGACACGCGGTCGGCGGAGGAGCTCGAGGCGCTCTACTGGGCCCGCCAGGAGGCCGCGATCCAGCGGTTCACCGACGCCGACGTGGCGTTCATGACGGGGATGATCGGGCACCACGCCCAGGCCCTCATCATGTCCGAGATGGCCGAACGGAACGGGGCCGGCCCCGCCGTCCGGCGGCTCGCCGCGCGGATCGACAACGCCCAGCGGGACGAGATCGAGACGATGCAGCGCTGGCTCCGCGACCGCGGCCAGCCCGTCCCCGAGGTCCACATCGAGGGCACGCGGCTCATGATTCACATGACCGGCGGCGACGCCGAGTCCGCCGCCATGGACCACGGGCAAATGGATCATGGCCAGATGGACCACGGCCAGCACGGCGGGGCCGGCATGGCCCACGACCACGGCTCGATGCCCGGCATGCTCACGCAGGCCCAGCTCGACGAGCTCGACGCGGCCCGCGGCGCCGAGTTCGACCGGCTCTTCCTGACCTACATGATCGGCCACCACGCCGGCGCCGTGACCATGGTCGACGACCTGTTCGCCTCCGACGGCGCGGCCCAGGGCGGCAACACGTTCAAGGTCGCCTCCGACATCCAGGTCGACCAGCGGACCGAGATCGCCCGGATGCAGCTCATGCTCGACCAGATGCTGGGCGCCACCGACTAGTCCCGCCTCGACGGCCACACCGGCCGCCTCGGCACCGCATCGCGAGGTCGGCTCGGTCCGGCCGCCCCCCTCCCCCCTCCTTCTCACCCTGACCCCACCATGAGACGCCCCTTCGCCCGCACGCTCGGGCTGCTGCCCCTCGCCGCGCTCCTGCTCGGCCCCCTCGCCCACGCACAGGGCACCGCCGACGCCCGCGTCGGCCTCGACGCCGGCCTCTTCGACGCCGAGGAGGCCATCTGGAACCTCACCAAGCTGTCGTCCACGCCGCCCGCCGAGGACTTCGTCGGCGTGACGAACTCGGACCTCGCCTTCAAGGGCAACTACGCCATCCAGGGCAACTACAACGGCGTCATGATCTGGGACCTCACGAACCCGGCCCGCCCGGAGCTCGTGACCGAGTACCTCTGCCCGGCCTCCCAGAGCGACGTTTCCGTCTACGGCGACCTCATGTTCGTCTCGGGCGAGGGCTTCGGCGGCCGGCTCGACTGCGGCACCGAGGGCGTCGAGACGCAGGTCTCGGCCGACCGGCTCCGCGGCATCCGGATCTTCGACATCTCGGACATCCGCGACCCGCAGTACGTCGCCAACGTCCAGACGTGCCGCGGCTCGCACACGCACTCGGTCCTGAAGGACCCCGACGACGACGAGAACGTCTACATCTACGTCTCAGGCTCGGCCCCGGTGCGGCCGGCGGAGGAGCTCCCGGGCTGCGCCTCGGGCACGCCCGACGAGAACCCGGAGTCGGCCATGTTCCGGATCGAGGTGATCCAGGTCCCGCTCGACAACCCGCAGGCGGCGGCCATCGTCAACAGCCCGCGCATCTTCGAGGGCCTCACGGCGCCGGAGAGCCACGGCCCCAGCCCCGCCGACATCCGCGCGATGGAGGAGGCCAAGGCCGACGGCGCCTACACGATCATGATCGAGGGGAACGAGCAGATCGTCCCCGGCCGCTACGTCCAGATGCTCCTGGCGCAGATGGTCGAGGCCCGCGGCGGCACGGGCGCGCCGACGGCGGCCGACTCGACGATGCTCCGCGAGCAGATGCAGTCGATCGCCGAGGAGCGGTTCGGCATCTCCGCCGAGCCGTCGGAAGGCGGTGAGGAGGGCCCCGGCCCGAACCAGTGCCACGACATCACGCTGTACCCCGAGATCGGGCTGGCCGGCGGCGCCTGCGAGGGCTACGGCCTCCTCCTCGACATCTCCGACCCCGTCCGCCCGACGCGGATCACGGCCGTCGCCGACTCGAACTTCTCGTACTGGCACTCGGCCACGTTCAACAACGACGGCACGAAGGTCCTCTTCACCGACGAGTGGGGCGGCGGCGGCCAGCCGAAGTGCCGCGCCGACGACCCGAAGGAGTGGGGCGCCAACGCCATCTTCTCGATCAACGACGGCGAGCTCGACTTCGAGAGCTACTACAAGCTCCCGGCCCCCCAGACCTCGACCGAGAACTGCGTGGCCCACAACGGCTCGCTCATTCCGGTGCCCGGCCGCGACATCATGGTCCAGAGCTGGTACCAGGGCGGCATCTCCGTCTTCGACTGGACCGACCCGCAGAACCCCGTCGAGATCGCGTACCACGACCGCGGGCCCATCGACGCCGACGAGTTCCAGATGGGCGGCTCGTGGTCGGTGTACTGGTACAACGGCCACATCGTGAGCTCGGAGATCGCGCGCGGCCTCGACGTGTTCGAGCTCGCCCCGAGCGAGCACCTCACGCAGAACGAGATCGACGCGGCCAACACCGTCGAGTTCGCCTACCTCAACGCGCAGGGCCAGCCCAAGTACGACTGGCCGCCGTCGTTTGCCCTCGCGAAGGCGTACGTCGACCAGCTCGAGCGGGCCGAGGCCGGCTCGGCGAGCCAGATCAGCCACGTCCGCCGCGTGCTCGGTGAGGCCGAGGGCGCCTCGGGCGAGGCCCGCGCCCAGATCCTGACGGCGCTCGCCAACCAGGTCTCCGAGTACGTCGCCGGCCCGCACGCCGCGAAGGTGGGGACGCTGGAGACCGCGCTCCGCGACCTCGCCGCCGCGAGCTAGCGCCCCCGCGGCGTCCCGAACGCGACGCGCCCCCGCCCGCCTCGGCACCGAGGTGGACGGGGGCGCGGTCGTTTCGGGCCGCCGGTCGGACCGGCTCAGCCGGCGATCTTGTCGGTGAACCGAACGAGCCGCTCGGCCTGGTGCCGGATGGCCGCCAGCGACGCGTCGTCGACGCTGTCGCTGTTCGCCGTCACCGTCGTGCCGTAGGGGTTGCCACCGGCGTTGAACACCGTGCCGTCGGTGTAGCCGGGCGGCACGAGGACGCAGCCCCAGTGCATGGCCGTCACGTAGAGCGTGAGGAGCGTCGTCTCCTGGCCGCCGTGGTCGTTCTGCGCACTGGACGTGGCCGTGAACGTCTTGTCGGCCAGCTTGCCCTCCTGCCAGATCGGCCCGAGCGTGTCGATGAACGACCTCATCTGGCTGGCGGCGCCGCCGTAGCGCGTCGGGGCCGAGAAGAAGTAGCCGTCGGCCCACACCATGTCGTCGGTCGAGACGACGGGGACGTCGGACTCGCGCTCCTTCTGGGCGGCCCACGCCTCCTGGGCCTGGACGACTTCCTCGGGCGCGGTCTCGGCGACCTTCCGGAGGCGGACCTCGGCGCCCGTCGCCTCGGCAGCGTCGGCGGCGGCCTGGGCCATCGCGTGGTTGTGGCCGTAGGTGGAATAGTAAACGACGAGGATCTTGGACATAGGGGTGGGGGGAGAAGGAACGTTGCGACGGGGCCCGCCGTGGGCGGTTCCGATAGTCGTTCCAACAAACAGACAGGGCCGGCCTGATCGTCGAGGCCGCTCGCCGACGCCGTCCGCCGACCTCGGTAGGCCGGCGGACGGAGCGACCGAGGCGGCTCGACTCGGCCGCGACACGTCGAACCCGCCGCGCCTCGCGGTCTCCTTGCGGATGGCGCCCTGTGGGACGAGGCCCATGAGCGCCTGGAGTGCAGGTAAGAGGAGCTCAGGGTGACCCGTCCGATGGCATCCCTCCCCGGTGCCCTCATGCCTCCCCGCCCGTTCGACGCCATTGTAGTTGGAGGCGGCCCCGCCGGTCTCAGCGCTGCCCTCGCGCTCGGCCGGTCCCGCCGCCGAGTCCTCCTCGCCGCGGACGGCCCGACGCGGAACGCCCCCGCCGAGGCGGCCCACAACGTGTTCACGCGGGACGGCACGCCACCCGCCCACCTCGTCCGGCTCGGCCTCGACCAGCTCGCGCCCTACGACGTGACCGTCCGTCGAGAGCGGGCCACCGATGCGGAGCGGACGGGCGACGGCGTGGTCGTCACGTTCGAGGGCGGAGAGCGCGTCGAGGCGCGTGGCGTGGTGCTCGCCACGGGCGTCCGCGACGTGCTGCCGGACGTGCCCGGGATGGCCGAGCTGTGGGGGACCGGGGTGTTCCACTGTCCCTACTGCCACGGCTGGGAAGTCGCCGGCCGGCCGCTGGCGGTCCTGGCCCGCGGCGAGGCGGCGCACCACCTCGGCCGGCTCATCCGGGGGTGGACCGACGACCTCGTCCTGTTCACCGACGGCCCCGGCGGGCTCGACGACGACGAGCGCCAGCGGTTCGAGCGAAACGGGGTCGCCGTCCGCGAGGAGCCCATCGAGCGGCTGGAGGGCGAGAACGGAACGCTGAAGGCCGTCGTGCTGGCGGACGGGGAGCGCGTGGCCCGGGCCGGCCTGTTCCTCCGCCCGGACCAGGAACTCCGCTCGGACCTCCCCCACCGGCTGGGCTGCCCGCTCACCGACACGGGGCGCCTCGCGGTCGACGTGGGGGGCCGGACGCCCGTGGGCGGCGTCTACGCAGCGGGCGACATCGCCACGGCCATGCAGTCGGTTCCGACGGCCGCCGCCAGCGGGGCGCTGGCGGGCGCGATGCTCAACTTCGACCTCCTCGAAGCCGACTTCCTCCCCTGACCCCGCCCGCCTCGGCGTCGAGGCGGAGAACGTCAGGCGACCTCGACCGGCTCCCCTTCAGGCAGCCCCATCGCGTCGACGAACGCCTCGATCGTGCGCCACACCACGTCGAACGGGGCGAACGGGAGCCCCGGCTGCTCGGCGCGGAGCGCGCGGTAGCCCTGCTCCGCGAACGTCCGCACGCCGACGGCGCGGAACTGGGACCGCGTGATCGGGAGGTACTCGGGCCACGATGCCATCTTGACGAGGAGCGCCTCGCGCACGACGTCGGGGTCCGGCACGAACGGGGCGACCGAGAGCGCGAACCAGAGGTCGTAGACGTCCGAGTGGCGGACCTTCCCGCGGCGGCGCTGCTGGAGGAGCACCTTGAGCTTGTCGGCCACGACGTCGTCGAGCGTCGAGGCGAGGACGGGCACGCCGTCGATCCGCGCGAGGGCCGTGTGGCAGACCCGCTCGCACAGCGTGACCTGGACCTCGACGGCGCCCTCAACCGGTTCCGCGTCGTCGGTCCGATAGTCGACCTCGGCGAACACGGTTGGGAGGAGCTGGCTCCACTTCACGATGCGGAGCGTGGCCTGGTCGAGCCCGAAGCGCGGCGCCGTGTCCTGGACCGTCTCGGCCAGCCGGTCGCAGACGTCGCGGAGCGTGACCTCGTGCGCATCGGTGAGGGCGTTCTCGTGGGCGCGCACGTGGTTGAGGTCGATGTCGTCGGACTCGCGGGGCGAGCCGTAGACGCGCTGGAGCACGAGGCCGCCCTTAAGCACGTAGTGCTGGGCGAGGTCCTCATGGTGGCGGAGGGCGGCGAGGACCGCGAGGCGGGCGCGCTGGTCGGGCGCGGGCGGCGGCAGGGTGGGCACAGTCGGCATGCGGCGTCTACGCACGAGCCCCACGCGAGATCGCCTTCGCACGCCGTAGGTTTGCCGCTCGCCGTCGCTCCCCCACCCGCACCCCGATGCTTCGCAGCATGACCGGCTTTGGCCGCGGCACCGCCCGCGAGGGCGACGCTGAGGCCACGGTCGAGGTCCGCACCGTCAACGGCCGGTTCGCCGAGGTCAGCGTCCGCGGGCTCGGCGAGCTGGCGGAGCGCGAGGCCGCGATCCAGGGCCTCGTGAAAGTGGCCATCGACCGCGGCAACGCGACCGTCCACGTGTCGGCCTCGGCCGGCGACGGCGACAGCGGGCTCCGCGTCGACACCGCGGCGGCGGCCCGGCTCGGCGCGCTCCTCCGCGAGGCCGCCGAGGCGGCCGGCCTCGGCGCCGGCGCCGTGACGGTGGCCGACCTCCTCCGCGCCGGCGACGTCCTCGCCCCGGCCCCGCCCGATCCCGCGCACGCCGAGACCGCGTGGGCCGCGACGAGGGCCGCGCTCGCCGACGCGCTCGACCGCCTCGAGGCCATGCGCCGCGCGGAGGGCGCCGCCCTCCACGACGACCTCGCCGCCCGCGCCGACGCCCTCGAAGGCCTCACCCGTGACGTCGAGCAGCGCGCGCCCATCCGGCTGGAGGTCGCCCGCCAGCGCCTCCGCGACCGCCTCGGCGACCTCGCCGACGTGCCGGACCTCGACCCCGGCCGCCTCGAGGCCGAGGCCGTCCTCCTCGCCGACAAGCTCGACGTGACGGAGGAGACGGTCCGCCTCCGGAGCCACCTCGACCAGTTCCGCGAGGCGCTCGTCGAGGCCGAACCGGTCGGCCGCCGGCTCAACTTTCTGGCCCAGGAGATCGGCCGCGAGGTCAACACCATCGGGTCGAAGGCCAACGACGCCGAGCTCACGCGCCTCTCGGTCTCGATGAAGGAGGAGCTCGAGAAGATCCGCGAGCAGGTGCAGAACGTCGTCTGAGGGACTGGGGACTGCGGGGACCAGGGGCTCACCGCCCCTCCCCAGTCCCGAGTCCCCCACGTCCTCAGTCCCCACCCCTCATGAACCTCATCGTGCTCACGGCGCCGAGCGGCGCGGGCAAGACGACGATCGCGCGCCGGCTGATGGCCGAGGTGGAGGGCCTCCGGTTCTCGGTCTCGGCCACGACGCGCGACCCGCGGCCCGCCGAGCGCCATGGGGTCGACTACTTCTTCCTCTCGCCCGACGCGTTCCGCGAACGCCTCGACGCCGGCGACTTCCTGGAGCACGAGGAGGTCTACCCCGGCCGGTTCTACGGCACGCTCCGCCAGGAGGTCGAGCGGATCGCCCGGATGGACGACGTCCGAGCGGTCGTGCTCGACATCGACGTGAAGGGCGCCCTCAACGTGAAGCGCCTCTACGGCGACGCCGCGCGGACCCTGTTCATCGCCCCGCCCAGCCTCACGGCCCTCGCCGACCGGCTCCACGCGCGGGGGACGGAGACGGAGAAGCAGGTGACGACACGGCTCGAACGGGCCAAGATGGAGATGGCGACCGCCCCCGAGTTCGACGCCGTCATCGTCAACGACGACCTCGATGCGGCCGTCGCGGAGACCGTCGCCCACGTCCGGGAGTTCTTGGAATCGAGAGGGATGCGGGACGAGGCGTGAGGCCGAAGCCCTCATCCCCGCCCCCCTCGCCCCGACTCCTTCCCGCGTTTTTAGCCGATCCGGCCCCGCGGGCGCGCGTACTCTGTCCCGTTCCTGCGCACCGAACCCCCTACTTCATGGCGATCCAGACCCTCGACACGGCCAAGATGGCCGAGGCGACCGGCAACCTCTACGAAACCGTCGCCGTGCTCTCGAAGCGCGCCCGGCAGCTCTCGGCCAAGACCAAGGCCGAGCTCGACCAGCGCCTGAGCTACTTCGAGGACCTCTCGCTCGACCCGGCCGAGGAGCTCCGCTCGAACGAGGACCAGCTCCGCATCTCGCTCGAGTACGAGCGCCAGCCGAAGCCGAGCCGCGCGGCCATCGAGGAGCTCGAGCAGGACGAGCTCTACTTCCGCAACCCGACCGCGGCCGAGGGCGACGGAGCCTAGTCCGTCGGGCGGGGTACGTGGGGGGACGCCCCCGCTCTCCGCCCACCGCCTCGTGTCGCTCGAAGGAAAAAAGCTCGTCCTCGGCATCACGGGGAGCATCGCGGCCTACAAGGCCGCCGACCTCACGCGCCGCCTCGTCAAGGCCGGCGCCGAGGTCCAGCCCGTGATGACGGCCGCGGCGGCCCGTTTCATCCCGCCGCTCACCATCGCGACGCTGGCGGGCCGCGAGGTCCTGACGGAGCTGTTCCCCGAGGCGGGCGAGGCCCAGACGGCGTGGACGAAGCACGTCGACCTCGGGCTCTGGGCGGATGGCGTCGTCATCGCGCCCGCCACGGCGCAGACGCTCGCGAAGCTGGCCGGCGGCTTCTGCGACTCCATGCTGACGGCCGTCGTGCTCTCAGCGCGCTGCCCAGTCCTAGTGGCGCCGGCCATGGACCACGACATGTGGGGCCACCCGGCCACGCAGCGGAACGTCCGCCAGCTCCGGGCCGACGGCGTCGAGGTGGTCACGCCCGCCCACGGCGAGCTCGCCTCCGGCCTCGTCGGCGACGGCCGCCTGCCGGAGCCCGAAGAGCTCGTCCGGCGAATCGATGAGTGGCTTGGCTCCCCCCGCCTCGGCACCGAGGTGGAGACGCCCGACCGGTCCCTCGCGGGCCGCCACGTGCTCGTCACGGCCGGGCCCACGCGGGAGGCCATCGACCCCGTCCGGTTCCTCTCCAACGGGTCGACCGGGACGATGGGGTTCGCCCTCGCCGCGGCCGCCGCTCGGCGAGGGGCCCGCGTGACGCTCCTCGCCGGCCCCGTCCGCCTCGACACGCCGCCCGGCGTCGAGCGCGTCGACATCGTCTCAGCCGACGACCTCCTGGAGGCCGCCCTCGCGCACGCCGACGCCGACCTCGTCATCGCCGCCGCCGCCGTGAGTGACTACGCGCCGGCCGCGCCCTCCGACCGGAAGCTCAAGAAGGGGGAGGGCGACCTCACGCTCGCGCTCCGCCGGACGCCCGACGTGCTGGCGACGCTCGGCGAGAGGAAGCGGGACGGGCAGACGCTCGTCGGGTTCGCGCTCGAGACGCACGACGGCGAAACCCATGCCCGCAACAAGCTGGAACGGAAGAACCTCGACTGGATCGCGCTCAACGTGCAGGGCGAGGCCGGCGCCGGCATGGGCTCCGCCACGAACCGCGTGACGCTGATCGGCCGCGACGGCGCCCGCGTCGAGATCCCGACCGCCTCGAAGGCCGCCGTCGCCGACGCGATCCTCGACGCCGTCGCATGAGACGCCTCGCGCTCGCCCTCCTCGTCCTCGCCGCCGGCTGCATGTCCGAGTCGCCCACGCCCGCCCCGACGCCGGAGCCCGCCGGGCCCGTCCGCTATCTCGCCCTCGGCGACTCGTACACCATCGGCGAGGGGACCAAGCGGGCGGACCGCTGGCCGAACCAGCTCGCCGACACGCTCCGCGATTCGGGCCTCGACGTCGAGCCGCCGATCATCGTCGCTCAGACCGGATGGACGGTCGACGAGCTCGACGCGGGCATCGGCGCCGCGGACCCGCAGGGACCATTCGACCTCGTCACGCTGCTCATCGGCGTGAACGACCAGTACCGGCGGTACTCGCTCGACGGCTACCGGGCGGACTACCGCCGCGTGCTCGGCCGGGCCATCGGCTTTGCCGGCGACGACCCCGGCCGCGTCGTCGCGGTGTCGTTCCCGGACTGGAGCGTGACGCCGTTCGCCGAACAAGCAGAGCGGACGCCAGACCAGATCGCGGCCGAAGTGGACGCCTTCAACGCCATCGCTCGCGAAGAGGCCGAGGCGGCCGGGGTCGCGTGGGTCGACATCACCGGGCTCTCGCGCCTGCAGGGCGACCTCGTCGTGCACGACGGGCTCCACCCGCGCGCCGAGGCCTACGCCGGATGGGTCGGGCGGATCGCGCCGGCGGCCCGCGCCGCGCTGGCGGGCGAGTAGGACTGCCGCCTCGACGCGGAGGTGCCCGCCTCGGTCGTCCGCCGAGGCAGGCCGGGCCTCCGGGCACGGCCTCCGGGGATTTCTCCGTTGACCGCGGACCGCCCCCGGACCTACGTTGGAACCATGTTTGCTGTCGACCACGTCCTCGTCTCCGACGCGCTCCTCGACGCGCCCTTCGCGTGCCACCTCGGGAGCTGCTTCGGCGCGTGCTGCGTGCACGGCGACCGCGGCGCGCCGCTCGAGCCCGACGAGCGCGAGGCGCTCGAACACGCGCTGCCGGTGGTCGAGCATCGGCTCCGACCCGAGGCCCGTGCCGAGATCGCTCGGCGCGGCGTCTGGGAAGGCACCGAGCGCGGCGGCTACCACACCACGACCGTCCGCAATCGCGAGTGCGTGTTCGTGGTGTACGACGGCGGCGGGGCCGGCTCCGGCGTCGCCAAGTGCGCGCTCCAGCAGGCGTTCTGGGCGGGCAAGCTCGGCTTCGAGAAGCCCGTCTCGTGCCACCTCTACCCCGTCCGCGCCGAGACGTACGGCGAGGGCGAGGACGCCGTCGACGTGCTGAACTACGAGCGGATCGACCTCTGCGCCCCGGCCGTGCCCCACGGCGAGCGGACCGGTGTCCAGCTGGCCGACTTCCTCGAGCGCCCGCTCGCCCGGAAGTACGGCGCCGATTGGGTCGACCGCTTCCGCGAGACGCTCCGCCAGCGCCGCCTCGACGTCGGCATCGGGCCGCAGGACGAGGCGCCCGCGCCGGCCGCCTCTTAACAGGCCCATCTCGCTTTCCGATACCCCCCGCGTCGTCCGTCCCCCCGATGCTCAACCTCCAGCAAAAGCAAAGCCTCCAGCAGAAGCTCTCGCCGCAGCAGATCCAGTACATCAAGCTGCTGCAGCTGCCGACGCTCGCGCTCGAGCAGCGGATCAAGGCCGAGCTCGAGAGCAACCCGCTCCTGGAGGAGGGCGAGGAGGAGGACGACCTCCAGCTCGACAACTCCGACGAGCCGACCGACGACGGCTCGAGCGACCTCGACGACGACCTCCCGTCCGACGACACCCAGTCGTCGTCCGACGACGAGTTCGACTGGGACGAGTTCTTGAACGCGCCCGACGACCTCTACGGCTACAAGGCCCAGGTCGATCACTCGGCTGAGGAGGACGACCGCGAGTCGCCCATGCCGGCCCTGTCGTCGCTGGCGGAGGGCCTCCGCGAGCAGGTCGGCCTCCTCGACCTCGACGAGACCGAAGAGCTCGTGGCCGACCAGATCATCGGGTCGATCGACGAGGACGGCTACCTCCGCCGGCCCGTCGAGTCGATCCTCGACGACGTCATGTTCAACTACGGCGTCGTGCTCACCGAGGACGACGTGGAGCGCGTGCTCTCGCGGATCCAGCGGCTCGACCCCGTCGGCATCGCCGCGCGCGACCTCCGCGAGTGCCTCCTCATCCAGCTCGACGTGCTGGGCGACGAGGTCGACGGCCGCGAGAACGCGATCGACATGCTCCGGGACTGCTACAAGCCGTTCACGATGAAGCACTTCGACGCCATCAAGCGGAAGCTGAACCTCGACGACTTCGAGCTCAAGGAGGCCTACGACCTCGTCCGCAGCCTCGACCCGAAGCCGGGCGAGGGCGACTTCGCCACGCAGACGAACTACATCACGCCCGACTTCACCGTCGAGCGCGACAACGACGACTTCCGGATTCTCCTCAACGGCCGCAACGCCCCGGAGCTCCGCGTGTCCCGGCACTACCGGAACATGTGGAACGACCTCTCGGCCAAGAAGACGAAGGGCGACGAGAAGGCCAAGGAGACGAAGGACTTCCTCAAGACCCGGATGGAGTCGGCGCGGTGGTTCATCAACTCGATCCAGCAGCGGCGCAACACGCTCCTCCGGGTGATGGAGGCCATCGTCGAGGTCCAGCACGACTTCTTCGAGCACGGCGAGGGCCACCTCAAGCCGATGATCCTCAAGGACATCGCCGACATCATCCACATGGACATCTCGACGGTGAGCCGCGTGGTGAATGGGAAGTACGTCCAGACCGAGTACGGCGTCTACGAGCTGAAGCACTTCTTCTCCGAGGGCATCACGTCCGACGAGGGCGAGGAGGTCTCGAACAAGGAGGTCAAGGCGCTCCTCGAGCGGATCATCGCCAAGGAGGACAAGACGAAGCCGTACAGCGACCAGAAGCTGGCCGACCTCCTGGCCGAGGAGGGCTTCCCAATCGCCCGGCGGACCGTGACGAAGTACCGCGAGCAGCTGAACGTCCCGGTCGCGCGGCTCCGCAAGCAGATCGTCCTCGCGTAGCTCGCCTCCGGCGGGACGACGCCCCGCGTACGGGCCCCCGCCCCGTCCGCCTCGGGGCCGAGGCGGAATAAGCCGAGGCGTCTGCCCTGCGTCGAACCCAGCGGAGCCTCCAGCCCGAGGTCCGCGTTCCAGACGACCCGAGCCCTCACGCCTTCGCCTCACGCCTGACCCCGTGTCCGCCCCCACCCCCGACGACATTCGTGTGGCGGTCGACCGACTGCTGGCCCGGCTCGGCCCGGAGGCCGCCGCCGAGGGCCCGCGCCAGCTCGCGATCGCGCTGGCGCTGCAGGAGGGGCTCTCGGCCGAGGAGGCCCTCGCGCGGTGCGGCGTGGACGTCCCGCCCCCGCGGCCGGCGCCCGTCGCGTTCGTGCTGCTGCCGCCGGGCGCGCTGTTCTGGTGGCAGGGCCAGCGGTTCCGCAAGGTGCCGGCGCGGGCGTCGCGCGACCTCGTCCCAGGCGCCCCGAACGCCTACCCGGTGGACGGCGGCGACGGCCGGTGGCTCGCGCCGGATCAGCGCGTCGAACGCGTCGTGACGGGCCGGCGACGGGCGGCGTAGCGGGACTGGCGGAAGCGCCCGCCGAGTGCGAACCTTGGGCGCCGCTCTTCCCCTCCCATGCGCATCGTCCTCCTCGCCCTCGTGGCCTTGACCTTCGCCACGGCCGCCCACGCCCAGCTCCGCCTCCCGCTCGTCCTCTCCGACGGCGCCGTGCTCCAGCGCGACCGGGCGATCCCCGTCTGGGGCTGGGCCTCGCCCAACGCCGACGTCTCGGTCCGCCTCGGGGACGCTGGGGAGACCGCCGAGGCGGACGCGGACGGCCGCTGGCGCGTCGACCTCCCGGCGATGCCGGCCGGCGGGCCGCACGCGCTCGTCGTCACGTCGGGCGGCGAGACCGCCGAGGCCGACGACCTGTACGTCGGCGACGTGTGGGTGCTGTCGGGCCAGTCGAACATGGAGTGGACGGTCCAGGACGCCAACGACGCGGCGGCCGAGATCGCGGCGGCGACGGACCCGTCCATCCGCCACTTCAAGGTGCCGCAGTCGTTCGCCGAGACGCCGCAGGACGAGCTCGTGGGGGGGAGTTGGGCGGTGGGCTCGCCCGAGACCGTTGGCGACTTCTCGGCCGTCGGCTACTTCTTCGCGCGCGACCTCCGCGAGGCGGGCGTCGACGTGCCGATCGGGCTTCTCCACACGTCGTGGGGCGGCAGCCGGATCGAGCCGTGGATGAGCCCCTCCATGCTCGGCTACGGCGAGGGCGACGTCGAGGCGGTCTGGGAGGCCGAGCGACAGAAGGAGGAGGCCGTCCGCGCGCAGCTCATGGCGTCGCTCGGCGGCGAGATCCCGACGGAGGACGCCGGGATGGATGGCGGCGAGCCCGTCTGGGCCGCGCCCGACCTCGACACCTCCGACTGGCGGACGATCACCGTGCCGGGCCTGTGGGAGGAGCAGGGCTACCCCGGCCTCGACGGCATCGCGTGGTACCGCACCTCGTTCACCCTCACCCCGGCCGAGGCCGCCGCGGGCGCCACGCTCCACCTCGGCATGATCGACGACGGCGACGTCGCGTGGGTCAACGGCGTCGAAGTCGGCCGAACGCCGAACGCGTATAACCAGGAGCGGCACTACGCCGTCCCCGCCTCGGCGCTCCGGGCCGGCGCCAACACGCTCGTGGTCCGCGTCGAGGACTTCCAGGGCGGCGGCGGCATCTACGGGCCCGCCGAGGGAGTTGCGCTCGAGTTGGCCGACGGGACGCGCCGGGCGCTCGCCGGCGCCGGGTGGCGGTTCAAGGTCGGCGTCGCCCAGATCGGGGCGGGCAGCCAGACGAACCAGGTCCCGATGCTCCTGTGGAACCAGATGGTCGCGCCGCTGACGGTCCAGCCCGTCGCCGGCGTGCTGTGGTACCAGGGCGAGTCGAACGCGAACTCGGTCGAGGACGCCGCGGCCTACGCCGGCCTCTTCCAGTCGATGATCGAGGGCTGGCGCGACGCGTGGGGCGACGACGACCTCCCGTTCTTCTGGGTCCAGCTCGCCAACTTCATGGCGGCCCCGACCGGCCCCGACGACGCCGGCACGTGGTCCACGCTCCGGGCCAGCCAGAGCGCGGCGCTCGACCTCGACCACACGGCCGAGGCCGTGACCTACGACGTCGGCGACCCCGACGACATCCACCCGCGCGACAAGCAGACGGTCGGCCACCGGCTGTCGCTGGCGGCCCGCGCGCTGGTCTACGGTGAGGACGACCTCGAGTACTCCGGCCCGCGGTTCGAGGATCTCGACGTCGCCGACGGTCGCGCCGAGGTGTATTTCACCCACCTCGGCGGAGGGCTGAGCACCCGCGACGGCCTCCCGCTCGGCGGCTTCGCCATCGCCGGCGCCGACGGCATCTGGCACTGGGCCGATGCCGAGATCGACGGCGACCGGGTCCTCGTGTGGAGCGACGCCGTGCCGGACCCGGTTTCGGTCCGCTACGCCTGGGCCAACAACCCCGAGGCGGCCACGCTCACGAGCGCCGAGGGCCTCCCCGCGGCCCCGTTCGAGGCCGAGCGGTAAGCGCCCGGTCCGCGAGGCTCCATCGGCGACGAGGGCGGCTCGTCACCAACACCCAAGCGGTTAGCACTCTGCGACCTGCGGCCCCACCGACGAGGTCGGGGCCTGGGCTCACGTCCGTTCGGGCCCGACGACCGGACGGCGTCCCTCACTCAGGAGGGACCAATACCGTCTCATGTGAGCCCTGTGGCACCCTCTAGGACGCACAGGCCTCATCGAGAGCGGCTTGGAGCACGACGGTACGAACTCTTTCTCGGCGTCCGGTCCGTGGGGCGACAGGGGTCGGCCGGGAATCCGGTACCGATGAGTGTCTACTCGAGTCGCACCGGGGGATGGTCCCTGTTCCCCGCCGATGTCATACACTCATTATCCCCCCGCTCTTTCAACTCGCTGACCCCGTCGCGGAGCACCGGTCGCCCCTCCCGCAACCGTGCCCCTTTGGATGCGATGCCTCCACGACGGCCGCGACCCATCTAGCCCCAGCCGACCATGCCGACAGCTCCGACGTACCCCGGCGTCTATATCGAGGAAGTGCCCAGCGGGGTGCGCACGATTACCGGGGTCGCGACCTCCGTCGCCGCGTTCCTCGGCTACTTCTCGCGCGGCCCGATGGATGAGGCCGTCCGCATCTTCAACTTCGGCGATTTCGAGCGGGCCTTTGGCGGCCTCCGCGCCGACAGCGAGGCGGCCTACGCCGTCCAGCAGTTCTTCCTGAACGGGGGGGGGCAGGCCTACGTCGTCCGCACGGCCGCCGCCGTCGCCGCGGCCACCGCGACCGCCACCCTCCGCGACGGGGCCACCGACCTGCTGGCCCTCGAGGCGGCGGCCGTCGGCGCGTACGGGAACGGGGTCCGCGCCGAGGTCGACTACGACGGCGCCACGACGGCGACGCGGTTCAACCTCCACCTCACGCTGGCGGACGACCCGTCGACGACGGAGGACTACACCGACGTGACGCTGGCGGAAGCGAGGGACGCCATCAACAACGTCGCCACGGGGTCGGCCCTCGTGACGGCCACGCTCCCCGGCGGCGCCGGCCGGCCGGAGGCCGGCACCACGATGCTCGCCGGCGGCGTGGACGCGGGGCCCGCCGCGGCCGCCATCGTCCTGGGCAACGCCGCCGACGCCCCCACGGGGCTCCTCACGCTGACCGCCGCCAGCGAGGGCGCGTGGGGAAACGCTCTCCGCGCCCTCGTGGACTACAACACCGCCGACCCCGCGACGACCTTCAACCTCACAGTCCTCGAGTTTGGCGTGGTCGACGGGCGGACACAGGCGGTGGCGACCGAGGTGTTCCGCAACCTCACGTTCGACCCCGCGAGCGCGCGGTACGTCGTGGACGTGGTGAACGGGGGCTCGGCACTGGTGCGGGCCGAGGCCGTCGGGACCCCGGCCACGACGGCGCGGCCGGCCCACTCCGGCACGCTGAGCGGCCCGGTCAGCCTCGGCACGCTGAGCGGCGGGGAGACGCTGAAGGTCTCGGCCGATGGAGGGGCGACCACCCACGAGGTGGCGATCGCCGCCGGCGCCCCGGCGTCCGTCCCCGCGCTGGCCTCCGACCTCCAGTCGCGCATCCGCGCCGCCGACGCGTCGCTGGCGGCCGTGACCGTGCGCGCGATCGGGAGCGCCACCACCCAGCAGCACCTCCACGTGAGCGCCCCGGGGGCGGCCCACGTGGTCTCGTTCTCCGACGTCGGCGCCGACGGCGACACGCTGGCCGGCCTCCTCGGCCTCGACGACGCCTCCCGCACGAACGTCCAGCAGTACGTGCTCGGGGCGCCGACCGCGGCGGGCGCCCAGGTCCTCCCCGGCTCGGGGGCCCAGCAGGTCGGCGCCGACGGGGCCCTCCCGAACGCCGCCGCCCTGATCGGCTCCGAGGGCGACAAGTCGGGGATGTATGCGCTCCTCGACGTCGACCTCTTCAACCTCCTCTGCATCCCGGACACGATGCGGCTGGCCGACACCGACGCCGCCCAGGTCGCCGCCGAGGCGACGGCCCTCGCCGCCCGGGAGCGCGCCTTCTACATCCTCGACGCGCCCCAGCCCGCGGCCAACCCGCTCGACCTCCCGACGGAGATCGAGGCGTGGCTCGACAGCAACGCGACGCTCCGCCACAAGAACGCCGCGCTCTACTACCCGCGGCCCGCCGTCGCCGACCCGCTCAACGACTTCCGCCTCCGCGAGGTGGCTTCCTCTGGGACGATGGCCGGCGTCTACGCCCGGACCGACGCCACGCGCGGCGTCTGGAAGGCGCCAGCCGGCACCGAGGCCGTCCTCCGCGGGACGCAGCGGCTCGAGTACACGCTCACCGACGCCGAGAACGGCGTGCTCAACCCGCTCGGCATCAACGCCCTCCGGACGTTCCCCGTGGTGGGGACCGTCGCCTGGGGCGCGCGGACGCTCGACGGGGCCGACCAACTCGCCAGCGAGTGGAAGTACATCCCGATCCGCCGGCTCGCGCTGTTTATCGAGGAGACCCTGTTCCGTGGCACGCAGTGGGTCGTGTTCGAGCCCAACGACGAGACGCTCTGGGCCCAGATCCGGCTCAACGTGGGCACGTTCCTGCACACGCTGTTCCGCCAGGGCGCCTTCCAGGGGAGCTCGCCCAACGCGGCCTACTTCGTCAAGTGCGACGCCGAGGTCAACCCGCAGGCCGACATCGACCGCGGCATCGTGAACGTGGTCGTGGGCTTCGCCCCGCTCAAGCCCGCCGAGTTCGTCATCGTCAAGATCCAGCAGATGGCGGGCCAGCTCGAGGTCTGACCCCCGCCCCGGCCCCCTCACGCCTCCGACATCGCCATGGCCCAGTTCAGCACCAATCCCGAACGGTTCGACCCGTACAAGAACTTCAAATTCCGCGTCATCATGGACGGCCGCTACGTCGCCGGCGTGAGCAAGGTCGGCGCGCTGAAGCGGACGACCAAGCTCGTCGAGCACCGCGACGGCGCGGACCCCAGCACGACGCGGAAGTCGCCGGGCCGCACCGAGTACGACGCGATCTCGCTCGAGCGTGGGAAGACCCACGACGAGGAGTTCGAGCGGTGGGCCAACAAGGTCTGGAACTACGGGGCCGGCCTCGGCGCCGAGGTCTCGCTCGCCGACTTCCGCAAGGACCTCATCATCGAGGTCTACAACGTGGCCGGCCAACTCGTCATGGCCTACAAGGTCTACCGCTGCTGGGTCTCGGAGTACCAGGCGCTCTCGGACCTCGACGCCAACGGCGAGGCCGTCCTCATCGAGTCGATCAAGCTCGAGAACGAGGGCTGGGAGCGGGACTACGACGTGGTCGAGCCCAAGGAGCCGTCGTTCGTCGAGCCGTAGGCCCAGCCCACCGGTGCCCTCTCCCTCTCCCGCCCCCTGGCCATGGACCCGCTGTCTGCCGCGCACCTCCTCGACGCCTGCGAACGCGGGCGCGCGCTGCCGGCAGCGTCCCGCGCCCTCCTCCTCCTCGGCGCCGCACACCCCGACGAGCCGCCCGGCGCCCTCGCGGCGCTCCCGGTCGGCCGGCGCGATGCGCGACTGCTCCGCCTCCGCGAGCGGACGCTCGGGCCGGCCCTGGAGATCGAGACGCGCTGCCCGGCCTGCGACGAGCGCCTCGAGCTGACCGTCCCTGGCGCAGACCTCCGCGCGGCCTCGCCGGCGGCCGCCCCCGAGCCGCTCCGCCTCGACCACAACGGGACCACGGTCACGTTCCGCCTCCCCACGAGCCGCGACCTGCTCGACGCCACCGACGCCGACGGCCTCCTCCGCCGCTGCGTGCTGGAGGCCCATGACTCGAACGGCGAGCCCGTCGCCGACCTCGGTCATGAGGTCCGGGCCGCGCTGGCGCAAGCGATGGCCGAGGCGGACCCGCTCGCTGAGGTCGACCTCGCGATGACGTGCGTGGCGTGCGGCCACGAGTGGTCCGACGTGCTGGACGTGGCGTCGTTTGTCTGGGCCGAGTTCGAGGCGTGGGCGCCCCGCCTGCTCCGCGACGTCCACCGGCTGGCCTCGGCGTACGGCTGGGCCGAGCGCGACGTGCTCGCGATGAGCGCGTGGCGCCGGGGTCAGTACCTCCAGCTCCTGGACGCGTGACGGGCTACCTCCAGCGCCTGCTGGCGCGAAGCCACGAGCCCGCGGGCGCCCTCCGCCCCCGCCAGCGCTCGCCGTTCGAGCCCCTACCCACGCTCAGCCCGCTGGCGCCTCCGCTGGAGGCCATCGTGGAGGCGCCGCCGACGACGCCCGAGCGCGCCCCGACCGACCCGCCGTCCGACGCCCCGCTTCGCCCGACGGCCGGCGCACCCGAGCCCGACCCGCGCTCTGCCCCGGCGCGCCCCTCGCGAAACGTCTCGTCACCAGCGCCCCCAGAAGTGGTCGGACCGAACTGGGAGCCGACCGACGCGCCCCGCCCGGACCCGCGACCGGCCGCCACCCCCACTCCCTCCGTGGAACCACCGAGGCCGACCGAGCCAGCGCTCCGGCCTCGGACCGCCTCGCGAGAGGGCTCGCCGGAGAACGGGACCGCACCTCCTCCGCCTCGGCCGTCGGGCCAGCTGGGTCGCGAGCCCGAGACGCCGACGCCTCCGCGGCGAGGTCAGGCCACTCCGCTAGAGGCTCCCGATGAGCCCGCACGCACGACGCGGCCTGCAGCCTCGCCCGGAGCAGACGACGAGCGCACCGACGCCCGCCTCGATCCGCGACCTCATGCGGAGCGACGGGACGACCGCGCAGAGATCGCCCCGGACCCGCCGGCCGGCGCGCCCGTCACTGCCGCACAGATGCCCGTGGCGGAGGCAGCCCCGCCCGCCGCCCGCCGCCCGATCGAGGCCCGACCGGTGGCCCTGCCCCCCTCGGTCTCGCCGGGCGGCCTGGAGGCCGAGCCGCGCTCCGTGCCGGACCCGACGATCCACGTGTCGATCGGCGTCGTGGAGGTCCGCGCCGTGCAGCCGCCGCCACACCGGCGCGCGGAGCGGCCCGCGCCGGTCGTCTCGCTCGACGAGTTCCTCAAGCCCAGCGGGACCCGGTGAGCAGCGCCCTCGCCATCGCCTCGGTCACGGCCGTGATCCGCGAGGTCGTCCGCGACGCCTTCGTGGACCACGGGGTGCCCGTGCTCCTCGGCAGCGCCGACGTCACGGCCGTCGCGCCGGACCGGATCGCGCTCGGCGACACCGGCGACGTCGGGCTCAACGTCTACCTCTACGGGACCACGCCGAACCCCGGCTGGCGCAACGCCGGGCTGCCCTCGCGGAACAGGCACGGCGATCGGCTCACGAACGCACCGCTGGCGCTCGACCTCCACTACCTCCTGACGGCCTACGGCCGCCAGGACCTCCAGGCCGAGATCCTGCTCGGCTACGCGATGCAGCGGCTCCACGAGGTGCCCGTCCTCGAGCGCGACACGATCCGCACGATCCTCGCCGACGCGAGCCTCCTCTCCGGCCGGCTGGCGGACTCGGCCCTGGCCGATCAGGTCGAGCTCGTCAAGCTCGCGCCGGCGCCGATGAGCACCGAGGAGATCTCGAAGCTGTGGTCCGGCTTCCAGGTCAGCTACCGGCCGACGGCCGCCTACGTCGCCTCCGTCGTGCTCATCGAGGCCGACGAGCCGACGCGGACGCCGCTCCCAGTTCTAACGCGCGGCCCGCGCGACGCGGTGACGGGCGAGGAGCGGGGCGTCGTGGCCGTCACGGGCCTCCTCCCGCCGTTCCCCGCCCTCACCACCGCGTCGCTGCCCGACGCCCGGCTCGCCGCCCACCTCGGCGACGCCATCGGCCTGGAGGGCCACCACCTCGACGGCACCGCGCACACCGTCGTCCTGTCGCACGCCCGGCTCGACGCCGAGCATTCGCTCGCGCCCGACGTCGTCGCCCCGAGCGGGGTCGGGGTTACGATCCCCGGCGGTGCCCCCGCCGACTGGCCCGCCGGCCTCTACGGCGTCCACGTCGCGCTCACGCGCGACGGCCGGGAGGTCTCGACGAACACCCTCGCGCTCACGCTCGCGCCCGTCATGGACGTCGGCGGGATCACCGTCACGCTGGCCCCGGGCCCCGACGGGCCGACCGCGACGATCGAGGTGCCCGTCGAGCCGCACGTGTGGCCGGCGCAGGAGGCCTCGCTCGTCGTCGGGAGCCGCGAGGTGCGGGCGGAGGCGCGCACGGCCGTCGCCGACACGCTCACGTTCGGGATGGAGGACGCCGCGACGGGCACGTTCCCGATCCGCCTCCGCGTGGACGGGGCTGAGAGCGCGCTGGTCGACCGGACGGTCTCGCCGCCGGCCTTCGACCCGTCGCAGCAGGTCACGATCCCGTGAGCGCCGCCGCCCCTACGTCCTGGCACGAGGCCAACCAGCGCCACCTCGGCGCCGCCCTCGACGAGGTCCGCGCCGCTCTCGACCGCGCGGCCGGGCTCGACGCCGACTCTGCCGACGAACCGACCGAGGCCGTCGACTTCGCCGCGTTCGGGGCCCCCGCGGCGCTGGAGCAGGTCGTCCGCGCGTTCGGGCTCTCGCCGTTCGAGCGGGCCGTGCTGCTCCTCTGCGCGGGCATGGAGCTGACGGCGGCGTTCGCGGAGGCGTGCGCGCGGGCGGGGAGCGACCGCCCGACGTTCGGGCTCGCGCTGGCGTCGCTGCCCGAGGCCCATTGGAGCGCGCTCGCACCGACGGCCCCGCTCCGCCGATGGCGCCTCCTCGAGGTCGGATCCGGCGAGCGCCTCGTCGACAGCCCGCTCCGCCTCGACGAGCGCCTGCTCCACCACCTCAACGGGGTCCAGCACCTCGACGAGAACCTCCTCGGGTTCGTCTACCCCGAGGCCGGGGGCGAGCTCGTCCCGTCGCACGAGGCCGTAGCGGAGGCCGTGGCCGACGTCTGGGCGAGGAACCGCGAGCCGGCTCTCCCCGCGATCCAGCTCAACGGAGTGGAACCGAGCGGAAAGCGCGACGTGGCCGCCGCGGCGTGCGCGCGCCTCGGGCTCGGGCTGTTCCGGATGCCGGCGAGCGTGATTCCCGGGGGCGCCGCCGAGTTCGACGCGCTCGTCCAGTTGTGGACGCGGGAGTCGGCCCTGAGCGGCGCCGCGCTCCTCCTCGACGCCGACGAGGTCGCGCCCTCCGACACCGCGATGACGCTGGTCCGCCGGTTGGTGGACGAGGCGGGCGGGCCGCTGATCCTGGCGTCGCGCGAGCGGACGCGCACCGCGCGGCGGCCGACGGTCGCCTTCGACGTCGGGCGCCCGACGCGGCCCGAGCAGCGGGCGCTCTGGACGGCCGCCCTCGGCGAGCACGCCGCGACGCTCAACGGGCACGTCGGCCGCGTGACGGACCAGTTCGACCTGAGCGGGCCGTCCATCCGGGCCGCGAGCCTCCGCGCGCTCGACGCGCGCCGCCCGGCCGCCGACGCGCTGTGGGACGCCTGCCGCGTCCAGGCCCGGCAGGAGCTCGACGGCCTCGCCCGCAGCGTCGAGCCCCGCGCGACCTGGGACGACCTTGTCCTGCCCGAGCCCCAACTCCGGACGCTCCGCGCCATCGAGGCCCACGTCCGCCACCGGCTCCGCGTGCACGAGGACTGGGGCTTCGGCGCGCGCTCGGATCGGGGGCTCGGCATCACGGCGCTCTTCAGCGGCCACAGCGGGACCGGCAAGACGCTCGCCGCCGAGGTCCTCGCCAACGTTCTCGGCCTCGACCTCTACCACATCGACCTCAGCGCCGTCGTCAGCAAGTACATCGGCGAGACGGAGACAAACCTCCGCCGCGTGTTCGACGCCGCCGAGGCGGGCGGAGCCGTCCTCCTCTTCGACGAGGCCGACGCGCTCTTCGGCAAGCGGAGCGAGGTCAAGGACAGCCACGACCGCTACGCCAACCTCGAGGTGAGCTACCTCCTCCAGCGGATGGAGGCCTACCGCGGGCTGGCCGTCCTCACGACGAACCTCAAGAACGCCATCGACGACGCCTTCGAGCGGCGGCTCCGCTTCCGCGTGGCGTTCCCGTTCCCCGACGCGCCGCAGCGGGCGGCCATCTGGCGCCGCGTGTTCCCGGCGCAGACGCCGACCGACGGCCTCGACCCCGACACGCTCGCCGGCCTCAACGCGACGGGCGGCACGATCCGCAACGTCGCGCTCCACGCCGCCTTCCTCGCCGCCGAGGCCGACGGGCCGGTCCGGATGGCGCACGTCCGCCAGGCCGCGCGCGACGTCTACGCCCAGCTCGAGAAGCCCCTCACCGACCGCGAGCTCGCGGGCTGGTCATGACGCTCCACCTCCACATCGACCGCCTCGTGCTCGACGGGCTCGGCCCGCTCGACGCCGGGGCCGTCCAAGCCGCCGCCGAGGCGGAGTTGGCTCGGCTCTTCGCCGCCTCCGGCGTTCCATCTGGCCTCGCCCACGACCCGCGACGGCCGCGCGTCGACGGCGGCGCCTTCTGCGTCGAGACGGCCCGCCTCGGCGTCGGCGCCGAGGGCGTAGGGACGCACATCGCGCGCCGCATCCACTCGAGTCTCACCACCCCGTGATGCCATGCTGACGACAGCTCCCGCGTTAGACCCACATCCGCCCCGGGCGCCACAGTCGACCCTCGCCCCGCGGCGCTGTGCGTGCGGCCGCCCCATCGGGCCGTCAGGCGAGTGCGCCGACTGCCGCCGCAAGCGGCTGGCAAGATTCGGCTCGAACCGGGCCGCCGGGCTCCTCGCCGCACACGCCAGGCCACGCCCGACGACCACGAGCCCGAAGCGGACGGGCGCGAAAGCTCCGCCGAAGGCGACACCCACCTTCATCGGAGACCCCAACACACAGCCGGTGCCGATGCAGACGGGTGGCGGCGGCACGTCGGGCTCGGGGAGCGCGAGCGGGTCGGGTGGAAACTGCACCTCGATCTGCAACCGGGCCTACGCAGATTCGAGTCTCAACTTCGGCGGCGGCGGCGTTGTCTGCGATGGCGCGACGAAATGCCCATGTGTGTTCGACGTCCCGCCCCTCACCCGCGGCCAATGCCCTGGGTTCGACGCCATCGTGCTCCTCCACGAGCGCCGGCACCTGACGGACGTGGACTGCGACCCCTCCCAGGGCCTCCACCGGCCGCCCTTCCGAGACCCGTCGGCAGCGACGGCGTCGGAGTGCGCGCACCGTCAGGAGTCGATCCGTGAGATGGACCGCATCATCCCCGGGTCGGCCGGCATCTGCAGGACAGGGATGCAGTCGATCCGCGCTCAGTTGGCGACCTGGGTCAGCGCCAACTGTGGAACGACACCTTAAGCCTCTATACCCATGAAGAAGCGGATCTACGACGCGCTGAGGGAGGCCGTCGAGCACGCCGAGCGAAAGGACCTCATGCAGAGCGGAGAGTACCGCCTCACCGCATCGCGCGACGGCTCACGCTGGGTGTTCTGGTTCGTGTTCCTGCCCGAGACGCCCGGCCATGACCTCACCGTCACCGTCTCCGACGAGGGCCAAATCGACACCCTCGCTGGGATGTAGCCCCCACCCCTTGTGAACACCGGCTTCTCTCGTTCCCCGCGCATCCAGAAGGGCGCCATCATCGGGCTGGACAAGTTCAACCCGCTGGCGAGCGTCATCGTCTTCCAGTACAACCCGGAGACACTCACGCGCTCGCTCACGGCGCAGACGGGCTCCGAGGGCAGCGACGCGGGCGACGCACTCCGCCTGAAGGCCCCACCGAAGGAGCAGATCACCAGCGTCAAGATCGACCTCGACGCGGCCGACCAGATCGAGGAGGGCAACGGGCTGGTGGCGGGCGTCGGGATCTACCCGGCGCTGGCGTCGCTCGAGATGCTGCTCTACCCCAAGTCGGTGGCCGTCATCGCCAACGAGGTTCAGAAGGCGCTGGGCGTGGTCGAGGTGATCCCGCCCGAGGCCCCGCTCACCCTCTTCTACTGGGGCCTCAAGCGGGTCCTGCCGGTCCGGATCACGAGCCTCTCGGTCCAGGAGCTCCAGTACGACCCGGACCTCAACCCGCTCTACGCGACGGTCACGCTGAGCATGGACGTGCTCAGCTACCACGACCTCGGGCTGCTGAGCGTGGGGGGCGCGCTCTACATGGCCAACCAGATCCTCAAGGAGGGCCTCGCCACGCTCCAGGGCGCCTCCGAGGTGGCCGGGGCGATCTCGGGCTCCGTCAGCGTCAGCCTCTAGCGCCATGTTCGACCCCGCCAGCCGCTACGCCGGCCTCGAGACCGCGACGCTCGTCACCCCCGACGGCGAGGTCCGCTACGTCCGCCGCCGCTTCCTGCCCCCCCCGCCGCCCGAGGCGGAGGTCCTCGCCGAGCACACCGTCGTGGCCGGCGACCGGCTCGACGTGATCACGGCCCGCTACCTCGGCGACCCGCTCCAGTTCTGGCGGGTCTGCGACGCCCACCCCGTCCTCCACCCCGGCGAGCTCACCGACGAGGTCGGCGAGCGGATCCGGATCGCGCTCCCGCGCCTCTAGCCATGCTCGACGGCCTCCTCGGCGCCCGCCTCGCGCTCCTCGCCGGAGCGACGGTCCCGCTCCCGGTGGGGCCCGAGGCCATGCGGGCCTTCTCGCAGGCCGAGGTGGTCCTGGACGCCGACGGCGAGGACGGCTTCCAGCTCACGTTCACGCTCGCCAAGGGACCGCTCCTCGACTACACCCTCCTCCAGAGTGGCCCGTTCGCCCCGTTCAACCGGGTGATCGTGGCGGTCGTGTTCGGCGTCGCGCCCGAGGTCTTGATCGACGGCGTCGTGACGCACCACGAGGTCGTGCCGAGCAGCGAGCCGGGCCAGTCGACGCTCCGCGTGAAAGGGAAGAGCGTGGTCCAGATGATGGACCTCAAGGAGAAGAGCGAGTCGTACCCCAACCAGCCCGACTGGCTCGTCGTGACGCAGATCCTGGCCTCGTACGCCCAGGTCGGCCTGGTCCCGGCCGTCACGCCGACGACCGACGTGCCGATCGAGGTCGAGCGGATCACGCGGCAAGCCGAGACCGACCTCGCGTTCGTCCGGCGGCTGGCCCAGCGGAACGGCTACGTGTTCTACGTCGAGCCCACGCCCGTGCCGGGCGTCAACACGGCCTACTGGGGCCCGGAGACCCGCCTCGGGCTCCCGCAGCGCGCGCTCACGGTCGACATGGGCGACGCGACGAACGTGACGTCGCTCCAGTTCACGGCCGACGCCCTCGCGCCGGTCGGGACCGAGAGCGTCGTGGTCGAGCCGTTCCTCAAGCTCTCGATCCCGATCCCGTCGCTCCCGTCGCTGAAGGTCCCGCCGCTGGCGGCGTCGCCCCTCCCCGCGCGGCGGACGCAGATCCTGCGCGAGACGGCGAGCCAGAACCCGGCGGAGGCCATGACCTCGGCGGTCGCGGCCACGACGCGGGCGCCGGACCCCGTGACGGGCACGGGCGAGCTCGACGCGGCCCGCTACGGCGGCGCGCTCCGGGCGCGGCGGCTCGTGGGCGTGCGCGGGGCTGGCCTCAGCTATGACGGCTTCTACTACGTCCGCCGCGTCTCGCACACGGTCACCCCCGGTACCTACCGCCAGTCGTTCCGCATCAGCCGGGAGGGCACCGGCACCCTCACGCCCTTCGTCGTCCCATGAGCGCCCCCTTCTACGGCAAGTATCGGGGCGTCGTCTCCGACGTCCACGACCCGCTCCAGCTCGGGCGCGTCCGCGCGACCGTGCCCGACGTGCTCGGCGACCAGGAGAGCGGGTGGGCCCTGCCGTGCGCGCCGTTCGGCGGCGACCAGGTCGGCTTCTTCGCGCTCCCGGCGGTGGGCGCTGGCGTGTGGATCGAGTTCGAGCACGGCGACCCCGACCGGCCCATCTGGTCGGGCTGCTGGTGGGGCTCGGCCGCCGAGGTCCCGCCGGTCCTCCTCGCCCCGCCCTACCAGAAGCTCATGATCGTGACGGCGGGCGGGCAGACGGTCACGCTCGACGACACGCCCGGCGTCGGCGGGATCACGCTCGAGACGTCGGCCGGGCAGAAGCTCGTGCTCAGCGCGACGGGCGTGGAGATCGACAACGGGATGGGCGCGACGATCAGCATGACGGGCCCGCAGGTCTCCATCAACAACGGCGCGCTCGACGTGATCTGACATGCCCGGCTCCCTCCTCCATCAAGGCGCGACGGTCCTCTGCCTCCACGGCGGGCAGGCGCAGGCGACGACACCGAGCCCGCGCGTCAAGGTCGGGGGGCAGCCGGTCGTGACGCAGGCGGCGCCTCACACCGTCGCGGGGTGCCCGTTCACGACGCCTGGCGGCACGCCCATGCCGTGCGTGACGGCGCAGTGGATCACGGGCGCCACGCGCGTGCTCGCGGGCGGCCAGCCGGTGCTCCTCCAGGACAGCCAGGCCGTCTGCGCGCCCAACGGGACGGGCGTCAACATCGTCATGACCCAGGTCCGGGTGAAGGGCCAGTAACGCCATGCTCCACGTCGACTACCCCTACCACGCGGACGGACGCGGACGGACGGCCGTGACCGACGACGCGGACCACGTGCGCGACCTCATCGAGCAGGTCCTGTTCACGGCGCCCGGCGAGCGCGTCAACCGGCCCGACTTCGGGAGCGGGCTGCTCGGGCTCGTGTTCGCGCCCAACGCCGACGCCCTCGCGGGCGCCGTCGAGACGAGCGTCCAGGCCTCGCTCCAGCGCTGGCTGGGCGACGTGGTCGTGGTCGAGGCCGTCGACGTGACCCGGCGCGACAGCACGCTCGCCGTCCGCGTCCGCTACGTCGTCCGGCGGACGCAGCGGCGGACCGTCACCGAGTTCACCCGCGAGGTGTGATGGACCCCCAGTACCGCTGCGACAACGAGAACCGCCGCCGCCGGGTCGAGGCCCACGCGACGCTCAACGGCATCGACTACCTCGAGGTCCTCGACCGGACCGCCGAGGCGGAGGGGCTGCCGCGGCAGCAGGTCCTCGTGGTCCAGTTCCTCAAGGACCTCCCGGCCGACGGCGACGGCGACGCGATCGGCACGCCGCGCGTCCGGATCGAGGCCGTCCCGCGCGCGGCGGCGGCGAACGTGGTCTGGGCGCGGCGCGCGAGCGACCTCGACTCGACCCTCGTCGCCGACCCGGACACGGGTGCGACGCTCACCGCCGCTCAGGTCGATCACTTCACGGCGGACCCCGACGCCGACCGGACGCTCGTCGTCCTGACGGACGGGACCGGCGACTACTCGACGTACACGCTCCGGCTCGTCAACTCGCCCACCGACGACCGACCGCCCCCAGAGATCGACCAGCGGCTGGCGGCCGTCGCGTTCTCGTTCAAGGCCGAGTGCCCGAGCGACTTCGACTGCGCGCCCGAGGACGAGTGCCCGCCGGAGCGCGTCGTCGAGCCCGAGATCGACTACCTCGCCAAGGACTACGCCAGCTTCCGGCGGCTGATGCTCGACCGGATGAGCGTCGTCGCGCCCGACTGGCGGGACCGGAACCAGGCCGACCTCCAGATCGCCCTCGTCGAGATGCTCGCCTACGTCGGCGACCACCTCAGCTATGCCCAGGACGCCGTCGCCACGGAGGCCTACCTCGGGACGGCCCGGCGCCGGGCGTCGGTTCGCCGCCACGCGCGGCTGCTCGACTACGCGATGCACGACGGGTGCAACGCCCGTGTGTGGGTCCACCTCGACGCGACGGCGGGCGGGGCCGTGACGGTCCCGGCCGGCACCGTGCTCCGGACGCGCGGCGACGCCCCGCTCGTGTTCGAGACGATGCACGGGGTCGCGGCGCGGGCCGCGCACAACGCGATCCGGCTCTACACCTGGGGCGACACCGAGTGCTGCCTCCCGGCCGGCGCCACCCGCGCGACGCTCCGCGACGAGGGCGGCCTCGCGCTCGCCGAGGGCGACGTGCTGATCTTCGAGGAGGTCGTCAGCCCGACGACCGGCCTGCCAGCCGACGCCGACCGCGCGCGCCGCCACGCGGTCCGCCTCGTGCGCGCCGAGCCCGAGGTCGACGACCTCGACGGGACCGCGCTCGTGGAGGTCGAGTGGCACGAGGCCGACGCGCTCCCGTTCGCGCTCTGCCTCAGCGCCGTCCTCGGCGGGACCGACGTCGAGGACCTCAGCCTCGCCCGCGGCAACGTGGTCCTGGCCGACCAGGGGCGGACGGTTGCGGCCCAGCCGCTCGCACCGCCGACCGTCCCCGCCAGTGACCGGTACCGGCCGCGGCTCCGCGACGACGGCCTCACGTTCGCCGCCCCCTTCGACGCCGACGGCGCCCGCGACCGGGCCGCTGCCGAAGCGCTGGCGCAGGACCCGCGCGCCGCGCTCCCCGAGGCCGCGCTCGACGACGGCGACGAGGTGTGGGCGCCGCGCCGCGACCTGCTCGGCAGCGGCCGGTTCGCGGCCGAGTTCGTGGCCGAGGTCGACACGGAGGGCGAGGCGACGCTCCGCTTCGGCGACGGCGTGCTCGGCAAGGCGCCCGCGGCCGGCTCAACGTTCACGGCGACGTACCGCGTGGGGAATGGGCCCGCCGGCAACGTCGGCGCCGACGCCATCACCACGGTCGTCGGCGTGGGCGGGGTCACGGGCGCGCGGAACCCGATGCCGGCCGTCGGCGGGACGGCGCCCGAGAGGCTCGACGCCGTCCGCCAGTTCGCGCCGCAGGCGTTCCGCACGCAGGAGCGCGCCGTCACCGCCGCCGACTACGCCGAGGTCACGGAGCGCCACCCGGGCGTCCAGAAGGCCGCGGCCACGTTCCGCTGGACCGGCAGCTGGATGACGGTCTTCGTGATCGTCGATCGCGTGGGCGGGCTGCCGGTCCGGAGCGACGCGCGGTTCCTCCGCGAGATCCGCGCCCACATCGACCGGTACCGCCTCGCGGGCTACGACGTCGAGATCCAGGACCCCGTCTACGTCCCGCTCGACCTCGCCCTCGCGGTCTGCGTCGCGCCCGGCCACATCCGCCCCGACGTCCACCGCCAGCTCCTGATCGCGCTCGGCCGGCACGAGCGGCCCGACGGCTCACGCGGCTTTTTCCACCCGGACCGGTTCACGTTCGGCCAGCCCGTCTACCTCAGCCAGATCTACCGCGCGGCGATGGCCGTCGAGGGCGTGGCCTCGGTCGAGGTTCAGCGGTTCCAGCGCCTGGACGACGGCGCCCACGGCGAGATCGCGGCGGGCGTGCTGCGGACGGCCGCGCTCGAGATCGTCCGCCTCGACAACGACCCCAGCCGACCCGGCAACGGGCGGATCGAGTTCGACCTGACCAGAGGGCTATGAGCGACCTCACCTTCTGCGGATGCTGCGACGGCGTCGAGCGCCAGACGCCCCTGTCGGTCGAGAACCGGCCCGGGCTCTCCGCGCTAGCGTACCGCGTCGGGACGCACGGCCGGTTCAAGGCCTCGATGCACGCCGCGCTCGGCGAGCAGCCCGGCCTCGCCGGCCTCACCACCCGCGACGACGCCGACCCCACGCTCGCGCTCATCGACGCCTGGGCGACGGTCCTCGATGTCCTCTCGTTCTACCAGGAGCGGATCGCCAACGAGCACTACCTCCGGACGGCGGCCGAGCGGCTCTCGGTCCTCCAGCTCGCCCGCGAGATCGGCTACGAGCTAGGGCCGGGCGTCGCGGCCGGCACGACGCTCGCGTTCGGGCTCCAGACCGGCCCCGGCGCGCCCGAGACCTCCCGCGTCCCAGCCGGCACGCAGGCGCAGAGCCTGCCCGGCCAGGACGAGTTGCCGCAGACGTTCGAGACGGTCGAGGAGATCACGGCGCGCGCCGAGTGGCAGGCCATGCGGCCTCGGGCGAGCGCCCCGGTCGTCCCGGTGCGCGGGACGCGCGGGATCTGGCTGGAGGGCGTCGACCTCAACCTCCGCGCGGGCGACGGCCTCCTGCTCGTCGGTGAGGAGCGCGAGGACGACCCGGGCAGCGAGCGGTGGGACTTCCGCCGGATCAAGGACGTCACGCTCGACCGGAGGCGGGCCCTCACGCACGTCGTGTTCGAGCGCGGGCTGGGCTCGTACGTCCCGCCCGTGCTCCCCGCGTCGGACCCGACGGTCTACGTCTTCCGCCAGCGCGCGGCCCTCTTCGGATCCCACGCACCCGACTGGCGGGCGATGCCCGACAGCATCAAGCGGGCGTACCTCGGCCTCGCGAGCACCACCCCCGTCCCGGTCGACGCGGAGCCGTGGGGCGGCCAGCTCACCATCGGCGACATCTCCGGGATCGAAGCCGAGACGTTCCCCGACGGCCCGATCTACCTCGACGCGCTCTACCCCGAGATCGTCCCCGACAGCTGGGTCGTCCTCGCCCAGCCCGAGTACGCCGAGGCGTACCGCGTCCTCGAGGTGGCGGAGGACGCGCGGACCGGGTTCACGCTGTCGTCCAAGACCACGCGGCTGGAGCTCGACGGGGAGAACCTGAGCTTCAGGTTCGGCGACCACGTCCAGGAGACCGTCGTCTTCGCCGTCTCCGAGGCGCTCGTGCGGGCCGAGGCGCCCCTCGTGACGCCGGTCGAAGGGGCGACCGTCGTGCTGTCGAAACCGGTCACCACGATCCAGGAGGGCCAGCTCGTCGCCTTTGCCGGGACCGACGTCGACACGGGCGAGGCGGCGACCGAGGTGGCGACGGTCGCCCGCGTCAACGACGTCGGCGGCCTGCCCCAGCTCACGCTCGACGCCCCGCTCGCCCACCGCTACGCCCGCGAAGACGACGCCGGGGCGGGCGTGGTCGGCGCGCGGCTCAACGCCAACGTGGCCCGTGCGACGCACGGCAAGACCGTCGCCGGCGAGGTCCTCGGGAGCGGCGACGGCTCGGTCCCCTTCCAGCGCTTCACGCTCGCCAACAAGCCCCTGACCCACACTGCCTCGGTGGCCGCGGGGGGGGCCTCGAGCACGCTGGAGGTCCGCGTCAATCGCGTCCGGTGGGACGAGGTCCCGTCGCTGTACCAGCAGCCGCCCGACGCCCGCGTCTACACGACGCGCCTCGCCGACGACGGGACGGTCACGGTCCAGTTCGGCGACGGCGTCAACGGGGCGCGGCTCCCGACGGCCGTCGAGAACGTGACGGCGACCTACCGCATGGGCATCGGACTCGACGCCCTCGTCGACGCCGGGCAGATCAGCCTGCTCATGACGCGGCCGTTCGGGGTCAAGGACGTCACCAACCCCGAGGCGCCGACCGGCGCCGACGACCCCGAGAAACTCGCCGACGCCCGCGATAACGCGCCGCTCACCGTCCTCACGCTCGATCGGGTGGTCTCGGTGCAGGACGTCGAGGACTACGCGCGGGCGTTCGCCGGCATCGGGAAGGCCGGGGCGACGGTGCTGTGGAGCGGCGAGCGCCAGGTGGTCCACCTGACCGTCGCCGGCGCGGCCGGGGCCGAGGTGGTCGAGGGCTCGGACCTGTTCACGAGCCTCATCGGCTCACTCGACGCCGCGCGCCACGTCCACGCCGAGATCGTCGTCTCGCCGTTCGCGCCGCGCCCGTTCGGGCTCGAGGCGGTCGTCGCCGTGGACCCCGCAGCCCTCGCCGACGACGTCCTCGCGGCCGTCGAGGCGGCGCTCGTCGCGGCCTTCTCGTTCGAGGCCCGCGCTTTCGGGCAGAGCGTGAGCACGGCCGAGGTGCTGGCGGCCATGCAGGCCGTCGAGGGCGTCGTCTTCGTCGACCTCGAGTCGCTCGACGGCGCCGACCCGTTCGCGAATCCGTGGCTCGTGGCGCGGCCGGCCCGCTGGGAGGGCGGCGCGATCCGGCCCGCCGAGCTCCTCACCGTCGATCCCGACCGGATCGACCTCACCGCGACGTCGCCATGACCCACGTCACCGCAGACGCCCTCTACGAGCTGCTCCCGGCGATCTACCGGATCCGCGACGCCGAGCAGGGCGGCCCGCTCCGCGCCCTCGTCGAGGTCCTCGCCCAGCAGGGCCGGCTGCTCGAGGCCGACATCGAGCGGCTCTACGACAACGCGTTCATCGAGACGTGCGACGAGTGGGCCGTGCCGTACATCGGCGACCTCCTCGGCGTCCGCAACCTCCACGCGCTCGGCGAGGTCGTCGGGTTCAGCCAGCGGGCGCGCGTGGCGAACACGATCGCCTACCGCCGCCGGAAGGGGACGGCGACGATGCTGGAGCAGCTCGCGACCGACACGACGGGCTGGCCCGCCCGCGCCGTCGAGTTCTTCGAGCTCGTCGCGACGACGCAGCACACGAACCACCCGCGCCTCCACAACCACCGCGCGCCCGACCTCCGCGACGCCGACGCCCTGGAGCTCATCGACACGGCGTTCGACCGCGTCGCCCACACGGCCGACGTCCGGCGGATCGCCTCCGGCCGCGGGCGCCACAACCTCCCGAACGTCGGGCTCTTCCTGTGGCGACTGGAGGCCTACCCGTTCGAGATCCCCGTCGAGGCCCGGCCCGTCACGGAGCCGCCCGACGGGCGCTACTGGCTCCACCCGTACGGCCTCGACGCGCCGCTCTTCAACCGGGAGCAGACGGAAGACGAGATCTCGCACCTCGCCCGAGAGGTCAACGTCCCCGGCCCGCTCCGCCGCCGGCCGCTGTTCGAGGAGCTCGCGAACCGCCGCGCCGCGTGGGAGGGCGGGGACGAGCCCGCCCCTCTGTTCTTCGGCGAGCCGCCTGTCGTCGAGGTCCACCTCGACGGCGCCGCCCTCCTCCCCGAGCAGGTCCTCGTCTGCGACCTCTCCGACTGGACGGCGCCCGCGCCCACCACGCATGTCCACCCCGAGCACGGGCCCGCCGAGACGCGCGTCTCCGTCGACCCCGTGCTCGGGCGGCTCGTGGTGCTCGGCCCGCCGGATCCAGCCCGCGTCGAGGTCGGCTACGCCCATGGCTTCCCCGGCGACGTCGGCGGCGGGCCGTACGACCGGGCCGGCTCGCTCGCCGAGGCGCTCCCGCCCGAGCCCGACGGGCTCCCGCTCGTGCCGGACTGGTCCGCCTCGGTGAGCCGCTCGGGGGGGCCGTCCTCGCCCGCGGTCGACGCTCACTTCACGAGCCTCCTCGACGCACTCACGGGCGTCCCCGGCACGCCCGGCTGGGCCGACCAGCCCGCCGGCTCCGTCGGCGTCATCACGATCGACGACAACGCGAGCTATCCCGAGGCGCTCACCGGCACGACCGCCATCGTCGTCCCGGACGGGAGCCGGCTCGTCGTGGTCGCCGCGGGGCGGGCGGAGGACGGGAGCCCCGAGCCCACGGAGCGCCGCGCCCACCTCCGCACCGACGTCGAGGTGATCGGAACGGCCCCGTTCGCCAGCGCGACGCCGGGAACGCTGGTCCTGGACGGCCTGCTGGTCGAGGGCGAGATCCGCGTGCGCGGCGCGTACGAGCCCGCGCCCGGCGACCCACGCGTGCCGGCCTCGCTCGGCGGCCTCCGCGTGGCCCACTGCACCGTCGGGTTCCAGGACCCCGACGCCCCCGTCGGCCTCCGCGTCAGCCCCGACGTCGACCTCGTCGCCGACGCCGTGCTCGCCGCGGAGGCCAACCGCGAGCTCGTGCTCGACCTCGACCACGCCCTCTGCGGTCCGCTCGAGGTGCCCGAGACGGCCCGGGGCGTCCGCCTCCGCGACAGCGTCGTGCAGCACGCCGACACGGCGCTCGCCGGCCCCGGCGCCGGCCCCGCCCCCACGAACGGCCCGCCCGCGACCATCGAGCGGTGCACCGTCTTCGGCGAGGTCCGCGTGCGCGAGATGGCGCTGGGCTCGGAGAGCGTGTTCATCGACCGCGTCACGGTCGACCGGCTCCAGAGCGGGTGCGTCCGGTTCAGCTACGTCCCGCCGGGCTCGCTCACGCCGCGCCGCTTCCGCTGCCAGCCCGACCTCGCGCTCCGCCGACGCGCCGAGGCCCTCGGCCTCCGCTCGGCGGCCGAGCTCGACCCGGCCGAGCGCACCCGGGTCCTCCGGCGGCTCCGCCCCTCGTTCACGGCCGTCCGCTACGGCGAGCCCGCCTACGCGCAGCTCGCCGCCAGCGCCGCCGAGGAGATCCGGACCGGCGCCGAGGACGGGGCCGAGATGGGCGTCTGGAGCCTCCTCAAGCAGCCCCAACGCATCGCCAACCTGCACGCCAGCCTGGGGGACTACCTCCGCTTCGGGCTGGAGGCGGGCCTTCTGTTCGCCTCCTGAGCCCGACCGCCCCGATGAAAGCCGACCTCTCCCGCTCCACCTTCGACCCCGCGCGCCACGTCAAGCGCGTCCCCCTCCAGCAAGGGCGCGTCCAGACCGACGCCGACGCCAACGAGCAGCTGGACGTCGTGTTCTACCGCGCGGAGACCGAGGCGGCCGACCTCATCGGCGGCTGCGGCGGGCCGATCGACGGCGCGGGCTTCGGCCTCTCGATCGCGGGCGCCGACCTGATGATCGGCGCCGGGCGCTACTACGCGGGCGGCACGCTGGTGGAGAACGAGGCCGAGGTCGCCTACGACGCGCAGCCCTACTACCCGCTCGACGCGGCCACCCGCGACGCGCTCGACCCCGACGACACGCTCGGCCTCGACGCGCTCGCGGAGCCTCCCGACGGGGAGTGCCTCGCCTACCTCGACGTGTGGGAGTGGCACCGGACGGCGCTCGAGGAGCCGCCGATCCGCGAGGTCGCTCTCGGCGGCCCCGACACGGCGACGCGCACCCGCGTGCTCGGGCAGGTCAAGCTCCACGCCCTGGAGGCCGGCGAGACCGCGGACTGCGTCGGGCCGATCGCGTCCTGGGAGGACGTGATCGCCCCGAGCACCGGCCAGCTCAGCGCGCGGACCGACGTGGCGGCGGCGTCGACGGACCCGTGCATCGTGACGCCGGGCGCGGGCTACCGCCGGCTCGAGAACCAGCTGTACCGCGTCGAGGTCCACGACGGCGGCACGCTCGCCGACGCCACGTTCAAGTGGGACCGCGACAACGGCACGATCGTCGCCCGGCTCGACGCGCAGAGCCCGACCTTCGACGAGTGGACCCTGAGCAGCGTCGGGCGTGACGCCGTCCTCCGCTTCGCCCCCGGCGACTGGGCCGAGCTCATCGACGACGCCCGCGAGCTCCACGGCCTCCCGGGCACGCTCGTCCAGGTCGACTCCGTCGCGGGCGACGTCCTCACCGTCGACCTCACCACGGCCACCGGCCCCATCGACGGGGCGGCGTTCCTCGAGAACGCCAGGGTCCGCCGGTGGAACGGCGTGTTCGACGGCGACAACGACGCGAGCTTCCGCGACCTCGAGGACGGCGTCCAGGTCCGCGTCCGCGGCGGCGGCCGGCGCTACCGGACCGGCGACTACTGGACGATCCCCGCCCGCACCAACACGGGCGACGTCGAGTGGCCGACGGAGGACGGCGGCTGGGTCGTGGCCGAGGGCATCGGCCACCACTACTGCCGCCTCGGGCTGGTCACGGTCGCAGACGGCTGGGACGCCGTGACGGACTGCCGCTCCCTGTTCCCGCCCGTGACCGAGCTAACGGGCCTCTTCTACGTCGGCGGCGACGGGCAGGAGGGCGCGCCGCTCGAGCCGCTCGCGCACCGGCTCCAGGTCGGCGTCGCGAACGGGTTGCACCCCGTCGAGGGCGCGCGCGTCCGGGTCTCCGTCGTCGACGGCGGCGGGCAGCTTGACGGAAGCGCCGCCGTCGAGGTCGCGACCGACGCCGACGGCCTCGCGTCGGTCGCGTGGACGCTCGGCGCCGGCGGCCCGCAGCGCGCCGAGGCCGAGCTCCTCGACGCGGCCGGCGACCCGCTCCACCTCCCGGTCCGGTTCGCGGCCGAGATCGAAAACCTGACGCTCGACTACGTCGGCGGCGACGGCCAGCACGGCGTCCAGGGCGAAACGCTCCCCTACCCGCTCCAGGTCGGCGTGTCACGCGGCGACACGCCCGTCGCGGGCGAGACCGTCCGGTTCCGCATCGTCGCCGGCGGCGGGACCGTCGACGGGCAGCCCGCCGTCGAGGTCGCCACGCTCGTCGACGGGACGGCCACCGTCCGGTGGACGCTCGGCGGCGGCGACGACCAGCGCGTTGAGGCCGCCCTCCTCGACGGCGACGGCAACGAGGCTCACCTGCCGGTCCGGTTCTCCGCCCAGGTCGGTGGGCCGGGCGAGACCGACCCCGGCTTCCACGTCGAGCGCGTCCTGTGGCAGAACGGGTTCATCCTCCGAAACGACGCGCGGGCCGGGCTCGACGACCTCCGCTCCGGGCTGCTCGTGGCCTTCGACGCGCCCCTCGCGAAGGAGGCCGTGCGGGGCGGGCCGTCCGAGCAGGCGCCGGACGCGATGACGTTCGCCAAGCCGGTCTGCACGCTCACTCTCCACCTGCCGTACCCGCTCGACGCGTCCGAACGCAACCTCTGGAACTTCCCGGACCGCCTCTCCCCAGGCTTCGGCACGCGGCCCATCCGCCTCGACGGCACGCTCGTCGCGGAGGAAGACCGACTCCTTTGGAACCCCTCGGACCCCGTTCTGGAGTGGCTCGAGAAGAACCCCTTCTCCGTGCTCCTCCCGCGGGTGGCCGACCGCCTGCTGGGCTCGCTCCGGCTGGCCGGCGACAAGCTCTGGGCCGCCGACACCGAGCGGCCCGTCTACCTCGATGGCGAGGCGTTCGGCCGGCCTCGGGCGAGCGATGGGGGCACCGACGTCGTCCTCCCGAGCGGCGACGGCCGCCGAGGCAGCGACTTCGAGCTGTGGTTCTGGCTCGTCGAGACGCGCGAGGACGGGCGGCCGTCCATCGCGGTGAGCCCGGCGGCGCTCCGCTTCCCCGAGGTCTCGGCCCCCGGGCAACGCCTTGAGCGGACCCTCCGCATCCGCAACGACGGCGGGGCCCCGCTCCAGATCACCAGCCTCGACGTCGGCCCGGGCGTGTTCCGGGTCGAGGCCCCCCTCCCGCTGCGCGTCGAGCCCGGCGCCGAGGCGGACGTGCTCGTCACGTACACCGCCAACGGGCAGCAGTTTGCGGGGCAGCTCACGATCTCCAGCAACGCCGAGAACGAGCCGACCCTCGTGGTGCCGGTCCAGGCGCGCGCCGCGGACGGCGCCGCGCGGCTCCAGTTCATCCACAACGCGGCCGACGTCGGCGACCTCGGCGTGACGCTCGACGACGAGATCCTGCGGCCCGCCAACTCGGACCGGCGGACCTTCGCGTACCAGACGGCCTCCCCCTTCGTCCTCGCCGCGGCCGGCGCGCACGTCCTCACCGTTTTCGATGCCAACCGCGAGGCGGTCGCCACGCAGGCGCTCCAGTTCGAGGCCGGTCGGGCGTACACCGTCGTCGCGACGCGGGCCGCCCGGACCGGCGGCGTCCGGCTGACCGTGACGCCCGACGTCCGGACCGCGTCGGGGGACGGCGACCGCGTCGGGGCCCTCGTCATCAACACGCTCGCGGAAGGCCGGATCGACGTCCGCCGGCGGGGCGGTGACGTCGTCACCGGGCTGGAGCCCGGGGCCCGCTCCGAGGTGACCGGGATCAACGCCGGGCAGGCCACGCTCACGCTCGCCGTCGGCGACGCGACGGCACGGACGACGTTCGACCTCCGGAGCCGGGGGGGGCAGTCCGTGGTCATCCTCGCCTCAGGCTCGACCGTCCCGGGCGACCCGATGGAGCTGATCGCCTTCGACGCCGACGGACAGCGCGTGCCGACGCGGTGAGACCCCGGTCCGGCCCTGCCGTTGGCGAGCGCTACGAGCCGCAGTCGCCGTCGGCGAGGCCGGCGGCGTAGCGGAGGCCACCGAGAAGGTGGGCCCGGAACGCCTCGTCGGCGTAGCCCTCGGCGCGGTGGCCGAGGGCCGTGTACCACGCCCGCCCGCCGAGCGCCTCGTGGCACCACGCGATCGGGTGCTCGCCCATCGTCCCGCCCTCGTACGTCGACTCGTCGACGGTCATCAGCACGCGAACGTTCTCCGGCTGCGCGCGGAAGGCATACCACTCGTCCGTCCACGTCCACCGCTGGGGGAGCGGCTCCGTCGACGGGTGCGCCGCGACCACGTCGACCACCGCGTCGGGCGTGCCCGGCGGGTGGCTCTCGAAGTAGGCTCCGACGAGGTCGCCGTAGAACGGCCACTCGTACTCGGTGTCGCTCGCCGAGTGGACGCCCGCGTAGCCGCCGCCGGCCCGAACGAACCGCTCGAACGCCGCCTCCTGCTCCGTGTCGAGCACGTCGCCCGTGGTGAGGAGGAACACGACGGCGTCGTACTCCGCGAGCCGGTCGTCGGAGAACGCGGCGGCGTCCTGGGTCGCGTCAACGGCGAACCCGCCGGCCTCGCCGAGCTGGCGGACGGCCTCGACGGCGGCCGGGATCGAGTCGTGGACCCAGCCCTCGGTCTTCGAGAACACGAGGAGGCGCGGCGGCTCGGCCGGGCCGGAGCCGGCGCAGCCGCCGAGGAGCAGGAGGAGAGCGAGAAGCCGGGTCATGGGAGTGCGTGAGGAGGGCCACCTAGGCATCGAGGCGGAGGGGGACGGAGGGGAGAGCGAGCGCGTCCGGCCGGGCCGGAAGCGCTTCGAACGCCGGAGTCCATGACGTCCATTCGATGGACCAAACGTACGACGCAGGCCGGCTCTCTCCCCTTCGCCGTCCCCCCGACCGACGCACGGGGAGCCCCCCCGCCCCGTCGCCACCCACTCGGCCTCCTGCTCGGGCTGCCCCTCGCGGCCACCTGCTCGCCCTCTACCGCCCGTCGGCGCTGGACGACCTGCCCGGTACGCACCCGCCCTTCCAGACCGACGGCACCTTCAGCGGCGCAGCGGGCATGGCCGAGATGCTCCTCCAGAGCCACGCCGACGTGACCGACCTCCTGCCGGCGCTCCCGGCGGCGTGGCCCGCGGGTCGCGTGACCGGCCTCCGCGCCGTCGGCAGCGTGGCCGTCGACCTCCTCCGCCTCGGCGCCGAGGCGGGCGGGGCCGCGTCAGTCGACCCGGGTCAGGCGGACCATCACGACGTCGCGGCCGGGGACGACCCGCTCGAACGTGCCCTCGGTCGTGCCGATGTCGGCGCGGGCGAACAGGTCGCGGACGGCGTAGGCGTGCTGGTCGAAGTGCGGCCGGCGCCCCGTGAAGGCGTCCTCGACGTCCTCCTCGGCCCACGTGAACGAGACGTCGCGCGGGTCGTCGTTCCGGTTGAGGAAGGCCATCGCCCAGTCGCCGCCGTCGAGCGGTTTGGCCCAGATCTCGACGCCGCCGGCCCGCCAGTGCGGGAAGCCCTCGACGCCCAGCGGGTCCTGGTCGACGGCGATGACCTCCTCGTTCGTCAGGATCTGCCGCGTGGCCTCGGTCATCGTCCGGACGTCGTTGCCGGCGATGAGCGGGGCGTGGAGCATGGCCCACATCGCGAAGTGCGCCCGGTCCTCGTGCGTCGTCGGCAGGTTGCCGACCTCCATCATGTCGGGGTCGTTCCAGTGGCCCGGCGCGGCGTGGACGCGGAGCCCGCGCTCGACCTGCATGTCGACGATCCGCATGACGCCCCACGAGTTCCAGTTGCCGTGGTTGACGACGCAGTCCCAGCAGTTGATGATGTCACCGCTCGTCCGCCACATGTGGCCGATCTCCTTGCCCCAGGTCCACGGGTCGTTGTCGCCCCACTCGCAGATCGAGAAGAAGATGTCGCGGCCGCTCGCGGCGAGCGCGTTCCGCATCGTCCGGTAGGCCTCCGGGGCGTCGCGGCCCTCCGTGTTGCACCAGTCGTACTTGAGGTAGTCGATGCCCCACCGCGCGTACTGGAGCGCGTCCTGGTACTCGTAGCCCTGACTGCCCGGCCGGCCGGCGCACGTGGCCGTCCCGGCGTCGGAGTAGATCCCCAGCTTGAGGCCCTGGCCGTGGACGTAGTCGGCGAGGGCTTTCATGCCGGACGGGAAGCGCTCGGGGTCGGGCTGGATGAACCCGTCGGCGTCGCGCGCGCCGTGCCAGCAGTCGTCGATGTTGACGTAGGTGTAGCCGGCGTCGCGCATGCCCGAGGCCACGATGGCGTCGGCCGTCTCGCGGATGAGGGCCTCGTCGATGTCGCAGCCGAACGTGTTCCACGAGTTCCAGCCCATCGGCGGGGTCTCGGCGAGGCCGGCGGCCTTCGGCGCGTTCGCCTGGGCACGGGCCGGCGCCGCGAGGGTGAGGGCGAGGAGGACGACGAGCGCGCGGTACATGGGACGGATCGGAACGGGAGGGTCCGCCTCGGGCCCGAGGCGGGCGGGGTCAGCGGGCGACGCCGAGCGGGCTGAAGACGAGGTACAGGACGACCGTGAGGGCGACGATTACGTAGGCCGCCTTCTTGGCCCCGGGCGACGGCGTCAGCTCGATCCCGGCGTTCGACTCGAACACGACCGGCTCCTTCATCGGCTTCGCGACCGTCAGCGCGGTCATGACGGCGACGCACAGACCGAAGCAGATCGCCATCCGGTTGAGGAACTGGACCTCCGGGACGGCCACCTTCAGCAGCCCGTACGCCACGATGTTGGTGAGCAGCCCGGCCACGCCCGAGATCCGCGGCGCCCGCTTGACGGCCAGCCCGAACGCGAAGACCGCCAGGATGCCCGGCGAGATAAAGCCCTGGCCCTCCTGGATGATCGTAAAGATCGAGTTGCTCACGGCCGGATTCCCGAGCTGCGGCGCCAGCAGCACGGCGACGGCCGCGAACCCGAACACGCAGGCCCGCCCGACGCGGACGAGCTCCCGCTGCGTCGCCGCCGGCCGGACGTACGTCTGGTAGAGGTCGATCGTGAAGATGGTCGAGGCCGCGTTGAGCATGGCCGCCAGCGACGACACGACGGCCCCGAGCAACGCAGCCAAGATGAACCCGACGACGCCCACACCCTGCGGGAGCACGCCGCCCAAGAGCCGCGCCAGCGCCGTGTCGTACTTGTAGGCGATGAGCGTCGACGACGACGTCGAGGCCCCGAGGCCCCGCGCCACGCTCTCCTGCTCCGCGTTGAACGCCGCGATCTCCTCGCTCAGCCCGGCGTTGACGTGCGCGAACGCGAGGTCGGCCGACGTGAACGTGGCGTACGGCGCGGGCGCGGTCGACTCGAACAGCTGGCGCGTGACCGGGATCACGTTCGGGCTGAGGCGAGCGGCCTGCGGGATCGCGGCGGCGTCCGGGTAGACCGCCAGGAGGTAGCGGTTCTCGTCCCAGTCGGCCACCTCCGCCTCGGTCGGGCTCTCGTCGACCGCGACGAAGCCGGTCTCGGGGTTCGCCTTGACGTACTGGACCAGGACCGACGCGTTGTCGGGCCCGGCGTCGGCGGCCATCCCGTCGGCGTAGAGGTTGAACGCGATCATGCCCGGGATCACGATGCCGAGCGGGAGGAGCAGCTTCATGAACGCGGCGAACACGATGCCGCGCTGGCCCTCCGCGAGCGACTCCGAGCCCAGCGTCCGCTGCGTGATGTACTGGTTCAGGCCCCAGTAGTAGAAGTTGGGGATCCACAGCCCGAGCAGGAGCGCCGTCCACGGGAGGACCGTGTCGGTCGCCGGCAAGAACATGTTGAGCCGGTTCCGGTTGAGGTCGAGGAACCGCTCCATGGAGCTCGCGCCGGCCACGAGGTCACGCGACTCGACGGCGCCGGTCGCCACGTCGGTCACGGTCGTCGCCGACGACGCGTCGCCGAGGGCCTGGAAGACGAAGTAGGTGATGAGGAGGCCGCCGAGGAGGAGCGCCGAGCCCTGGATGAGGTCGGCCCAGACGGCCGCCTTCAGTCCGCCCGCCGCCACGTACAGCATGGCGATCAGGCCGATCACGAGGGCCGGCGTGAACAGCCCCATCGCGTAGCCCGCGTCGAGGGCCAGCGTCCGGATCGTGAGCGCGCCCGAGTAGGTCACGGCCCCGAGCAGCAGGAGGTAGATCCCCAGCGTGGCCACGGCCATCACCGTCCGCGCCGCGCCGTTGAACCTCACCTCGAGGAACTGCGGCATCGTGTAGATGCCCGCCCGGAGGAAGTACGGCAGGAACGCGAAGGCGACGACGACGAGCGTGATCGCCGCCATCCACTCGTACGAGGCGATCGCGAGGCCGACGTTCGACGCCGCGTTCCCGCTCATCCCAACGAACTGCTCGGTCGAGATGTTGGCGGCGATGAGCGAGAACCCGATGAGCCACCACTTGAGGTCGCGGCCGGCGAGGAAGTAGTCCTCGCCCGAGTCGTCGGCGTGACGGCTCCGCAAGAGCCCGACCGTCACGACGACGGCCACGAAGGCGACGAAGACGAGGACGTCGGCCAGTCCGAAGGTCATGGGGGTGTGGGGAGGGGTTCGAGGGACGCGCCACGTGAGGCGTGGGCGACGAGCGTCGCCGGGGTGTGGCCGGTCTGCCGACGGTACGTCGCCGCGGCCGCCTCGGCGACGGTGTCGGCCCGGTCGGCGTCGACGAGGGCGACGGCGCAGCCGCCGAAGCCGGCGCCGGTCATCCGGGCGCCGTGGCAGCCGGGCTGCGCGCGCGCGGCCTCGACGAAGGCGTCGAGCGCGTCGCTCGAGACCTCGTAGTCGTCGCGGAGGCTGGCGTGGCTCTGGTCCATCAACGCGCCGAGGCGGACGGGGTCGCCGGCGCGCATGGCCTCGGCGGCCTCCAGCACGCGGGCGTTCTCGGTCACGACGTGGCGGGCCCGACGGAGCGCCGTCGCGTCGAGCCGACCTTCGGCCTCGGCCAGTCTCTCGGGCGCGACGTCGCGGAGGGCCGGGACACCGAGGGCCTCGGCCGCCCGCTCGCACGCCGCGCGGCGCTCGTTGTAGGCGCTGTCGACCAGCCCCCGCCGCGTGCCGGTGTCGAGGACGAGCGCGACCGTCCCGGCCGGCAGCGGGACCGGCGTGGTCGCGAGCGACCGGCAGTCCAGCAGGATCGCGTGGTCCGGCTCGCCCAGCGCCGACGCCATCTGGTCCATCACGCCGCAGTTGACGCCGACCCAGCCGTTCTCGGCGCGCTGGCCGGCGAGCGCCATCGCCCGGCCGTCCCAGTCGATCCCGGAGACGGCGGCGAACGCGCGCGCGACGGCCAGCTCCAGCGCGGCCGACGACGACAGCCCCGCCCCGCGCGGCACGTCGGACGTGAGGACGCCTTCGAACCCGGCCAGGTCGTGCCCCGCCTCCCCGAGCGCCCACGCCACGCCCTTCGGGTACTCGGCCCACCCCGCCTCGTGCTCCGCGTCGTCGAGGTCGAAGGCGGCGGGCTCGTCTACGTCGAGGCTGTGGAGCACGACGCGGCGGTCGCTGCGCGGGCGGGCCGCGAGCCACACGGCCTGCTCCAGCGCGAGGGGCATCACGAAGCCGTCGTTGTAGTCGGTGTGCTCGCCGATGAGGTTGACGCGCCCGGGCGCCCGGGCCACGAGCGCGGGCGCCGCCCCGAACCGGGTGCGGAACGCCCCGACGATGAGGGCGGAGAGACTAGACATCGTCTCGCACCTCAGCGTCGGCCCCCAGCACGAACGTCCCGCTCAGCCCGTCGACCACGGCTCGCTCGCCGATGACCGAGGCCGCCAGTCGCGCCCGGCGGACGGCGGCGCCCGCCATCACGACGCTGTCGCGGACCTCGGCGTCCTCCACCACGGCCCCTGCCTCGATCATGGCGTACGGCCCCACCCGCGACCGCCGCACGACGGCCTCGGGGTGGACGAACGATGGGGCCTCGACGCCCTCCGCCTCGGGCCCGAGGCCGGCCGGGTCGGCCTCGCCCGCCTCGAGGAGCGCGCGGACCGTCTGGCGGTAGCTGTCGAGCGTGCCGGTGTCGAGCCACCGGGCGACCGGCGCCGTCTCCATGCGGGCGCCATTCTGGACGAGCCGGTCGTAAGCGTCAGTCAGCTGGTACTCGCCGCCCGCGCCCGTGGCCTTGCTCGCGAGCATGTCGTCGAGGACCGTTCGCAGCGCGGCCCCGTCGCGGACGTAGTACGCGCCGACCAGCGTCTCGCGGTGCTCGGTCGTCTGCGGCTTCTCGACGAGACGCACGACCCGCCCGCCCTCGTCGCGGACGGCCACGCCGAACCGGCGTGGGTCCTCGACCTCGACGGTCCACGCGATGAGGTCGGCAGCACCGAGGGGCGCGGGACCGGCCGGCGCGAAGAGGGTGTCGGCCCAGCAGGTCAGGACCTCGCCCTCCAGCGCGGCGCCGGCGCAGGCGACCGCGTGGGCCGTGCCGAGCGGCTCGGGCTGGACGGCGAACGCGGCCCGGAGCCCGTGGGCCTCGCACGCCGCCGTGAGCGCCCCGCGGACGTCGGCCGAGGCGTCGGGGCCGGTCACGAACACGACCTCGTCCACGGGCCGCCCGAGGCCAGCGGCGAAGGCGTCGAGGATCCGGACGATGGCCGGTCGGCCGAGCAGCGGGAGCAGCGGCTTCGGCGTCGTGTGGCTGAGCGGGCGGAGCCGCGTGCCACGGCCGCCCATCGGGACGATCAGGCGCATCAGCGGACGTGGGTGAGCGTCCCGCCGGCCGCCGCCCCGGCCGTCTCGACGCGGTACAGGTAGAGCCCGCCCCCCAGGGCGCGGGCGTCGAACGGGACGCGGTGGACGCCGGCCCCGCGCGGCGCGCCGTCGAGCGGCCGGCCGACCTCGCGGCCCAGCACGTCGAACACGCGGACCGTCACGTCGGACGCCGAGGCCAGCTCGAACCGGATCGTGGCCTCGGCGCGGAACGGGTTCGGGTAGCCCTCCACCGGCAGCGCGCCCCGCGGCTCGCCCTCCGCCGCCGACGGGAGCCCCGTCTCCGACAGCTCCGCCTCGATCGCCGAGGCGAGGTAGACCAGCGGCGCGTTCCAGTTGATCGTGATCTCGTTCGTCGCGTAGCTGCACCAGTCGTCGACGTACGAGGCGGCCGGCGTCGTCCGGTAGTCGTCGCACTGCCACGAGTTCGGGCCCACGTCCTGGCCGCCCGCGTGCGGGCCGCCCGCCAGCAGGCCCGGGACCGGGTCCGCGATCCCGTCGGCCTGCGACGGGCGGTGGTGGATGTGCATCGGCGTCTTGTCGCCGAAGCCGGTCAGGAACGAGAACCCCGTCGCGTTCCGGCCGAGGAGGTAGTCGAGGTTCGAGATCGCCGCGTCGAGGTAGCGCCGGTCGCCGGTGAGCTGGTAGGCGAGGACGAGCGCGACCCCCTGGTTGCCCGCGTTCGAGTTGCTGCCCCAGTTGAACTGGCTCGTCTGCCCGCCCATCACGACGTCGTAGGCCGAGCCCTCCCGGTCGGCGAGGAAGGCGTCGGCCTGCCGGAGGAGCGCGTCGCGGAGGGCGTCGACGTCGACCTCATCGCCGATGTCCTCGCGGTGCGTGAGGAGCGAGTAGTAGCCCATCTCGCGGACGCCGCCCCACCACGGCGTCCCGATCGACGGGCGGGTCGGGATCGGGCGCGCGGCGAGGTACGCCGCGTCGCCGGTCGTGAGGAAAAGCTCCCAGGCGGCCCAGTCGAACTCGTCGGAGAAGGTGCCGTCGCCGTAGGCGCCGGTCGAGATCGCCGGGTCAGAGAGGGCGCCCTGGTTGTACGCCACGGTCGGGTTCGCCCGCGCCCAGACCCAGGCCGCCTCGGCGGCCGTGCGGAGCGAGTCGGCGAGGCCGGGGAAGGCGTCGTCGTAGCCGGAAACGACGCGGCTGGCCTGCGCCATCGTCGCGGCAAAGTCGAGCGTCGCCGCCGTCCCCTTCTGGACGACGTAGCGCGTCGCCGTCGCCCGGTGGGGCATGACCTCGCCCTCGAAGTTGGCCGTCGTCAGCTTGTGGTAGACGCCGCCGTCCTCGTCCTGCATCGCGAGCATCCAGCGGACGTTGACCAGCGTCTCGTCGAGGAGGTCGGGCACGCCGTCGCCGCTCTCGGGGATGCCCGTGTCGAGCGCCGCGGCGTACGCGGGGTACTGCTCCATCAGGAGGAGCAGCGTACCGACCGAGATGCCGGAGTTGACGACGTACTTGTTGTAGTCGCCCGCGTCGTACCACCCGCCCGGTGCCGAGATCACGGTGCCCGCCGGCCGGCCCGCGGTCGCCGCCGAGTTGTGGACGAGGACGCGGTCGTCGGGGTGCCCCGCCGGCCGGGCCCACCGCCCGGCGTACGCCGCCTCCAGCGGCTCGGACGCCCGCATATAGTAGTACGCCTTCAGCGCCCCCCGCGCGACCTCCTGGTGGACGTGGCCGGACACGGCGAACGGGTACGACGTGCCGACCCCGTCGACCTCGACGACGTACTCCCCGGGCGCGGCCAGGTCCGAGAACTCCGCGAGGCGGACCGTCTCGCCGGACGGACCCCACGTCTCGGCCGCGCCGAACGCGCCGCTGTAGACGGCCTCGCCGCCGCCGGCCGGGCGGACCGTGAACGTCTCGGCCTCGGCGTCGACCACGACGGCCGTCTTTGGCCCGTCCGGGTAGAACCCGATCTGATTGAGGCGGATCGCGTCGGTCTGGGCCTGGGCAGCCGTGGCGACGAGGAGAACGGCGAGAAGCGAGCGCATGGGTCAGACGGTAACGGCGGAGAGCGGCGCCTCAGGGTCGGGCACCTCGGGCGTGGCGCGGGCACGGCTGAGGCCGTACGCCGCGATCGTCCCGTAGCAGAGTGTGAGAAGCAGGAACGCCGGCTGGACGCCGACGGCGTCGGCGAGCGCGCCGTAGAGCGGGGGGACCACGGCGCCGCCGACGATGGCCGTGCACAGGACACCCGAGCCCTGCGCCGTGTGCGGCCCCAGCCCGTCGATGGCGAGCGTGAAGATCGTCGCGAACTGGATCGAGTTGACGAGGCCGACGGCCAGAATCGCGGCCATGGCGAGTACGCCGCCGCTGGCGGCCGAGACGGCCAGCAGGACGATGGCGACGCCGGAGAACACGGTGAGCAGCCGGCCCGGCGAGACGGTCTGGAGCAACGCGGCGCCGACGAACCGGCCCACCATGGCCCCGCCCCAGTAGAGCGCGACGAACGTGCCCGCCAGCCGCTCCACGTTGAACGTCTCGTAGTCGCCGCCCGATAGGAAGCCCGCAATGCCTGCCAACCAAGGCGTGTCGGCCACCAGCGCGGCCACGTCGAGCGCCAGGAAGTAGTTGACGAGGTAGCTCCCGATCGTGACCTCCGCGCCGACGTAGAGGAAGATGCCGACGGCACCCCACACGAGCGCCTTCGACGCGAGCGCGCCGCGGTAGCTGCCCGAGGCGTGGTCGTCGGTCTCGAGGATCTTCGGCAGGTTGAAGACGCCGAACGCGACGGCCAGCACGGCGAGAACGGCCGCCAGCACCACGAACGGCGTCTGGACGGTGCCCGCCTCGGCGGCGTAGTAGGCCGCCCGCTCGGCCTCCCCGAGGCCGGCGATCTCGCCCGACGACAACACCGTGTTGCCCAGGATGAACGCGGCGCCCACGAGCGGAGCGATCGTCGTGCCGAGCGAGTTGAACGCCTGCGCGAGGTTGAGCCGGGACGAGGCTGTCCGCGCCGGGCCGAGGGCCGCGACGTACGGGTTCGCGGCCACCTGCAACACGGTGATCCCGCCCGCGAGGACGAACATCGCCAGGAGGAACAGCGCGTACACCCGGAGCCCGGCCGCCGGGACGAACAACAGGCACCCCACGCCCATCGCCAGCAGCCCCACGACCACGCCCCGCTTGTAGCCGACGCGCGCGATCAGGACCCCGCTCGGGATCGACAGGAGGAGGTACGCCGCGAAAAAGGCGAACTGGACGAGCGCCGCCTCGAAGTAGCTCAGCTCGAACACGGCCTTCAGCCGCGGCACGAGCGCGTCGACCATGACCGTGATGAAGCCCCACAGGAAGAACAGCGTCGTGACGACGGCGAACGGGCCGCGCATCCGGCGCGCCGCCGAGGATCGGTCGTCGGGAGGGGCCGGCTCCATCGTCAGCGGGCGACGGCGAGGGGCCGGGCGAGCGTCTCGCCGCCAGCCCCGAGGCGGACGAGGTAGACGCCGCCGCTCAGGCCGGAGACATCGAACGAAACCGCGTGCGACCCGGCCGGCCGGGCCTCGTCCACGAGCACCGCCACGCGGCGGCCGGTCGCATCGAACACGTCGAGGCGCACCGGGCCGGCTTCGGCGAGGTGGAAGCCTAGGGCCGCCGCGCCCGCCGCCGGGTTCGGGCGCGGCGCGTCGAGGCGGACGCCCCCGACTGTCCCCGCCTCGGCGGCAACGTCGCCGGCCGGGAGCCCGAACACGGCGAGCTCCCACAGCGAGTAGCCGTACTGCTGCCCCGCGATCGTCGTCCGCCGGGCCCCGTGCATCCGGACGTGCCGGGCCGTCGCGGGCTCATCGAGCACGATCTCGTCGGTCCCCCCGTCGCCCGCGGTCTCGGTAAAGACGGACGTCCAGCCTTGACCGTCGAGCGACGTCTCGATGGCGTAGGCCTCCCCGAAGGCGGCCTCCCACGAGAGCACGACGCGCTCGACGGCGTACGCCGCGCCGAGGTCGACCGCCAACCACTCGTCGTCGGGGTCGTCGTCGAGTTGGGCGTCGGGCGTGCCGCCATTCGAGCCGTCGTTCCAGGCGCTCGCCCAGCGTGTAGACGCGTCGCCGTCGGTCGCGAGGCCCGGGACGAGCGGGGCGCCGCAGCACGTCTCCCACGTGGAGCCCGTCGTCGTCCCGTCGAGCGCGCGGTTGACCTCGCTCGGGTCGAGCACGCGGACCGTGACCTCCGCCGTCTCGGTGTTGGAGGCGTCGTCGAGGTCGGTGGCGACGAGCGTGTAGGTCGTCGTCTCCGTCGGCGTGACGGTCAGGCTCCCGGCCGGGCCGACGGGCGCACCGTCGATCGACACGCTCGCCCCGCTGGTCTCCCAGGAGAGCACGCTCTCCCCGCCCGCCTCGATGCCCTCCGGCGACGCTGTGAACGACATCAGTCGAAACCCGGCGTCGACGTCCACCACCTCCGGGTGGCGCTCGAACATGGCCGCCGCGTTCTCCAGGATCCGCGGCCAGTTGACGACGCCCTCGGCGCCGGTCGGGTAGTTGAACCACTGCCAGCCGAGGCCGCCCGCGTAGCCGCGGTCGTAGAGCGTGGTGTACGCGTCCTCGTAGGGCACGCCGAAGATGGCGTCCTCGTCGCCGTCGCCGGAGCCGCTGTGGCCGCCGCCGAGGAAGAACTCGGCCATGACGATGGGCTTGTCGAGGCCCCAGTGGTCCGCGTCGTGGTGGAACGGCGAGAGCTGCGTCCCGCCCCACTCGTAGTAGTGGACGCTGTAGAAGTCGAGCGTCCCCAACTCGTCGCCGCCGGCCGCGACCAGCTCGGCGTCGCTGTAGTAGTTCTTGTTGTTCGGCCCCGGCACCACGTCCGACGACGCGCGGAAGCTCCACGACCCGTTGGTCACCAGCGCCTCGGGCGCCGCGCGGTGGATGGCCCCGGCCGTCTGGTTCACGAACCGCTGGACGTGCGTCATGTTGACCCGCTCGGGCGTCCACCCGAACTGCCCCGTCATCCCCTCGGGCTCGTTGAAGATCTCCCACGCGATGATCGCCGGGTGATCGGCGAGCGCCTCCACCATCGGCGTGAGCGCGTTGTCGATGTAGGTCTGCGTGAGCTCCGCGCTCTCAAGGAGCGCCCGGTTCTGCGCCAGCTTCGCCGGCGACCGCCCATTCTGGAGCATGTCGAACGACCACAGGCAGAGGACGAGGCCGACCTCGTGCTCCCACGCGAGGTCGAGGATGGCCTCTAGGTCCTCGATGGCCCCCGCCCCCGGCCCGGTGATCGCGCCGACCTCGGTGGCGCTGTAGGCCGGCGTGGCGTCGCCGGTCGTGTGGAGCCAGAGGCGCATCGTGTTGCCCCCACTCGCGTGGAGGTCGGAGAACGCCTCCTCGAACCGGGCGAGGTCCGTCGTCCCCGGCCCGATGTCTCGGGCGAAGTCGACCCACGCGACGTTGCCGCCGCTCAGCCAGAGGTCTTGGTCGTTGAAGCGGACGGTGCCCTGGGCGAGAGCCGGGGCGCCGACGGCGAACGCCGCCAGCAGGACGAGGAGTCGGGACATGACGGGACGGCTAGCGGACACGATGGAGGGTGACGGCGTGGAGGTCGAGGGCGTCGGGCCCCGGGGCGGCGACCAGGTCGACGGCGAGACGGGCGGGGCCGGCGCCGAGGCGGAGGGTGCCGGCGTCGAGGGGCATCCAGGGCTTGGCGTAGACCTCGCCGCGGGGGACGCGGTCGGGGCTCGGCAAAAACGGGGGGTCGAACGCGCGGTCGACGACGGCCTCCGTCGTGGCCGCCCCCGACGCGACGCGGAGGCGGACGCCGGGCGCGGGCGCCGTGACGTCGAGGACGACGCGGTAGACGCCGGCCTCGACCACGTCGAGCGCCCACGCGGCCCGGTCGCCGTCGGCGCCCCACCCCGTGAGCCAGTCGTTCGCCCAGCCGCTCTCGCCCGCGTAGCGGACGCCGCCCGCCTGCGTGCTCTCCACCGCCGGCAGCGTGACGACGGGGGCCTCGGGGAATCCGACCGGGATCCGCCGGGGCGCATCCAGCCCTCGCGTGACGTCGGCGAACCACGCGTCGTAGGCCGCCGCCAGCCGGCGGGCCACGTCGGGGTGGTGGGCGGCGACGTCGACAGCCTCGGACGGGTCGGCGGCCATGTCGAACAGCTCCCAGCCGGCGCCCTCTCGGACCAGCCGCCAGCGGTCCGTGCGAACCGCTCCAGGGTAGGGCTCCAGGTCGGCGCCGCGGGAGTGGTGCGTAAACAGCGTCCGCCCGGTGGGCGCGGGGCCGGTCCCGAGCAGGGCCGGCGCGAGGCTCACACCGTCCAGGACGAGGCCGGCGGGGAGCGGAACGCCCGCGAGGTCCGCGAGCGTCGGCAGCAGGTCGATGTGCGCGGCGAGCTCCGGCACCGTCGCCCCGGCCTCGATCCGGCCCGGCCAGCGGACGAACAGCGGGACCCGGCTCCCCCCCTCGTGGACGCTCGCCTTGAACCCGCGCATGTGTCCGTTGAAGCGGTCCCCGTTCGGCCCGTTGTCGGTCAGGAACACGACGACGGTCCGCTCCGCCAGCCCGAGCGCCTCGATCCGGTCGAGCAGGCGCCCGAGGTTGTCGTCCACGTTCTCAACCATGCCGTACACGGCCGCCGTCCGGTCGTCGAAGCCCCGGGCCTTGTAGCGGTCGAAGTAGGCGTCGGGGACCTGGAAGGGACTGTGGGGCGCGTTGTATGGGACGTAGGCAAGGAACGGGCGGTCCCGGTTCCGCTCCACGAAAGCCAGTGCCGAGTCGGTGAGCACGTCGGTGATGAACCCCCGCGTCTCGACCTCCCGCCCGTTCGCGACGAGCGGCGCGTCGACGTAGTTGTTCCAGTGGCCGGCCGAGAAGCCGACGAACGTGTCGAACCCCTGCCCGAGGGGGTCCGAGGGGTAGTGGCTCCCGTTGTGCCACTTCCCGAACAGTCCCGTCGCGTAGCCCGCGGCGCCGAACACCTCAGCGATCGTGACCTCCTCTGGGCGCATCGTCTCCAGCCCGTACGTCACCCACTGCGTGCCGGTGCGGAGGCTGTAGCGGCCGGTCAGGAGGCTGGCGCGCGACGGGGCGCAGACCGGGCTCACGTAGAACCGCTCGAACCGGGCGCCTTCCCTCGCCAGCCGGTCCATGACCGGCGTATCGAGGAGCGGGTTGCCGTGGCTGCGGACGTCGCCCCACCCCTGGTCGTCCGTCATCACGAGAAGGACGTTGGGACGGGTCTCCTGGCCGCGAACGGCGCCCGCCAGCACCAGCCCCATGGCCAGGAGGCAGAGCGCGGCGCGAGCAGGAGGAGCGATCGGCATCGGGCTAGCGCTCGTAGAGGTCGGGGAGATCGTCCTCCAGGAGGACGAAGTCGGTGGCGGCGAAGCGGCGGAAGTCCTCGGCGTCGACGCCGTCGGGGTGCGGGCCGAACCAGTGCGTCGTGCTCTCGCCGCGGGCCGCGCGCGCCTCGGCGTTCGCGTTGCGCCACACGAGCGCGTAGGCGATTCGCCGGGCGACTGGGTCCGCCTCGATCGCGCGGAGGAGTCGGTTCGTCCACCAGTCGTCGTCGGGAACGCCTTCGAGGCCGGTCTCGCTGAGCACGGCCAGCTTGCCGCGGGCCTCCGCCAGCCGAACCACGGTGGCGAGGCGCCGCGTCATGGCGGCGACCGTCGAGTCGGTCCGGAGCGCCTGGTAGTCGTCGGAGCCGAGGACGTCGACGTAGGCGTCGCCGGGGTAGCGCTCGAGGTACTCGGCCTCCGACTCGAAGACGTCGGGCGAGTACACGTAGAGCAGGTTGTGGAGGTCGCGCCCGTCGCGGAGGTACTCGACGGTGAACCGCCAGAGCGACTTGTAGTCCTCCACAGAGGTCTGATCGGCGCCCCACCAGAACCAGCTCCCGGTGTGCTCGTGGTACGGCCGGAAGAGGACGGGGATGGGCCGGCCCTCGGCGTCGCGGAGGCCGTCGACGAAGTCCGCGAACGTGTCGAGCCAGCCGCGGAACGCGTCGTGGTTCTCGCCCCCGGGGACGACCGTGTGGACGGCCGGCGTCGTGTCCCACGTGTTGCCGCCCGAGACCGGGTTCGCCATGTGCCAGGCGATCGTGATGACCCCGCCACGGGCGTGGCCCTCGCGGATCCACCGCTGCATGTCGTCAAAGGCGACGCCGTCGAGGTTCTCCTCCGCCCCGAGCTCCAGGTCGCCGAGCTCCCAGCCGTAGACGGCCGGGTACGAGCCGGCGGTCTCCTTCACGTCCGAGCGGCCGGGCTCCCGGTCCCACGTCACCCCGTAGGCGAGGTCGTCCTGGTGGCCGAACAGGAGGTGGTCCGGCGCGAGCGCGCGGAGGTTGACGAAGAGGGCCCGCGTCTCAGCCGTCGCGTCGGGGTCGACGAGGTCCGCCTCGGGCGCGGCGTCGCCGAGGCGGGCCGGGGCGGCGCAGCCGGCGACGGCGAGCGCGAGGACGAGGAGCCGGAAGGCCGGCGGGGCCAGCAGGTGGCGGGCGGTCATGGGACGTGGTGGGCAGAGTCCAAAAAAAGACCCCCACGCGAGGCGGGGCGGGTGCGGCGTCGCCGCTCGCCCACCGCGGTGGGGGTCCTGTCCGCCGGCGGACGGCGTCGCGTCTGCCGGCGGGCTCGTCCGGGCTACTCTACCGGACGATGGTCAGGCGGCGGGCCTGGATGCCGACCGGCGTCGAGAGCCGGTAGACGTAGGTCCCGCTCGCGAGGCCGCGCGCGTCGAGGCGCACCTCGTGGTCGCCGGCCGACATCAGCCCGTCGGCCAGCGTCGAGACGCGACGGCCGAGGACGTCGAACACGTCGAGGCGGACGTCGGCCGACTCGGCGAGGGCGAACCGGATCGTCGCCGTGCCGGCGGTCGGGTTCGGGAACGAGGTCCCGAGGGCCCAGCCCTCCGGCAGCTCCTCGACGGCCGTGCCGCCGCCGTCATAAAGGTTGAACAGGACGTAGTCGAGTTCCACATCGCCCGACGTCGAGACGATGCGGACCGTGTGCGTCCCCTCGCCCAGCGTCACCTCCGGCGCGACGGCCTCGCGCGTCGCGATGTCGGTGGTGGCGTCGAAGGAGAGGTCGCCCGCCTTCGTGCCGTCGACGTAGATCTCGCCCGTCGCCCCGCTCGCCGAGCGGTAGACGAGGCGCGGGATGGCCGACCCGATCCCCGAGGGGATGGTGATCGACACTTCCGTGCTGCCGCCGGCCGGCAGCAGCACCGACTGGAAGCCGCTCGCGCAGAAGACCTCCTCGTCGCAGACGAGGGTCGTCCCCGTGGCGAGGGCCTCGACGGTCGAGAGCGTCTCGAGCGTCGCGCCGGCGTCGTCGGTGATCTCGACGTCGCGGATGAAGAAGTCCCCGCCCCAGCCGGCGGCGATCCGGAGCGTGTGCGTGCCGGGCCCGAGCACGAGGGCGCCGGCGCCGTCCGGGTTCTGGCCGTCGAAGACGACGACGTTCGAGCTGTTGAACTCGGCGGCCGCGAACGAGCCGTCCTGCGGGAGCGGGAAGCCACCCGAGAGCGCGGCGCAGTCCGTCGTGCCGTCGTACGCCACGAAGTCCTCGCGGCAGTACATCGTCTCGCCGTAGAGGTTTTGCGTGTTGAGCTGGACGCCGTCGAGGAAGACCCGCGTGCCGCGGGCGTCCTGCGAGGGCCCGAGGCTCACGACCGTCCGCACGCCGACCGTGACGTCGCTCGTGTTGCCGAGGTCGAACGACCACGACACCGTCCCGTTCTGGAGGTTGATGTCGGTGGTGCCCGCAACGGTCTGGACGGCCGCGCCGCCGGCGACCGTGCCGGCCTCGGCCTCGGCCTGGAGGACCTCGGCGACCTCACGCGGCCCGCCGCCCGCGAGGTTCTCGATCTCCGTGATGTAGTCCTCGCGGTTGGCGAGGTAGTCCTCCTTCGCCTCCGGGTACCAGTTCAGGTCGCCGAGCGGAAGGCCGTCGGTGCCCGCCGACAGGAGCGCCGTGTTGGAGTAGGTGAAGTCCTCCGGCGGCGGGAAGTTGATCGCGAGCGGGTTGTCGCTCCGGCCGGGGTCCCAGTACACGACCGCCCACGGCTGGGCGGCGCCCGGCGTGGCCGCGTCGGCGATGAACTCCTGCATCTGGGCGATCGTCGCGGCGTCCGTCGGCGCCGTCGTCAGGCCCGGCTCCAGCTGCGTGTTGTTCTGGAACACGCGGTGCTCGGGGTCGGCCTCGAAGAAGCCCCGCGTCGTGTCGCTGATGATCGGCTGCGACCGGACGACGGGGTCGAGCGTCCCGTAGAAGCTCTCGATCTCCGGCTGGCGGTACAGGTTGTTGTTCGCGAACACGATCCGCCGGTCCTGCTCCAGGCCGAACCGGCCCGGAAGCTGCGCGATCTGGAACACGCCCGTGAACGGGTCGGCCCGGTCGGGCGCCGTGTACTGGTCCTCGCTCTCCCCCTGCCAGAAGGGGTTGACCATGATGTTGTTGGCGATGTAGGCCCGCTTCCAGATCCCGCCCGCGTTGAACGTGAGCCCAAAGTTGACGAGCGTGTTGTGGTTGAACACGAAGTACTCGACCGGCGCGGCCTCGGACTGGAACGGGAACGAGGTGAGGTTGAAGAACGAGTTGTTCTCGAACGCCACCGTGTCCGCCCCGGCCTCGAGCCGGATGGCCCGCCCGGCGTAGCGTTGGGTCGGGTTCGAGTCCGAGAGGTTCCGGAACAGGCTGTTGCGGACGTAGATGTCGTTCCCGCCGGCCTTGAACCCGAGGTGGTGCCAGTCGTTGCGGTCGAACACGACGCCGTCGTACTCGAAGTACGAGTTCGACGAGTTGATCACGATCGGCTCGTAGTTGGCGAGCGCGCCCTGGTCGCCCTGGCCCTGGAGCCAGACGTTCTTGAGCACCTGGCCGCCGTTGCCGTCGCCGCTCGACTCGATCATGACGCCGTCGATCGACCCGTCCCCGCGCGTGACGCGCTGGAGGACGGCCGGGCCGAAGTCGTCGCAGTTGTCGGGGTTCGTCTCGCCCGGCGGGCAGTCGAGGTCGATGATGTCGGCTTCGTCACGGGTCTGGCCCACGAGACGGAGGTCGAACCCGGCGTTCGCGATCCGGTCCTCGTTGTAGTAGAGGCCGCCGCGGCGGAGGACGTAGACGCGGTCCGCCGGGCGGTCGGTGTCGTTGGCGATCGCGTTGCGGAGCGCGTTGTTCTCCGGCACGAAGTCGCCGTTCAGGTCCCAGTCGACGAGGCACTCGGCCTGCGTCGTCGGGCAGACGGTGTAGTCCTGGGCGGCCGCGGCGGGCGGCCACGCCCACGCGACCAGCGCGGCGAGGGCGAGGGTGGAGTAGGAAAGTCTCATGGGGGCCTCGGAGGGCGAGTGATGAGAGGGGAGGCCGGCGGATCGTCCCGCCGGCCGGGAAACGATCAGAGGCGGACGCGGGCGCCGACGTCGACGGTGAACCCGTAGAGCTCGCGGTAGCTGAGCGAGTCCTGGTTGAACAGGTACCCCTCGGCCGCCGTGTCCTGGTTGGTGTAGATCTGGTCCGGCCGGTTGTTGAGGTTGTTCAGGTTGGCGAACACCTCGAGCCCACGCGGGAGCTGCTGCCGGACCGAGAGGTCGAACCGGGAGTAGTCGCCGACGAACGTGTCGAAAAGCCGGTTCGTCGGGTCGACGTAGGAGGCCGTGTTGCTCTGGAAGAGGTACGAGAGCCGCGTCGAGAAGCCCTTGTAGTCGTACCCCAGCGTGACGTTGGCGAGGTGCGCGGCCTGGTCCGGCATCCGGCCCACGCGCGACGAGTCGATGAACGTCACGACGTCGGAGCAGAGGCGGCCCTCACACGTCCGCTCCACCTCGCGGCGGACGAACGTGTACGTCGCCTCCGAGAAGGACCGGGTGTAGTTGAGGTTCAGGACGAGCCCGCGCAGCGCCCCCGGCAGGTACGAGAAGTTGGTCTGCCATTCGAACTCGTAGCCGTAGAAGGTGACCGGGTTCGGGTTGTTGGCGACCGTCTGAAGCCGGGGGTTCGCCGTGCCCGAGTACCACGCTTCCGGGATGTTCGTGCCCTCGAGGAGGTCCGGCGGGAGCTGGTCTGGGATGACGCTCGGGTACCGGACCACGAAGATGAGGTCGTCGATCTCCTTGTAGAACCCGGAGACCCCGACGAGCCCGAGGTTGCCGCGGGCGATCTGGAGCGAGGCGTCGTAGTTCGTCGCCTGCGACGGGCGGATGTTCGAGTTGGCCGCCGTGATCTGGAAGTTGAACACGTCGATCGACGAGATCGGCGCGTACTGGCTGAAGTCGGGCCGCGTGATCGTCTCGGTCCGCGCCAGCCGGAGCGACACCCAGTCGACGGGGCGGACGTCGAGGTGGACCATGGGGAGCCAGAACCCGTTCTCGCGCTCGACCTCGATCCGGTCGAGGGCCGGCGGCGGCACGCCCGGCGTGGCGCCCGTGACCTCGCGGAAGACCTGGCCGTTGTACCGCGCGTAGTCCCCCTCGTAGCGGACGCCCGGAATGAGCGTGACGTAGGACCCGAGGTCGAGCCGCGCCATGACGTAGCCGGCCTGGTACCGCTCGACGCCGTCGTAGTCGCGGCCGGCCGAGTCGAGCTGGTCGGGGAAGATCTCGTTGGCGTACTCGTCCTGGGTGCCCCGCGCGTTCGGCGAGCACCGGTCGCTCTCGAGCCCGTCGAGGACCGTCAGGAGCATGTCGTAGTCCGGCACGAGGCCGAACCCGAAGTCGCCGTCAAGGAACTCGTCTCGCCGGTAGTCCGAGAGGACGGCCGTGATCGGGAGCGAGCCGCCGTCGAACGACTCGGCGAGGGCGGGGACCGACTCCTCGAGGCACTGGAAGAGGTCGGCGTCAGGGTACTGGATGTTGCCGCGGGCCCGCCGGTTGTTGTCGAAGACCCGGTCGAGCCAGCGGAGCTTCCCGCCCGTCTTGACGAAGCCCGTGACCCACTCGCCGAGGCGGAACGGGACCTGGAGGTTGGCCTGGAGCGCCGACTGGTCGTCGTCGAGGTGCGTGTCGTCGACGTAGACCTGCGACAGCGTGATCGTCGAGTCGACGCGGATGAGCGGGCCGACGTCGAGGGCCGGGACGCCGTAGCGGTCCGGGGCGCCGCCCTGGAAGCCTGACCCGTCGTCGGTGAACGTGAACCCGATGTTCTCGGGGCTGTCGGAGCGCGACCGCGTGAGCGAGCCGGTCACGTCGTAGCGGAGCCACCCGAAGTCCTGCTCGACGCCGAGGGCGCTCGTCAGGATCGAGGTGGTCCCGGCCACGTCCTGGACCGAGTAGTTCAGGTTGTTCTCGGTCGCGTTCTGGAGCCGGAAGAAGCCGTCGCTGCGCAGCTCGTTGTAGAACGCGTTGGCCGTGACGCGCCCGGCCGGCACGGTGTAGTCGAGGAGGAGGCTCCCGCCAGTCCGCCCGCGCGTGACGTTCTCCTCGCGCGTGTCCACGCTGCTGACGTAGACGAGGTCGGTCCCGGTCTCGGCGTCGGACGACCGGCCGTAGCCGAGGCTCACCTTGTCGGCGCTCCGGTCGTACTCGTCGGTGTTGACCGTGGCGATGGCCCCGATCCGGTCGCCCCAGAACCGGTTGCTGACGGTCCCCACGAACTTGTAGTTGCCGTAGGCGTCCTGGAGGCCCGTGTAACCGCCCTGGCCGAGAACATCCATGCTCAAGCCTGAGGGCGCGTCGCGGAGCCGGAGGTCGACCGAGCCGCCGATCGCGTCGCCGTCCATGTCGGGCGTGATGGCCTTCCGGACCTCGATCCCGGCGAGCGTGTTCGACGAGATGAGCGAGAGGTCGACGGACCGGTCGCCCTCGCCCGTGCTCGGCAGGCGGACGCCGTTGACGGTCACCGTGTTGTACTTCGGCGAGAGCCCGCGGATGGCCACCTTGTTGGCCTCACCGCCGGAGCGCTGGATGGCCACGCCGGGAAGGCGCCCGATCGACTCGGCCGCGTTGTTGTCCGGGAGCTCCTGGATCCGGTCGCTCGACACCACGTTGCCGACGGTCGCGCTCCGGAACTGCTCGTTGATGGCCGAGAGCTGGCCGGCCACCTGGGCCGTGACCTCGACGCCCTCCAGCGTGAGGAAGCTCAGCTCGGCCTCGACCTCGACCGTCCCGCCGTCCGGCACGTCGACGGCGAGCGTGTCGCTGACGTAGCCGACGTACGACACGATGAGCTGTTGGGGGCCGGACGGCGCGTTTGGGATCGTGAACCGCCCGTCGATGTCGGCCGCGGCGCCGATCGAGGTGCCCACGATCCGGGCGCTCGCCCCGATCAGCGCCTCGCCGGACTGGGCATCGGTCACGGTGCCCACGATCCGGCCAGCGGCCGGACTCGGGGTCGCGAGGGTCGGGGCGGCGACGAGGGCCGCCAGCGCGAGGAGGCCCAGGCGGGCGGTGCGCGGGATCATGCGGAGAGAGCGTCGGAGAGCAGCGGGGCCGGTGGGCGAAAGGCCCGGTCCGGCTTCACGGATAGTATATCAATCAATTTGATTATTGCAAGCGCTTCCGACGATTCCCGGGCCCAAGCCTCCGCGTGAGGCTCCTTTCCTGCCCTGTGGGCGGGGGTGGACTCCTTTGTGACCTGCGCCCGGAAGCGGAAGGCCTTCGCGTCGTCCCCTTTCGCCTCGACCGGACGCCGGTCCGAACCGGCTCAGGGCGGGACGGGGGCCCCCGCCCGCTCCATGATCTCGAGGCAGGCGCGGGCGTTGTGGTACGGGCACTTCCAGGGCCCGACCGTGTCCTCCTCGCGGTACGGCACGCCCTCCCGGTCGACGCGGAAGAACCACTCCCCGCCGTCGCGGTCGACGATGGCGCGCTGGATGAAGGCCCAGGTCCGGTGGGCGGCCTCCGCGAAGGAATCGTCGTCCGTGCGCTCGTAGGCGTTGAGGAAGCCGACGACGGCCTCGGCCTGCGGCCACCAGTGCTTGTCGGTGTCGAGGCGCCCGTCCGACCCACGCTCGTTGAACAGGCCGCCGTCGGCGTCGAGGCCCTCCTCCCGCGCGAGCCGCGCGAGGCGGAGGGCGACGGGCCGGACCCGGGCCGCGAGGCCGGCATCATCGAGGACGGCCGCGGCCTCGTCCAGCAGCCAACTCGCCTCCACGTCGTGGCCGAACGAGACGTCGGCCGAGAGCGGCGTCCAGTCCATGCCGAAGAACAGACCGAGGTGGCCGGTCTCGGGATCGACGATGTGGTCGAGGAAGGTCTCGACGAGCGCTCGGAGTCGGCCGGCCACGCCGGCGTCGGGCCAGACGCGGTAGAGGGTCGTGTAGGCCTCCAGCACGTGGAGGTGCGTGTTCATCGACTTCGGCGCGTCGGCGTCCTTCTCGCTCAGGCGGAGGTCGGCGGCCGGGCCCCAGTCGCACGAGAACGCCTCGATGTAGCCGCCGTGCTCCGGGTCGACGGCGCGGTCTTCGAGGAGCCGGTAGAGGTCCTGCGCCCACGCCAGGGCCTCGCCGTCGCCGCGCTGGCGGACGTGCTCGGCGAGGGCGTAGATCGTGAAGGCCTGCGCGTACACCTGCTTCTTGTCGTCGACCGGCGTCCCGTCCGGCGCGACGGTCCAGTAGACGCCGCCGTGCTCGGGGTCGGCGAAGTGGGTCCGGAGGGCGTCGCAGGCGCGGTCGGCCTCGGCGCACCAGCGGTCGGTGCCGAGAGCGCGGCACGCCGCGGCGAAGGTCCACAGGATGCGCGCGTTGAGGACGCTGCCCTTGGCCGCCTCGGGCACGCGCCGGCCGTGGCCGTCGATCCGACCGACGAACCCGCCGTGCTCGTCGTCGAGCGTCCGCTCGGCCCAGAACGGGAGGATGTGGTCCACGAGTTCGGCGCGGGCCTCCTCGGCGAGGTCGGCAAGGTCTTCCATCAGCGGTCGAGGAACGCGCGGTTCTTGCGGATGAGCGCGAGCCGCTGGTCGACGGCGGCGGCCGAGCGGAGGCTGTCCGGGGGCGTGTGGAGCGCGTAGTCGACGAGCCGGTCGACGGTGCTCGTGGCGACGTGGAGGCGCGTGTCGGACGAGGCGTAGTAGACGAACACCCGCCCGTCGTCGTCCGCGACCCAGCCGTTCGCGAACGTCACGTTCGACACGTCGCCGACGCGCTCCTCGCCCTGCGGCTCGATGAGGTGGCCGCCCGGGGCGTGCGTCACGCGCCACGGCTTGTCGAGCGCCGTCAGGAAGAGGTACGTCACGTAGCGGAGGCCCGCGGCGGTGCCCCGGACGCCATGCGCGAGGTGGAGCCACCCGGCCTCCGTCTTGATCGGCGGCGGGCCCTGCCCGTTCTTGACCTCCTTCACCGAGTGGTACACGCGCGGGTCAACCACGTCCTCTCGCTCGACGCGCGCGCCGTCCATCGTCGGCGACGTGCCCCAGCCGATCCCGCCACCCGAGCCGGCCGAGATGAAGCCGTCCTGCGGCCGCGTGTACAGCCCGTACTGGCCGTCGACGAACTCGGGGTGGAGCACCACGTTGCGTTGCTGCGGGTTCGGCGTCACGAGGTCGGGAAGGCGCTCCCACGACCGGAGGTCCGTCGTCCGCGCGATGCCGCACTGGGCGATGGCGGCCGAGAGGTCGCCCTGGGCGTGGGCCTCCGGGTCGGGCCGCTCGGTGCAGAAGAGGCCGTAGATCCAGCCGTCCTCGTGCGCCGTGAGCCGCATGTCGTAGACGTTCGTGTCGGGCTCGTCGGTCTCCGGCATCACGAGCGGCTCGTCCCAGAACCGGAACCGGTCGACGCCCGTCGGGCTCTCGGCGACGGCGAAGAACGACTTCCGGTCGACGCCCTCCATGCGCGCCACGACGAGGTACCGGCCGTCGAGCCGGATCGCCCCCGCGTTGAACGCGGCGTTGACGCCCAGCCGCTCCATCATGAACGGGTTCGTCGACGGGTCGAGGTCGTAGCGCCACTCGAGCGGCGCGTGGTCGCCGGTGAGGACGGGGTACCGGTAGCGGGTGTAGATCCCGTTTCCGAGAGGCTCGGGCGTGTTGGGGCGTTCGACGAGCGCCTCGTGCGCGTCGCGGAGCGCCGTCAGCCGAGCGGCCGGCGCGTCGAGGGCGACGGACGCGCCATTGCCGTGGGAGTCTGGGGTCATCGGGGGGAGCGCAGTCGGGCCGGCGCGTCGGCGCCGGCGGGGAGAGAGGCGAGAGCCGGAGCCGCCGCGCCGTCGCCGGCCGCCGCGTCGTCGGTCAGCCCGCCTCGGGCGATCACGTCGCGGTACCAGCGCGCCGAGGCCTTCGGCGTCCGCGTACCCGTGGCGAAGTCGACGTGGTGGAGCCCGAACCGCTTGTCGTAGCCCGAGGCCCACTCGAAGTTGTCGAGGAGCGACCAGAGGAAGTAGCCGCGGAGGTCGGCGCCGTCGGCGATGGCGTCGTGGCAGGCGGCCAGGTAGCCGGCGTGGTAGTCGATCCGCCGGGCGTCCTCGACGGCCCCATCCACGACCTCGGCGTCGTAGGCGCAGCCGTTCTCGGTGAGCACGACCGGCGGCCGGCCGTAGCGGTCGTCGATCCACCCCAACAGTTGGCGGCAGCCGTCGGGCACGACGGGCCAGCCCATCGCCGTCGTCGGCCAGTCGGGGTCGACCGAGACGGCGACGTCTTGGTCCTCGGCCCAGCCCACGTTGGCGCCGTCGTAGACCGGCCCGCCGCCGTCGGCGTGGGCGACGAGGTGGGTGGTGTAGTGGTTGAGCCCGAAAAAGTCGGCCGAGCCGCGGAGCCGGGCCCGGTCCTCGTCTGAGAACGTCGGGAGGCGGCCGCCGAGGCGCTCGCGCATCGAGGCGGGATAGTCGCCGTGGTAGAGCGGGTCGGCGAACCAGCCGAGGTAGAACTCGAGCGCGCGCTGGGCGGCGGCCCGGTCGGCCGGGGCGCCCGAGGCGGGCTCGCGCCAGTCGCAGTTGTTGGCCATCCCGATCACGCCGCCCTGGTCGGCCTGGAACTCGCGACGGTAGACCTCGGCGGCGGCGCCGTGGGCGCGGAGCATCTCGTGCCCCGCGCGGTACGGCCCGTCGGCCGAGGCGAGGCCCGGCGCGAACGTGCCCTCACCGTAGCCGATGACGGCCGTCACCCACGGCTCGTTGAGCGTGATCCAGTGGCGGACACGGTCGCCGAGCGCGTCGAAGCAGATCCGCGCGTAGTCGGCGAAGGCGTCGGCCATGCGCGGGCTGAGCCAGCCGCCGTGCTCTTCCTGGAGCGCGAGCGGGAGGTCCCAGTGGTGGAGCGTGACCCACGGCGTGATGCCGGCCTCCAGGAGCGCGTCGACGAGGTCGGAGTAGAACCGGAGGCCGGCCTCGTTCGCGGCGCCGGTGCCGGTTGGCTGGACGCGCGGCCACGAGATCGAGAACCGGTACGCTTTGAGGCCGAGGTCGGCCATGAGCGCGACGTCCTCGCGGAAGCGCGTGTAGTGGTCGCAGGCGACGTCGCCGGTGTGGCCGTTGGCGATCCGGCCGGGCGTGTGGGCGAAGGCGTCCCACACCGACGGCCCCTTGCCGTCGGCGTCCCACGCGCCCTCGATCTGGTAGGCGGACGTGGCGGCGCCCCACACGAAGTCCTCCGGGAAGCGGCGCATGGCTAGGCGGGGACGGGGACGTCGACGGGTGGGCGGCTGGCGTCGCCGGACGCCGCGCCGGGGGTGCCCCCGGCCACGGCCGTGCCGAGGTCGGGCTGCTCCGGGTAGTCCTCGAGGGTGTCGTACCAGTTGACCTTGAGGAACGCGCTCGTCGCCAGCACCACGCCGACGGCGATCGCGAGGGCCGTCCAGTCCTCGATCACGATGAGGATGCCGATCGCGACGAGCCCCGTCTGCCACACGATCCCGACGAGCACGTTGACCGCGTCGCGCCGGAAGTGGCCGTTGGCCTCGATCTCTGGGTGCTCGGCCACGACGGCGTCGTGGACCGGCTTCCAGAACCCCCAGGGGCGGACCTTCAGGTAGAAGTCCTTCAGTACCTCGGGGGGGTCCGCCTCGGTGAGCAGGCTGCCCGCGACGCACCCGACGAGCGAGAGCCCGAGGATGAGAGGGAACGCATAGAGCGGGGTCGCCGCGCCGAAGTCGAGCCCGAGGAGGCCCATCACGGGGCTCGCGATGCCCGCGGCGATGATGCCGGCCAGCATCCCCCAGAAGTAGCCGTAGGCGTTGAACCGCCACCAGTGCCACTTGAGCAGGTTCGACGCCGCGTACCCGCCGTAGAGCGCGCCCACCAGCCACTGGACGATCTCGTTGAGGTTCTGGGCCACGAACCCGAACGCCGTCCCAATGACCACGACGACGATCGAGACGAGGTAGCTCATCCAGACGTACCGCTTCTCCGGCGCGTCGGGGTTGATGTAGCGCTTGTAGACGTCGTTGACGATGTAGGCCGGCGCGGCGTTGACCGTCGCGGCGTACGTGCTCATGAACGCGGCCAGGAGCGCGGCGATGAGCAGGCCCAGGAGCCCGGTCGGGATGAACTCCCGGAGCGTGAAGGGCAGGATCAGCTCGAAGTTGACGTCGGAGCCCATCGCGCCCAGCTCGTCGCGGAAGAACACGAGGGCGAGGACCGTCAGCCCCGTGATGAGCATGTAACGCGGGACCATGAGCACGAGGCTCACGAGGCCGCTCATCTTCGCCGCGTCCTTCGGCGTCCGCGCCGAGAGGACCCGCTGCATGTCGTAGTTCGGAGCCGGGCCCGCCATGCTGGAGAGCACGCCCTTGAACAGCATCATCATGAAGAAGGCCCCGAACAGCGTGTAGCCGTCGGCCGCGATCTTCTCGTTGGCGGACGGCAGGAGCGCGCCCCAGTCGAGGTCGAGGGTCCAGCCGAACCAGATGTTGGACCACCCGTCGGGCGTGGCGGCCGCCAGCGTGTCGGGCGACACCTGCTGCATCGCGATGACGGCCACCCAGAAACACGCCACCGTCATGATGGCGAACTGAAGGACCTCCGTGAACACGACGCTGAACATCCCGCCCTTGACCACATACAGCGTGGCGATGGCCGTGATGGCGAGGCCCCAGAGGTTCGCGTTCCAGACGGGGTCGGGCGAGAGCTGGAACGGGAGGAAGGCCGCCGCGAACTGGCCGATCCCGATGAAGCCGTAGGCCAGGAACCCGACGACGTTGATGAGCGCGAAGAGCACCACCACGAGATGCGACAGCTTGGCCCCGCGCGTGTCGCCGAACCGGAAGCGGATCCACTCGGCCCCCGTCATCACGCCCGACCGCCGCAGCCAGACCGACAGGTAGACCATCAGGAAGATCTGGTTGAAGACGGGCCACAGCCAGGGCACCCAGACGCTCTTCATCCCATAGACGAAGAGGAGGTACACCAGCCACATCGTGCCCGAGATGTCGAACATGCCCGAGGCGTTCGACAGGCCGAGGGCGTACCACGGGATCTCGTTGCCGCCGAGGAAATAGTTCTGGATGCTCTTCGACGCCTTGCGCGAGATCCAGAAGCCGATCCCCACCGTCGCCACGATGTAGGCGGCGATGATGGCGAGGTCGATGGGGTGGAGGGACATCCGCGGGAGGGAAGCGCTTCCGTGAAACTAGCCCGTCGGCCTCAGTAAATCAAAACGATTGATTATTTCGACTCCGGACCGCCTCCGGGCGGCCGTCGTACGTTCGGCCAGCCACGGACGCGATGCTCACCGGTACCAACCTCTCCCACGCCAAGCGTCACAACCTCCAGATCGTCCACGAGACGATCCGCCTCTACGCCCCGATCTCGCGGGCCGACGTGGCGCGGCGGACGGACCTCACGGCGCAGACGATCTCGAACCTCGTCCGCCAGCTCGTCGACGCTGGCCTCGTGGTCGAGACGGCGCGGGCGACGGGCGGGCGCGGGGCGCCGCCGATCCAGCTCGAGGTCAACCCGGACGCCGCGTTCGCCGTCGGGCTCGACCTCGACACGGATCACTTCACGGCGGTCCTGGTGGACCTCTCGGGCGCCGTCCGCGCCCGCGTCCACCACGAGGTGTCGCTGGCGTCGCCGGCGGCCGCGCTCGACCTGTGCGTCGAGGCGACCGGGGCCCTCGCGGCCGAGCTCGGGCTCGAGATGGACCGCGTGTGGGGCGTCGGCGTGGGGATCCCGGGGCCGATGCGGCCGGGGCCGGACGGGACCTACCTCGTGAGCCCCATCGCTTTCCCGGACTGGCACGACGAGCCCATCGCGCAGCGGCTCCACGAGCGGCTCGGGCTCCCGGTCTTTATCGAGAACAACGCGACGGCGGCCGCGCTCGGCGAGCACTGGTACGGCGCGGGCCGCCACCTCTCGGCGTTCTTCTACGTGTACCTGGGCAGCGGCCTCGGCGGAGGGCTGATGGTCCAGGGCGCCCCGTTCGACGGCCACACGGGCAACGCGGGCGAGATCGGCTACCTCTCGCCGCGCCGCGGGCGCCGGGCAGGCGGCCCGACCCATGTCGGCGAGCTGTTCAACCTCGGCGCCCTTTACGAGCGCCTCGCCGAGGCCGGCGTGGAGGCCGCGACGCCCGACGACCTCCTCGCGCTCCACGAGACCGGCGAGCCGGCGTTCGAGGCGTGGTTCGAGGAAGTGGCCGAAGAGCTGGCGGGCCTCCTGTTCACGGTCCGCGCGATCCTCGACCCCGAGGCCACGTTCGTCGGTGGGCGCTGGCCGGACCGGCTCCTGAGCGACCTGCTGGAGCGCGCCCGCGTCCACCTCGGTGACGCCGTGGTCCCGGGCGGCCTCGACGCGCCCGACCTCCAGCTGGCCACGGCCGGCGCCGACGCCGGCGCGCTCGGCGTGGCCTCCCTCCCGCTCTACCACGCCTTCGCCCCGCTCCAGCGGACCGTCCTCCGCCGCGCCGACTCGGCCGAGCCCGAGGCCGACGAGACGGGCGTCGGCGCCGCGTTCAAGCGGCCGGGCGTGATCGGGTAGGCCCGCCGGTGCCCCGAGGCGGGGCTACCAGCCGGTGAGCGTGCGGAGGACCGGCTCCAACTCGTCGGCCATGGCCTGCTGGCCGGCCTTCCCCGGGTGCCCGTCGCAGCCGTCGACGTAACGGCCCACGAACGAGAACGTCGAGATCGCGTCGTCACCGGCCGCGGCGCGGCGGGCGGCCACCTCGCGGAGGGACTCCGCCAGAAGCTCGCGCTGCTCGCCCTCGAAGACGGGGCTGTTGAGGAGCAGGATCGGCGCCTCCGCATTCTGCTGGCGGACGCGCTCGACGAACCCGACGTAGTCGCTCACGAACGCCTCGCCGTCGAGCGCGGGCCGCGGCGTCTCGCCGTCACCGGCGGAAAAATCGTTCGTGCCGAGCGCGACGACGACGAGGTCGGGGCGGTACTGGTCTACGTCCCACGCCGGGTTGTCGGTCGCGTACTCCAGATACAGCCCGTCGTAAACGTCCGGCATCACCGGCGTGAGCGAGTTCCAGTTGCGGTGCATCCCCATGCCGGAGACGGCGCTGAGCATCCACTGCGCGCCGAGGCGGCGGGCGAGACGCGGGCCGTAGGCCTGCCACGCGTGCGTCGGGTCGTACCACGTGCCGGCGCCGCACGCGACGGGCTCGGGGTCGACGCCGTAGCCGGCCGTGATGGAGTCGCCGATGAACTCGATGCGGCGCTCCGGCAGCGGGTCGGCCGGGAGGATCTCCGCGCCCTCGAACGAAATGAGCCGGTTGGGGCCGTTCTGGCCCTCCGTCGCCTTGCTCAGCCAGAGCGTGTGCTCGCCGTCGTCGAGGCCGGAGGCGAGCGTGTAGTCGTGCTGCCCCGGCCGCGTCCGGAACCGGACCGGCTCTCCCCCATCGACCACGACGGTGAACCAGTTGTGGCCGCCGTCGCGGAACGCGTCGTCGAGGCGGGCGGCGAGGCGCGTCCCGCGGAAGCGGATGCCGAACGTGACGCCGGCCGCGCCGAAGTCCACGGCCCCGCCCGCCTCGGCGCGGTGGCGGCCCATGACGCGGATCCGCGGGTCGGCCGCCGGGACGGCCGAGGCGGACCCACTCCGGAGGCGGCGGGCGACGTTCATGAGGGCGCGGGCGTCGTGATACGCGGCTTTCCAGATGCCCCCCTTGTCGGCCGTCCGCAGCTCCGGCTGTCGGTCGAGCGTGCCGCGGTACCAGCCGCCGTGCGCGTGGTCGACGAGGAAGCCCTGGATGAGGCCCCACATCTGGAGGAAGCGGTCGTGGTAGCGGGCCCGCTCGGCCGGCACGAGGTCGCCCATGAGGAGGAGCGTATTGAGCCCCTCGGCCTGCGCCCACCAGTTCTTGGTCGAGTCGACCACGACGAGCGGCTCGCCGTCGGCGAAATAGTAGCCGGCCTCCATGAACCCGCCGTTGCGTGTGTCCCAGCCGGTCGCGAGGCTGTGGTCGAGCATCCGCTGGCCCGCGCGGAGCGTCGGCTCCGGGTCGAGGTCGATGGCCTCGGCCGCTTCGAGCATGAGGTAGGCCGTCTCCACGTCGTGCCCGAACGAGACGTGGTCGTAGTACCCGTTCGCCTCGCGGACGGCCGCCGTCGAGTCGCGGTACGAGATCGGCGTCCAGTCGGGCGTCGAGAACAGCGTGAGTGTGCCGGGGTCGACGGTGATCGTGTCGCGGATGAGGAGCAGCATCTCCTCGATCCGCTGGCGGAGCGTGTCGTCGGGCCAGACGTGGTAGAGCTCGGTCAAGGCCTCGAGGATGTGGATCGACGAGTTCTGGTCCTTCGGCGGCGTCCGCCCCAGCCCCTCGCGGAGCGGCTCGCCCTCGCGTGTGAGGTAGTTAAAGTAGCCGCCGTGCTCGGAGTCGTGGGCGTGGTCATCCAGCCAGCGGAACGCATCCTGCGCGAGCGCCAGCGCCTCGGCGTCGCCCGTCGCGGCGTAGGCGGCAGCGAGCCCGTAGATCCCGAACGCGACGCCGTAGGCCTGCTTCACGAGCCGACCGTCGGCTTCCGGGACCGGCGTGCCGTCGCGCGTGACGAGCCAGTAGAACCCGCCGTGCTCGGCGTCCCACATCTCGTCGCGGAGGAAGGCGACGCCGTGGCGGCTCATCTCGGCGTAGGCCTCGTCGTTCGTCCACATCGCGGCCTGGGCCGTCGTCCAGACGTGGCGCGCCTGGGTCACGATCATCTTCTCCTGCCCGCCGACGGGCCGCCAGCGCCAGTCGAACGCGCTCAAGAACCCGCCCTGCGAGCGGTCAACTGCGCGCGGGTACCACGCGTCGAGGACGTGGCGGAGGCCGACCTCCACCTCCTCGGCGAGCGCCTCACGAACGGGCGGCGTCAACGGGCCAACGGTGGGCTGGGCAAAGACGGGCGCCGCGACGAGAGCGGCAAGGACCAGACGGCGCATCGTCAGATCAGCGGGCGACGACGAACCGGCCCCGCACCACGCGGTCGCCGGCCGTCACGCGGACGAAGTAGGGGCCGGGGACGGCGGGCGCGGCCAACGCGACGGCGAGCGACCCGGCCGGCATCGTCCCCAGCGACTGGCGCCCCACGCGCCGGCCGAGCGCGTCGAACGTCTCGACGACCACGTCCGCCGCGGCGCCGAGGTCGAGGCGGAGCGTGACGGGCCCAGCGCTCGGGTTGGGCGTGATCGTGGCGTGGTCGGTCGGCGCCTCGGGTCCGTCCGCCTCGGCGGTGGCGAGGGTGTAGCTGCGCCAGTCGGGCAGTTCGTCGCGCGTGAGGACGACCTCGCTCGTGTACACGTCGACGAGGCGGTCTGTGTCAAGGTCGCGGATGAAGCTACCCTCCCACACCGCGAACCAGCTCCACGTCATGCCGAAGTCGACCGAGCGTGTCATGTCGGGGAGCGTCCCGGTCTCCGTCAGCGCGACCAGCTTGTTGGCGCCGAACTGCTCCTGCAGCAGCTCCCAGTCGCTCCGGAACACGGCGTCGGGGTCCTCGACGTACTCGTCGACGCCCACGACGTCGACGTAGGCGTCGCCGGGGTACCACGCGGCCTGGTCGCCGTCCGAGGGCCGGTGAGTGTGGACCCAGATCAGGTTGTGGAGGCCGTGGTACTCGACGAGCCGCTCGTACATCAGCCGCCACAGCGCGACGTACGGCCCCGGGCCCTTGGCTCCCCACCAGAACCAACGCCCGTACGCCTCGTGGAGCGGGCGCCAGAGGACCGGCACGTCGGCGTCCTCGAACTTCTGGAGCTCGACGGCGATCGCGTCGATGTCGCGGAGGAGCAGCTCGTAGTCCTCGCCGCCGGGCCCCTGGGCGAGCGCGGCCTCCACGTCGAACGTCGTGGCCTCGGTGTAGAAGCCGCGCCACCACGGCTGGTCGCTCGTGTCGAGCAGGTCCGTCGGCGCGTTCCAGTGCCACATCAGCGTGACGATCCCGTGGTCGCCGGCCCACTCGATCCAGTGCTCGGCCCAGCCCGTCGGGTTCGTCCCGCGCGCGCGGCGCGAGGGCGAGTAGTTGATGAGGTCGAACGCCCCGACCGCCGGCACCGTCCCCGTCACCGACTCGACGTAGTCGATCTCGCGCGTCGAGGGCGCGCCGTTCTGGTAGCCGTCCTGCTGCCCCGCGAGGACGTGCTCGCCGTAGATGTCGAGGAGGAACGCGAACAGCGCCCTCGCCGAGTCCGTCGCGTCGGGATCCGACAGGACCGGCGGCGGCGCGGCGGGCCCCTCGTACGAGACCGGCTCCAGCACCAGGTAGTCCACGTCGACCGAGCCGTGGATCGTGACGACGTGTGGGCCGGCACTCAGCCGCCGCTCGTCGACCGCGAGCTCGCGGAAGCTGGACCCGACGGTCGTGTTGCCGCCCGCGATCACGTCGCCGTCGAGGCGGACCTCGAAGGTCGCGAACCGTCCGCTCCCGGCGACCGCCAGCCGAAGCTGGACGAACTCGCCGGTGCCGTCGATGACGAGACGGAGGCTGTCGCCGTCGGCGCCGAGGCCGGTGACGTAGCCGGTCCCGGAGTAGCCCGCCCGGCTGGTGGCGACCGCGGCCGCGCCGACGAGCTCGCCCCCCTCCGCCTCGACGACGGTCTGGGCGTGGACGGCGCCCGCGAGGACGATGAGGAGCAGGAAGCAGCGCATGGGATCGAACGGGGTGGTGGGGACGGTCGGGCGGATCAGCTGGCGAGGAGGAGGTCGGCCATCTTCCGGTCCAGCTTGTGGCCGCGGAAGTCCTCGTACTCGACGTCCTCGCGGCCGCTGTCGAGGATGCCGAACGAGCCGCGGAAATTCCACATCGCCCAGCCCCAGCCCATCTCGCGCCACAGGCTCGTGACGTCCTCCATCCAGGCGAGGCAGGCCGCGTGCGGCGTCTGGTTGTAGCAGCCCCACTCGCCGACGTGGACCGGCACGCCCTGGTTCACGAGCGGGACCCACTTGTCGACGAGCTCCGCCCGCAAGACCTCTTTGTCCCACATCCGGCCGTCGTCGGCGCGCATGGGCCAGACGGGCGTGTCGAAGCTCTCGAACTCGTTCTTGGGCACCCACGTCGCCGTGTAGTGGCTGACCATCTTCGGCAGGTAGCCGCGGGTGCTCTGCACGAGCCCGAGGCCGACCACCCCGGGCACCGGCGTCTGCCCGATGTCGGCGCCGTCGGCCACGATGAGCCGGTCGGGGTCGACGTCGCGGATCGCACCGACGAGCCGGTGGGCCACCTCGACGTAGCGGCTCTGGTCCTGGTACGTCCACGGCGGCTCGTTGAACAGGTCGTACGAGACGGCCTGGTTCGAGGTGTGCCTGTAGCGCTCCGCGAGCGTCCGCCAGTGGTGGAGAGCGGCCTCCATCGCGAGCTCCATTTCTTCGCGCGGGCTGTCGAACAGGAGGTGCGGCTCCAGCTCGCGCTGGTTGACGCAGTAGCCGGGGATCCGGTGGAGGTTGAGGTTGACGTGGAGCCCGTGCTTCTCGCCGTACTCGACGGCCTCGTCGACCTTCGCCAGCCCGTCCTCGTCGATCGTCATCCAGTCGTCGGGGGACGACCACGCCCAGTACGACATCGGGATGCGGACGAAGTCGAAGCCGAGCTCGGCGATCCAGGCGAAGTCGTCCTCGCGGAATGACCGGTCGCGGTCGCCGCCGGTCAGCTCCGTGAGGTTGAACCCGCGCCAGCGCGGGATGCGCGGCTGCGTCCGCGTGCCCGGGAGGTCGCCGGGCCGGCTGACGACGACCTCGCCGTCGGTGGAGCGCGCGGCGGTCGGCGCGAGCGCCGCGCGGGCTCCCCCCGCCTCGGGCGCCGCGGCGGACGCGGGCGCGGCGGAGGTCGCGCAGCCGGCGACGGTGAGGCTGGCGGCCGCGGCCGAGGCGGATCCGAGGAAGGCACGGCGGTCCATGAGCGGTTTCGTCAATTGAGTGGACGAAAGAGAATACCTTCAGCCGCAAGCGCTTCCAACCCGAACTGCCGTGCCCCGCCGATTCCTGACCTCCCTCGCCACCCTGGCCGCCTCGGTCGGCCTCTGGGCAGCGCCGGCCTCTGCCCAGCGCACGTTCGCGCTGACCGACGCCGGGTACTTCCAGCGCGAGGGCGTGAGCGTCATGGCCTTCCAGGACTTCTACCCGGACGGTCACCAGGGCGGCGTCACCGTCGTCCAGCACGGGATCCGGCTCGCCGCCAACGGCGACCTCCGCCTCAACGCGACGCCGGGCCAGTGGGACCCCGTCCCCAAGCAGGACGCCCGCGAGGTGGTCGACGGCGAGATCGTCACGCGCCTCTCGTACCCGGACCCCGGCAAAAACCGGACGGGCTTCAACCCGATCCTGTACCCGGACCTCGAGATGAGCTACGCCGTCCGCGCCCGCGCCGAGGGCGACGCCGTCGTGGTGACGGTCGACCTCGACGAGGCGCTCCCGGCCGAGTACGTCGGCGAGGTCGGGTTCAACCTGGAGTTGTACCCCGTCGATCTGTTCGGGAAGGGGTGGCTGCTCGGCGACGCGCGCGGCCAGTTCCCCCGCCAGCCCAACGGGCCCATGCGCGTCGACGCCGAGGGCGTGGCGCAGGCCGTCCCGTTCGCGACCGGCCGGCGCCTGACGGTCGCGCCCGAGAGCGAGACGCTCCGCCTGCAGATCGAGAGCGCGACGGGCGAGCTGGTGCTCCTCGACGGTCGCAACCAGCACAACAACGGCTGGTTCGTCGTCCGCGAGACGGTCCCGGCCGGCGCGACCACGGGCGCCATCGAGTGGACGATCCGCCCACACGCGGTCGAGGGCTGGGTGTACGAACCCGTCGTCCAGGTGTCGCAGGTCGGGTACCACCCGGCGCAGCGGAAGGTCGTCGTCATCGAGCACGACCGGCGCGACGCCGAGCGGACGCCGGCCCGCCTCCTCCGCCTCGGCGCCGACGCCACCGAGGTCGTGCGGGAGGCTGTGCCCGAGGCGTGGGGCGGCGACTTCCTCCGCTACCAGTACCGCCTGTTCGATTTTTCCGATGTGACGGTGCCGGGCCTCTACGCCGTCGAGTACCGCGGCCGGCGCTCGCACGCCTTCGAGATCGCGCGCGACGTCTACGCCCGCGACGTCTGGCAGCCGACGGTCGACTACTTCCTGCCGGTCCAGATGTGCCACATGCGCGTCGAGGACCCCTATCGCCTCTGGCACGGCGTCTGCCACCTCGACGACGCCCGCATGGCGCCGGCCGACACGAACCACTTCGACGGCTACGTCCAGGGTCCGGACCTGCTGACGGACGTCGAGCCCGGCCAGCGCGTCCCGAACCTCGACGTCGGCGGCTGGCACGACGCGGGCGACGACGACCTCCGCATCGAGTCGCAGGCCGACGAGGTCTGGGTCCTCGCGGCGTCCTACGAGGCGTTCGACGCGCTCCGCGACTACGACAACACCCAGATCGACCAGAGCGCGCGGCTCGCCAGGATCCACCGGCCCGACGGCGTGCCGGATCTGTTGCAGCAGGTCGAGCACGGGACCCTCAACATCGTCGGCGGCTACCGGTCGCTGGGCCGGCTCTACCGCGGCGTCATCGTCCCGACGCTGGAGCAGTACCGGATGATCGGCGACTTCGCCGGGAGCACGGACAACGTCGACTTCGAACCGGACAGCGGCCTTCCGCCGGACGACCGCTGGGTCTTTACGGAGGAGCACGCGGGCCATGAGTTCAAGGGCATCGCCGCCCTCGCCATCGCCGGGCGCGTCCTCCGCGCCCACACCCCCGACCTCGCCGCCGAGGCGGAGGCGGCCGCCGTGACCCTCTGGGCGATGGACCACGGCGACGCGCTCGCCGAGCAGACCGCCGCCGCCGTCGAGCTCCTCCTCACGACCGGCGACGACACGTACCGCCAGTGGCTCCTCGACCACGAGGCCGAGATCGTCGAGGCCATCGGCCGGACGGGCTGGGCGCTCGGCCGCACGCTCGACGCCGTCGGCGACGCGGGCTTCGAAGCGGCCGTGCGCGAGGCCGTGGCCGGGGCGCAGGCCGGGACCGTCGAGGCGCAGCCGGCGCCGCCCTACGGCGTCCCGTACGAGCCCTACATCTGGGGCGCGGGCTGGGGCATCCAGGCGTTCGGCGTGCAGCAGTACTTCCTGCACCGCGCGTTCCCCGAGAGCGTGTCGTCGGAGTACCTGCTGAACGCGCTCAACTTCATCTTGGGCGTCCACCCCGGGAGCAACACGGCGTCGTTCGCGAGCGGCGTCGGCGCGACGTCGGTGGAGCGCGGCTACGGCCTCAACCGGGCCGACTACGCTTACATCCCGGGCGGCGTGGCCTCCGGCACGGCGCTCATCCGGCCCGACTTCCCGGAGCTCAAGGACTACCCGTACCTCTGGCAGCAGGCCGAGTACGTGATGGGCGGCGGGGCCACGCACTTCATGCTCCTCGCCCTCGCCGCCGACCAGGTCCTCAACGACTGACTCCCCCGCCTCGGCCCCGAGGCGGGCCGACTCCCTCCTCCCCCGCCATGACTCGACACCTCCTCCTGCTCGCCACGATCGTCGCCGCCCTGCCGGCCGCGGCACAGCTCCCCGCCGTCCACGTCGAGGGCAACCGGTTCGTGAACGAGGCCGGCGAGACCGTCGTCTTCCGCGGCGTCTCGATCGCCGACCCCGACAAGGTCGAGCGCGACGGCCAGTGGGGCCCGGCGCTCTTCGAGGAGGTCGCCGACTGGGGCGCCAACGTGGTCCGCCTGCCGGTCCACCCGCGGGCGTGGCGGGCGCGCGGCGAGGAGGGCTACCTCGAGTTGCTGGACCAGGCGGTCGAGTGGGCCGGGGCCGCCGGGCTCTACGTCGTGATCGACTGGCACTCGATCGGCAACCTCCGGACGGAGGTGTTCCAGCACCCGATGTACGAGACGTCGAAGGGCGAGACGGCCCGGTTCTGGCGGACGGTCTCGCAGCGCTACGCCGGGAACCCGACGGTCGCCTTCTACGAGCTGTTCAACGAGCCGACGAGCTACAACGGCACGCTCGGCCGGCTCTCGTGGCACGAGCACCGCGAGCTGATGGAGGACCTCATCGACATCGTCCGCGCCAGCGACCCCGGCACGATCCCGCTCGTCGGCGGGCTCGACTGGTCCTACGACCTCTCGGGCGTTCGCGAGGACCCGGTCCGGGCGGAGGGCATCGCCTACGTCACGCACCCGTACCCGCAGAAGCGCGAGCGGCCGTGGGAGCCGAAGTGGGAGGAGACGTGGGGCTTCGTGGCCGACACGTACCCGCTCTTCGCGACGGAGCTCGGCTTCATGAGCGCCGACGGGCCGGGCGCGCACATCCCGGTCATCTCCGACGAGACGTACGGCGAGGCCATCGTCGCCTTTTTCGAGGCGCGCGGCATCTCGTGGGCACCGTGGGTCTTCGACCCGCAGTGGTCGCCGCAGATGATCCAGAGCTGGGACTTCGAGCCGACGGTCCAGGGCGCCTTCTTCCGCGACGCCATGCGCCGGCTGAACGACTGACCGCCCCCGCCTCGGGGCCGAGGCGGGCGGACTCGGCGACGGTCGCGCGTGGTCCGACAAGCGGGAAACCGGAAGACGCCGACGCCACCGAACCGTGCAGCGCCGGAGCGATGCGGGCGCGGCCTGCCCTTCCCGCCTGCGCGAGGTCGACCCGCTGAGGGGGCGTTCCGCTCGACCTACCGGCTTCTCTGGACTCCGTGGGCGGGAGGTCCAAATGGGCTGAACGACCCATGGCGCTGGTGGCGGAAAGCGGGAATCTGGCAGAGCCTCCGCGCGAGGTGCCTTCCAACCACCGGCTTTCCGCCATTCGCGGGCGCGTGCCCGCACTGCCATGACCCCCCGTTTTTCGCTCCGCCTCCGGGCCCTCCTCCTCACCGCGCTCGCCGCGACCTCCCTCACCGCCTGCGACTCGTCCGACGATGAGGGCGACCTCGGCAGCTTCCAGGCCCAGGTCACCGGGGCCGCCCAGGCCTCCCTCGGCGGCCAGGCTGTCTTCGCCATCGACTCCGAGGACGGCGAGACCACCTCGGCCATCGCCCTCATCGACGAGGACGAGGACGACGTCGCCTTCCTCCTGATGGACGGCCGCGTGACGGCCAAGACCTACACGATCGCCGGCGAGACGGCCGGCGCCATGCTCCTCCTCGGCGAGACCGACGGCACCGGCGACATGTACTTCTCGGAGACGGGCACGATCACAGTCACCCGCGCCGACGCCGCCCGCGTCGTGGGCACGTTCGACGTCACCGCCGTGAACATCGCCGACGAGGACGAGACGGTCCGCCTGCGCGGCTCGTTCGACGCCAAGTCCGGCACCGTCGTCATGCCCTCCGAGGCGCGGGTCGGCCGGTAACGGCCCCCTCCGCCTCGGTCGCCGCCAGCGAACGGCTGGCGGCGACCGCTCTGAACGCCCGTGCCCTGCCTCGGCAGGGCGAGAACCCGACCGATCGACCGCCCCCTCGCCATGCGCGCCTACTTCGCTCTCTACAACCACCGCCCGGCCCGCCCGCCCGGCGGCGTGACCGCTCGCCGCCGGCGCGGCCGGACCGTCCGACCCACCGCGCCGGGCGCGAGCCGGATCCGCCTCGCCCTCCGGTTGCCGCGACCGCCGGGGCCCCGGGTCGTCGCGCCCGCGCTGTCCTGACCCTTTCCGCGATGCCGATCGGCCTCCTGCTTCGGACCCTCTCGCTGGCCGCCGCGATCGTCGGGACCGCCGCGTCTGCCCAGCCCGCCGCCCCCGGGCGGGCGACGCTCGACGCCGCGCTCGACGCCATGGAGGCCCGCGGCTACTACGCCTCCCGCGTGGACTGGCCCGCCGTCCGCGCACGGGCCTACGAGCAGACCGCCGACGCCTAGTCCGCCGCCGAGGTCCACGGCGCGATCCGACAGGCGCTGGTGGCGCTCGGCGACGGCCACAGCTTCCTCCTCGTGCCGGAGCACAGCGAGGCGGTCGCGGCCGACGCCGCCAGCGCGGAGCCCGGCTGGCTCCGTCGGCTCCAGGGCCGAGTGGTCGAGGGCTCAGGCGGCCCCGTCGGGGTCATTCGCGTCCCGTTCTTCATGGGCGGCGACGAGGGCGCCGTCCGCTACGCGGACAGCCTCGTGGCCGCGATCCGCCGCGTTGACGCCGCCCGCCCGGTTGGGTGGATCGTCGATGTCCGGATGAACGGCGGCGGGAACGTCTGGCCGATGCTGGCCGGGCTCGCGCCCCTCCTCGGCGACGGCGTCGTGGGCGGGAGCGTCGCCGCCGACGGCGCCCGGAGCTGGACGCGGATCGAGGGCTCGGCGGCGGTCGCCGTCACGCCCGACACGACGGCGGAGGTGATCCGCACGTCGCGGGCCTACCTGGTCTCCGACCCGTTCGCGCCCGTCGCCGTGCTGGCCGACAGCGCGACGGGGTCCTCGGCCGAGGCCGTCGCTCTCGCGTTCGAGGGCCGCCCGCGGAGCCGACGGCTCGGCACGGCCACCGCCGGCGTGTCCTCAGCCAACGAGGGGATCCCGCTCCCCGACGGATCGGTCCTCGTCGTCACGACCGACCTGATGACAGACCGGACCGGCCGCGCCTATGGCGTCCGCCTACTCCCTGACGTCGTGGCTGTGGACGACCCGGGAGCGGAGGCGGACGAGGCGATCGAGACCGCCGCCGCCTGGGTCCGCGATCAGCCCGAGGCCGAGTGCCTCGAGTTCGTCGCCCCCTCCGCTCCGGGTGGGCCTCGACCGCCCGACTCCGCCTTCTCCCTCCACCTCGGCACCGCTGCGGGCGTCCTCCACATGGTCGGCGCCCGGCACAGCGACGACCCCGCAGACCCGCAGGTCGCCGCCATCGAAGCTGCGTGGACCGCGTTCCGCCCGACCGTCGCGTTCTACGAGGGGCCCGAGCGCCCCCTCGCCGCGACGGCCGACGAGACGATCCGCCAGACGGGTGAGTCGGGGCTCGTGCGGTGGATGGCGGCGCGCGACGGCGTCGAGGTGCGACGGCTGGAGCCCGCCCCCGGGCCCGAGTTCGGCGCCGTGGCCGCGGCCGTCGGGGCCGAGCCGGCCGCGCTGTTCTTCGTGCTCCGCGAGGCCGCCCGCCTTCGCGACCGGAAGGACACGACGGGCCCCGCGCTCGACGAGCCCATCGCCGAGTTGCTCCGTCGGGCTGCCCCGCTCGGCCTTCCACTCGCCGATCTCGACGCCCTCCGGGCCGCCTACGCCCGGCACTTCAGCGACGTGCCCGGCTCCCCCGCCGACTGGCGAGACGTCCCTGGCGCGTGGTTCGACCCCGGCGCCGACGACACCCAGACCGGGGGCCAGTTCATGGCCGAGGCCAACCGGGCGTCGAGCACGTTCCGCGACCGCCACATGGCCCGCGCCCTCGCCGAGGCGGTTCCCGGCGAGCGCGTGTTCGCCGTCGTCGGGCGCGACCACGTGCCGGCGCAGGCGCCGGCCCTCCGCTGCCTCCTGCGCCGACCATAGCGGCGCCCCCCTCCCCCCTCGACCCGCCATGGAGAGGTCTCTCCACGTTCGCCCTTCGGTTCGTCCGCCTCGCCGCCGGGACCACCCGTCGGCCCGGCCAGTCCGCCTCGTGCGGTGAGGGGCCGCCGCCGCGCCTCGGAGCAGGGGCGCGGCGATGAGGGGACCCGTGAAGAATCGCGGCCGACGTGCCGGGCGGTGGAATCGGTCTCGCTGCGCCGTATCGTCGCCACCTTCGCTGCTGCGTCCTCGCGACACGCCGCTATGGGTCCGACGCTCACCGCCGCCGACCTCGTCCGCCTCGAAACCGCCAGCCGGGCGCTCATGAGCCCGCTCGCCGCGGCCTCGCCCGAGGCGTGGCTGGCCGAGGCCGGCGGCGCCGTCCGCGACCTCGTCGGCGGGACCGGCGTGGTCCTCCAGTTCCCGACGTCCGCCGTCCCCTACTTCAGCGACGATGCGACCGAGGTCTCGACCGGCGTCCTCGACTACACGCAGGAGATCCAGTGGGACGGCGTCCGGTTCTCCGACCCCGTCGTCGACGCGTGGAACCGGATGCGCCGCGAGTCCCGCATGGAGACGTTCTCGTGGGACGTCAACATCGCGATGGTCCGGGACCGTGGGCTCGACCCCAACGACGCGCCCATCATCACGGACGTGCTCCAGGGCCAGCGGTTCAACGACTTCGTGGGGATGATCGGGGAGACGCCGGTGGGCGAGGCGATGGTGTGGGTGCTCCACCGCCGGTACGGCGGCTTCCCGTTCGGCGAGCGGTCGGCCAGCCTGCTCCAGGTGCTGATGCCGTCGTTCCGTGCGGGCCTCGACGCGCTCGGGCGGCTCGGCGCGCACCGGGCCGCACTCGACGCCGTCTCGGAGCCGCTCGCGGCGTTCGACGCCGACGGCCGCGCGCTCCACCGGAACGCGGCGCTGGCTGCTCTCCTCGCCGCCGACCCCGAGGGCGCCACGGTCGACCGCGAGGTGGCCCGCCTCGGGCGCGCGAGCCGGGCTCTCGCCCGCGCCGTCCGCGGGGCCGTGCCGCCGTCAGAGGTCACCGTCACGACCGCCCGCGGCCAGTACGTCGTGCGCTCGACGGCCCTCCCACCGGGCCTGTTCGGGCCAGACCCGGCCGTCCTCGTGACCGTCGACGCCTCGATCGTGCGGGTCCCGCCCACGGCCGAAGAGGTCCGCCAGCGGACGGGCCTGACGTTGCGCGAGGCCGAGGTCGCGCTCCTGCTCGCCGAAGGGCTGACGAACGCGCAGGTCGCCGACCGCCTGTTCATCGCGCCGGCGACGGCCCGGCGACACACGGAGAACGTCCTCGGCAAGCTCGGCGTGGCGACGCGCTCGGCGGTCGCCGGCCGCGTGTTCGAGATGGCCTAAGCGGAATGGGTCGATCCGCCCATGTGGCCGGATCCCGTCAGAGGCACCTTGTGTCATGTCGCCCGCCTCGATGCTCCCCCCCTGGACCCCGACCGCGCTCTCCGCCGTCGTCGTCGCGCTCGCCCTCGACGGCGGGACGGCCTACGCCGGGCTCGATGACGGCCGCGTGCTCCGCTCGCCCAACGGCGGCGGGCCGTGGGAGGTCGTGGCCGACGCGCCGGGGCCGGTGCCCGTCGCGCTCCTCGCGGTGCCCGGCGCGCTCCTCCTGGGCGGCCCCGACGGCCTCGACCGCATCGCCGCCGACGGCCGGCCCCTCCCGACCGACGGGCTCCCCGAGGGCCCCGTCGTCTCGTTCGCACGGGCCGGCGGCGTCGCCATGGCGGGGACGGACGGCCACGGCGTGTTCCGCTCGGAAGACGACGGCCGGACGTGGATCGCCTCGAACGGGGGGCTCCCGTTCCGCGGCGTCGGCCTGGGGGTCTCGGGCTTCGCCTCCACCGAGGCGGCCCTGTTCGTGGCCCACGCGCTCGGCGTGAGCCGGAGCCGCGACGCGGGGCGGGCCTGGGAGGCCGCCGGCGCCGGGCTCCCGCTCCGGATCGGGCACCTGGCGGTCGCCGCCAGCGGGCCGCGCCTGTTCGCCGAGGCCGACGGCCGGCTCTTCCAGCTCGACGGCGACGTGTGGGCCGAGCGCGACGCCGCGACCGTCGGCCTCCTCGGCGCCGACGCCCACGCCCTGTACGCCCTCGACGCGTCCCACGACCTCGTCTGGCGGGCCGCCGAGGGCGGGCCGTGGCGGCCCTATGGCGACGGGCTCCCCGCTCCGCCCCACGCGCTCGCGCCGGGCCCGGCGTGGCGGCTGGCGGCCCTCGACGACGGCGGCCTCTGGCGCCGGCCCGCGACGTCCCCACCCGCCTCGGCGCCCGTGCCGAGCCTCGACGGCGTGCCCCCTTTTCTGGCGAGCACGCCCGCCGAGCTGACCGTCACGCTCCCAGTGGCCAGCCACGTCGTACTGTCCCTGGTCGGCACCGACGGGGCCGAGGCCGCCCGGCTGGCGGAGGGCCCCTACCCCGCGGGCGTCCACCCCGTCCCTCTGTCCGCGGAGGGCCTCCCCTCTGGCCTCTACCGCTGCCGGCTCGTCGTCGCCGACCACGTCGTGTCCCACCCTCTCGCCGTCCTCTAACCCGTATGCGCGTCGAGCACGCCCTCCGCATCGCCGCCCCGCCCGACGTGGTGTGGGCCGTCACCGAAGACGTCGAACGGTGGCCCGAGCTCACCCCGACCATCACGTCCGTCACCCGGGTGGACGACGGCCCGCTTCGACTCGGCAGCCAGGCCCGGATCAAGCAGCCGGCTCAGCCCGAGGCCGTCTGGACCGTCACCGAGTTCGTCGACGGCGAGCGGTTCGCGTGGGAGACCCGCCGGCCGGGCCTCCGGATGACCGGCTCGCACCGCGTGTCCCTGTCGGGCAATGGCACGACGAACCACCTCGGCGTGGAGGCCTCCGGCGTCCTCGCCGTTCTGCTCGGGCCGTTCCTCCGCCCGGTGATGCATCGGGCCCTCGTCCAGGAAAACGAGGGCATGAAAGCCCGCTGCGAGGCCATCGCCCGCGAGCGCGCCCAGGCCCCCTCTCTGCCATGACCGTCCAGGCGCACGTCCGCAACCGGGAGGGGCGCCACGAGGTGACGCTCCGCACCAACGACGCCGAGCACGCCCTCACGATCCCACCGAAACCGGGCGGGCTCGGGTCGAGCGCGAACGGCGGCGAGCTCCTGTTCCTCGCCCTCGCCACCTGCTACTGCAACGACGTCTACCGCGAGGCCGCCGCGCTCGGCATCGACGTCCGCGGCGTGGAGGTTGAGGTCGAAGGCACGTTCGGCGGCGTCGGCGAGCCGGCGCGCGACGTCCGGTACCGGGCCCGCGTCTCGGCCGCCGGCGCGGCCGAGGCGGAGGTCGTTCGCCTCCTCGAACGGACCGACGCCGTGGCCGAGGTCCAGAACACGCTCCGGACCGGGCTCCCGGTCCGCCTCGTGGAGACGGCCGTCGAGATCGTCCCCTAGGCCGCCCGGAGCAGGGCCGAGGCGACCGCCGCGCGGGTGGCGACCTCCAGCTTGCCGAGAACGTTCTCCGTATGCCGCCGCGCGGTCTTCGGGGCGATGAACAGGCGGTCGGCGACCTGCACGTTCGTCAGCCCTTCGGCGAGCAGGAGCGCCACCTCGGCCTCGCGCAACGTCAGCCCCGTCCGCTGGCGGACCTCCTCGGGCGAGGGGAGCGCGACGGCGCCTACGCGCTCGACGGTGACGAGGAGGGGCGCCTCGGCGGCGTCGGCCGGGAGGATGGTCCCGCGGAGGCGGTACGTCGCGCCGGCCGTCCGGACCTCCCGGACCGGTCCTGTCGGGCTCAGCCCGATGTCGTGGCGGCGCGGGGCCGCCAGCGGTCGGAGCGTGGCGGCGAACGCGCGGAGCTCGATGGCGAGCCGATCGCGGTCGGGCTCAGCGGCGAGAAGGCCGCTCAGCGCCGCGGTCCGGTGGACCTGCCGGGCGTCGGCGTCGAACAGGGCGAGCGGGGAGCCGACGGCGTCGAGCGCGGCCCGGTGCGCGCCGAGCCGCCCGAGCGCGTCGAGGCCGGCCTTCAGCGACGGCAGCAGAATGCGGAGGAACGCGACCGACGCGTCGGGGTCGGGCGCCCGGTCGGCGCGGGCGTAGCCGAGCTGGAGCATGGCCTCGCCCCCGCCGAACCCGACGTAGAGCGTCCGCTGGTCCGCCCAGCCGCCGGGCGCCATCCCCTCGTTGTAGAGCGACGAGTCGCGGAGCGCGAGGCCGTACGGCGCGAGCAGGTCGTCGGCGAGGGCGTTCGTGACGACCTCTTGCCCGACGCGCCGCCGCTCGTCGAGCCACCGCTGCATGACGGCGTCGCTCAGCCGCGGCCCGCGCGCCGTGACCTCGGCCACGTGCTGGTCGTAGACCGCGAGGAACGCCGCGTCGGTCGTGTCACTGACGTGGACGCGCGGCGCCGACGACAGCATGAACAGGCCGCAGTCCGCCCCGAGCAGGGCCGAGGCCGACGCGATGGCCTCGCTCCGCCACGCGTCGACGTCGGGCGCGGCGAGCGGCGAGAGCAGCGTGCGGCTGGCGGACTCCAGGCGAGAGAGGTCGGTGGACGTGAACAACGGGGCAGAGGAAACGGAACGGGCGGCGGGAGCAGTCAGTCACCCAGGCTGAGCGCGGCGGCGGCGGCCTGCAGCGCGTCGTCGCGGCCGGCGCGGAGGCCGGCGACCGTCGGGGCCGCGGGCACGTCGGGCTGGACGCCGAGGCCGACGAACTCGCGGCCGTCCGGGTAGAGGTCGCGGCGCGTCGTGACGCGGGCGCTGCCGCCGCCGGGGAGCGCGAACAGGAGCGGCTGGCCCGTGCTGCCGGCCGTCGGCTCGCCGACGATCGGGCCGCGGTCCAGCAGGTCGAAAGCGACGGCGAGGTCCTCGGCCGCCGAGCCCGTCCGCGGGCCGACGAGCAGGGCCACGGGGCCGTCGTAGTCGAGCGCATCGTCGCAGCCGTACGTCGGGGCCGGGTCGCCGTCGGAGGCCTCGCCGCGGCCCCACGCGCGGTAGACCGGCCGGTACAGCCGGGTCCGCCACGCGGCCGTCACCAGCCGCTCGGCGCCGGTGAGCGCGCAGAGCACGCGGTAGCCGACGGCCCCATCTCCGCCCCCGTTCTCGCGGACGTCGAGGACGACTCCGGCCGCCTCGGCGATCTCGGGGAACCGCTCGAGGAACCGGTCGGCCGCCTCCGGCCCGCCGAACGTCGTCAGGCGGACGTGCGCGACGCGGCCGGGCAGCCAGTCGAGCCCGAACGGCTCCGGCGTCGGCACCACCACCCGCGCCTGCTCGACCGGGAGCCGAGGCACGGAGACCCGCTGGCGGCTGCCGTCGGCACCGTCCACCGTGAGCGCGACGGGCGTGGCGGCGTCGCCGGACAGGAGGGAGTATTCGTAGGTCCAGACGTCGCTCGCGAGCGGCTTCGGGGAGCTGACCACTGGCCGCACGACGCGGGCCGCGTAGTCGTGGACAGGCTCACCGTCGATCTCCACGATCTCCTGCCCGGGCCGCAGGCCGAGCGCCGCGAGCGCCGGATCCCACACGTCCGTGATGAACACGCGGCCCTCGACCAGCCGCGTCGTGAGACCGGGCTGGGCGGAGGCCCGGTCGGCGAGCGCGGGCGGCAGCCAGACGTTGACGTGCCCGTCGTGGAGCCGTGCGACGACCGACTGGAGCACGCGGTAGTACTCGAGCGTCGACCCGGCCGCCCGGACGCGCGGGAGCGTGGCGACGTAGAGCGAGTCCCAGTCGAGCCGGCCCGGGACGAGGTCGAAGTTGGCGAAGTTGAACTTGACCTCGGCCCATAGTCGCGAGAGCCCGGCGACGCGTTCGTCGACCGCGAGGGTGTCGGCGTAGGGCGTGCGGAACGTGGGGCTCGCCCAGAGCAGCCGGGAGGTAGCGGACGCGCGCTCGACGCGGGCGACGGCGACGGGCCAGCGGGGGTCGTCATGGAGGCTCGCGAGGTCCGAGTCGCGCCGGACGAGGTCGGCGTCGAGGAAGCCGAGGTCGGGGGCGAGGGCCAGGAAGCGGAACGCCGCGTCGGCGTCGCCGGCGAGAGCGGCAGCGCAGGCGGCGTAGTAGGCGAGCGTCCCGTCGCGGGCGCCCGCGTCGAGCGCGTCGGCGAAGAGCCGCGCGCTCTCGGCGTAGGCCCCGGACTCGTACGCCTCGATGCCGCGCTGGGCGAGCGAGTCGGCGAGCGGCTGGGCGGCGGCGCTGGATGCGAGGAGAGCGGCGAGGAGGACGAGCGAGCGGGGCATGGTCGGGCGCGGAGGACGCACGCAACGTCCCCCACGCCGGCCTCCACGTCATGGGGCATTCGGCCCATTCGCCGCCCGAGGCGGACCTACCCGCGCGCCGGGCTCCGCGCCACGAGCCGGTCGACGGCCTCGCGCATCATCGCCGGCAGCGTCGACGCGTCCGAGACCTCGCGGTCCGTGCGGATCGCCAGCAGCCACCGCTCGTCGAGCGTCACGCGCTCGCGCGACCGGACCCGGACGCGGTCGCGCCAGACGACGGCGCCGGCCGCGTCGAGCATCCGGACCGAGACGGTCATCTCCGGGTGGCCCGTCTCGCGGGCGCGGCCCGTGCCGAGGATCGACCACGACGCCTGGCCCGCGTCCGGAACCTCGACATACGCCTCGATCTCCATCGCGAGGCGGCCGGCGACGTCCTCGGCCGTCCCCAGCGGCGCGCCGACGAGGTACGGGACCTCGCCGCGGAGCGTCTCGAGCGGGAGGAGCCGGAGGCCGGCCTGCCATCCCATCCCGTCGGCGAGGGCGGCGAACGTGGAGTCCTGGGCGGCCTTGACGGCCGAGCCCTCGGGCGAGAGGGCGGTCCGGCCCGCCTCGGCGACGTCGCGGCCCGTCTGGATCACGCGCGACGCGACCGGGATGAGCCCTCCGCCCTGGTCGGGGAAGTCGGCCTCGAGCCCGTCGACGTCGAGGAGAAAGCGGGCCACGACCACGTCCTGCGGGGGCGACGCGACGGGGCGGAAGGGGACGGTGCTCGCGCAGCCGGCGAGGAGGATCGCCAGCGCGGCAAGGAGCGTGCGAGTCATAGTCGGAACGGGCCGGAGCCCGCGGGGTCAAGGATGGAGGTAGGCGTAGCCGCTGCGCCGGAGCGCCTCGCGGACGGGGAGGTCGATCATCTCGACCCAGGAGCCCGGGCCGTGCGCGGCCTCGTAGGCCTGGACGATCCGGAAGCCGAGGACGTAGCCGGCGGCGCCGGGCGCGCCGTCGAGAATCCGGGCGCCCCGGTCCGCAACCGCGTCGATGTAGTCCCGATCGGTCGAGTCGAGGACGCGAGAGACGACGACGGCGAGGTGCGGCTCGTGGGCGAGCGCCCACCGCCACTCGGCGTCGGTGTAGCCGACGGCCCGCGCCGGCGTCGCCGTGCCGGCCGCGTGGACATACGCCGCGTACGTGCCCAGCCCCTCGGCGACGATGCGGTGGAGGACGGTCCCCCGGTCCAGGTCGCCGGCTCGGTCGAGGGCCGGGCCGTGGACCTGGTGGACCAGCTCGTGGGCGACGAGGTGCGGCAGCCACTCGGGCTCGACGGACAGCTTGGAGAGGTCGGCCACCATACCGATCCCGCCGAGGCCGCCCATGTCGGTCCAGCCGGGGCCGTAGGCGAGGACCCACGTGCCCTCCGGGGCGTGGCCGGTCGTGGCCTCGACCCAGGCGGCCCCGTGCTCGAACGCGCCGTCGAGGTCGGCGTCGAGGAACGCGCCGACCCTGTCGGCGAACGACGTCTCCGGATCGAGGAGCGCGTCGCGGCTCCACTCGCGGAAGGCGTCCTCGTCGCCGAGGTAGCCGGCCCAGAAGTCGGCGTACGGCCGGTGGGCGTCGCGGACGAGCCGCTCGACCGTCGAGTCCGGTCCCACGAGGCCTGCCTCGGCGAGCGCGAGGGCCTGCGCGCGGTAGAGGTTGACGACGCGGAGGCGGCCGTCGGCGAGCGTCCGCTCGGGCGGGACGGCGCGGACGCGCTCGACGTCGAGGCCCTGGGCGCGGGCGCTTAGGGAAAGAAGGAGGAGGACGAGGAGGCAGCGCATGACCAGGAGGCTTAGCCGAGCCAGTAGCTCAGCTTGACGAGGACGACGTTGCGAACCGGGTCGGTGAACAGCCGGCCGACGTCGCGCCCGCCGAAGGCGCCGTCGGGGTCGAACCCGTCGCGCTGCTGCTGCCAGACGACGAAGACCGTCGAGCCCGGCCGGTACTCCCACCGGAGCACGGCATTCCCCTGCAGCGAACGGACCGCGAAGTCGGGCGCGCCGAGAGCGATTGGCTCCGCCCCCCCGCCCGGAGCGATCGTCACCGACCCGTCGGCGTGCGTCTCGATCGAGCCGAGGTCGACGCCGTACTCGGGGAGCCGGAGCGCGCCGGGCGCGCCGAGGTCGGCGTAGCGCGAGAACCGGCCGGCCGAGAGGTAGGGCCGGACGACGAGCTGGAGTGTGAGGTCCGGCGTGAACGTCCAGTCGGCCCGAGCCGTGAGGTAGGCCGTCGTCTGGTCGAGGCGGGCGAACACGTAGCGCCGGCCGAACGTGGCCGTCGCCGTCTCGTCGTCGACCGCCGTGACGAACTGGCGGGGCGACGCGTCGATCGAGCCGCCGGGCGAGAACGAGAGCGCGAGGTTGGTCCGCGGCCGGACCTCGATCCCGATCTCGGCCCCTTTCGACCCGCCGCCCAGTTCGTTCAGGCCCACGAGCGCGCCGGCGCTCACGGAGACGGCCCGCCGCGAGTCGGTCCCGACCGAGGCCTGGACGGACCCGTCGATCGGCCACGTGGCGACCGGGCCGCCGCGCGTGAGCCGGTCGTTGACGGCCCGGGCGTACCCCTGCACGCCCACGCCCCAATGCCAGAAGTTGTGGAACTGCCCCCCGGCGCCGGCGCCGCCGAACATCGAGATCCGGTCGCCGTCGAAGTTCCAGGCCGAGCCGCCGTAGAGGTTCGCGTTCCAGCTCCGGAGGAGGCCTTGCGGCTCGTTCTGGCTGTAGGCCACGATGCCGCCGACGTAGGCGTGGTCGGCGCGGCTCTGGTAGCCGAGGCCGTTCGCGTCGAACCCCGGGGTCGTGAACGCGCCGACGAGCGAGCCCTGCCAGTGCCGACCGCCCGACTTCGTGAGGGCGGCCTCACCCGTCAGGCCCGAGAGCGCCGTCCGCCCCACGTCGAGGCCGAGGTGGCCCGCGTCGGGGCGCTGGTAGAGGCGCGGGTAGGCCCGCTGGAGCCCGGCGATGGCCTCGGCGCTGCCCACGACATGACTCGCCGCGACCGCGCCGCTGAGGACCCAGTCGGCGCTCAGGCGGTGCTCGGCGTCGAGGCCCGCCAGCGTCGCGCCGGACGGGAGGAGCGCGGCGAGTGCCCCCTCGCCCGTGGCGTGGCGAACGTCGGTGACGAGCGCGCCGAGGACCGTCTTCCCGAACCGTCCGCGGGCGCTGGCGACGGCGTAGTTGGCGGCCGGCTGGACGAGCGCGTCGCCCGCGGCCACCTCGGTGCCCGTCGCGTCGAACGCCCGGTAGCGGCCCCACGCCGGCGCCGTGACCGCGTCGAGCACCCCGACCGAGAACCGCCCGACGCGGCCCGACAGCTTGGCCGCGCCGAGGACCGTCGTCTGGAGCGGGGCGTCGGTGTAGACGGCCCCGTCACCCGCGAGGTCGTGGGCCTCGGCCGGGACGAACCGGGTACGCGACGGCGCCCCGCCGATCCGGCGCGTGTAGAGGTACGTCGGCCGGCTCATGCGGAACATGGCCCGCGTCCGGCCGAAGGCGAACGCGTCGGCGCCCTCGACGAAGAACGGCCGGCGCTCCTGGAGGAAGAGCTCGAACGCGCCGAGGTTGACCTCGGCCGGGTCGGCCTCGACCTGCCCGAAGTCCGGGTTGACGGTCGCCGCCAGCGTGAGGTCGCCGGTAACGCCGTAGCGCGCGTCGAGCCCGACGCGCGGCGCGAGGTCGTTGGCGCGGTAGAACGGGTCGGCCGGGTCGCCGGGCGCCCGCGTGAGCGCGCTGGCGACGTACGGTTGGAGTTCGAGCGCGCGCGGGGATCGGAGCCCGCGGAGCCCCTCGAGCGTGCCGAACCGGCTGACCTGCCCGTCGTCCTCGGGCAGCGACGGGGACCAGAAGCTTGCCTCGCCGTTGCGGAGGAGGTCGCGGCGGAACTGGAGGCCCCACGCCTGCTCGCCCTCGGCGGGCGCGTAGCGGAGCTGGGAGAGCGGGATTCGGAACTCGGCCGTCCACCCGCTCTCGTCGCGGCTCGTGGCGGCGTCCCAGACCGCGTCCCACGAGAAGTCTTCCTGGACGTCGTCGTAGAGGAGGAGGTCGACGCGGACGCCGGCCGGGTTGACGGCGAACGCGAAGGCGGTCCGGCCGTCGCCGTACGACCCGAGCTGGACCATGGCCCAGTCGCTCGGGACGTCGGTGTCGCGCCGGCCGAGGCGGGCGGCGATGGCGGCCGGCTGCGAGTCGTGCATCCGCATGCCGACGTAGACGAACGCGCCGTCGTAGAGGACGCGGGCCTCGGTCGGCTCCGTCGCCGGGGCGCCGGGGTTCGGCGCGCGCTGGACGAAGCCCGAGGCCACCTCGGCCGCGGCCCACGCCGCCTCGGTGAGCCGCCCGTCGAGGTCGACCGGGCTGGCGTCGAGCGCGAGCGCGCGGAGGACGCGAGCGCCGTCGGTGGCCGGGAGCGTGACGGTCGAGGCGTCGAGACTGGCCTGCGCAGAGGGGCCGGCGGCGAAGCCCGCGACGAGGAGCGCGGCGAGGAGGCGGATGGGAGTCATCGGGAGGGAGGCGGAGGCCGGATGTCGGGAGGACGACCGCAACGTCCGCCGGCGAGCCCGCCCTCCGCATGGGCCATCTCACCCATCCTGCCGTCGGGGCGAATGGGCAGGATGACCCATGCGGCCGGAGGTTGAAACGGGGGACGTTGTCGACGCTCACCGCCAGCCCCGCTGGCCGACACCGACTCCAACCGCTCTCCCTCCGATGACCGCTCGCTACGCCGCCCCGCTCGGGGCCTTCCTCCTCGCGCTCCTCCTGAGCGTACCCGCCTCGGCCGCCACCTGCACCTGGAACGGCGGCGCGGCCGCCTGGCAGACGCCCTCCGCCTGGAGCTGCAACGCCGTCCCCGGCCCCACCGACGACGTCGTCATCGCGGCCGGCACCGTCACTTTCTCCGCCGGCGTCGGCGGTACGGGGTCCGTCACCGTCCGCTCGTTCACCATGACCGGCGGCACCCTCGACGGCGACGGCACCGTCACCGTGTCCGAGTCGCTCGTCTGGGAGACCGGGACGATGGCCGGCGAGGGCTCGACGATCGTCCTCGGGACCGCCGAGTTCACGGGCGCGACGTCGAAGACCATCCGCCGGACCCTCTACCTCCGTGGGGCCTCGACGTGGTCCAACGGGACGCTCCAGTTCGGCGACGATGGCGTCCTCGTCAACGAGGGGACGTTCATCGACAACTCGGCCGGGTCGCACTCGATCGCCCGCGCCGGCTCGACCACCGGGGACCCCTACGTCCTCAACCGCGGGACGTGGTCCGTCGAGTCGGTCGGGACGAACGGGAACGTCCACTTCTTCAACGACGGGACGCTCCGGGTGGACGGCGCGGGGTTCCGGGTCATCTCGCCGGCCCGGTTCGAGAACAACGCGTCCGGCACCATCATCGGCGCCAAGCTGCTCGACCTCGCCAGCGGCCCGACGGCCTCGTTCGGCGGGCGGACGCAGCCGTTCGGGGCCGGCACGGTCGGCGTCTTCCCGATCGAGGGCCCGGTCCCGATGTCGGACACGCACGTGCTCGACATCGACCTCGCGGGCCCCGACAGCTTCGACCAGATCGCGTCCTCGCGCGGGAGCGTGTCCATCGACGGCCAGCTCCTCGTCCGCGTCGGGTCCGAGGCGGTCGCCGGCGCGACCTACCCGATCCTCACGCACGCCACGACCTACCCGATGACGGGCTGCTACGGGCCGGAGGACGTGGTCGTGACCGAGCCCGACGGCGTGACGCCGGCGCCGTACAACGTGGCCGTGGCGTGCTCGGCGACGGGCGTCCAGATCACGGTGACGGAGATGAACACGGCTGGCGAGGGCGACCCGACCGGCCGCGGAGGCCGGCTCGACGTGACGGGCGCCAACCCCTTCGCCGGGCGGACCGCGCTCGCCTTCACCGCCTCCGTCTCGGAACGAGTATTGGTCGAGGCCTTCGACGTGACGGGCCGCCGGGTGGCCGTCCTGTTCGAGGGCGTCGCCGCGGCCGGCCAGCCGGTCCCGGTTGCCTTCGACGGCGCCGGCCTCCCGGCCGGCCTGTACGTCGTCCGCGTCACGGGTGAGGGTCTCGCCCTCACTCGGACCGTGACGCTCGCGCGCTAGCCCTAGCGCACCCCTCCTCGCCGGGGGCGGAGTCTCCGCCTCCGGCACCCTCCCGCGCCCCCCATGGCGCTCCCCATGTCCCGTTTCTACGCCTTCTGCGCCGCCCTCGTGGCGCTCCTCGTCGCTCCGGTGACCTCGGCCCAGATCACGATCACCCGCGCCGACATCGAGGCCTACCTCCAATCCAGCGGTACGGCCTCCTCGTTCGAACTCGCCAGCCCCCCGTCCGCCCTCCAGGCCCTCGCCGACCGCTCGGGCCCGAACCAGACGTGGGACCTCACGGCCTTCACCTGGACGCCCGGCGAAGTCTCGACGTTCAGGCCCGCGACCGGGACCGTCCCGGGGTCTGAGATCCCCGAGTTCCAGGAAGCCACGCACGTCATCGAATTCGACGTCCCTGAAGGCGACGCGGCCTACAGCTACTTTCGCATCGGGGACGGCTTTGACGTGATCGGCGTGGTCGGGACCGACGAGGACACCGGCGAGACGCTCGGCCTTCGGTTCGACCCGTACGAGCGTGGCTTCCCGCTCCCGCTGACGTCGGGTGCCACATGGTCGGAGGCCTACTCCCTCGAGTTCATCCCCGCCTTCGAGGGGATCACGGCCGACGCCACCGAGACGTCGACGGTCGAGGGCTGGGGCACGCTCGTGACGCCGGCCGGGCAGCTGTCCGTCCTCAAGGTGCGGACCAAGACGGTCTCCACGAGCACGATCGAGGCCGAGGGCCAGGAGCCCATCGTGATGACCGACTCGCTCTACACGATCGAGTTCATCTCGACCTCCGGCGCCGGGGCCATGATCACGCTCGACGGCGAGGGCGTGGTCGACTACGCCAGCTACACCGTCTTGTCCGGCGGCACGACAGCGGGTGAGGGCGGCCCGCACGGCGGCGCGCTCGACCTCGCGCTCCGCTCGGCCAACCCCGTCCGCCGTGGCGGCCCGATCGAGGTCGGGTTCGCCCTCGAGGCCGCCGGCGACGTCGCGGTCGAGGCCTACGACGCGCTCGGCCGCCGCGTGGCGACGCTCACCGACGGGACGCGCTCGGCCGGCCCGCAGCGGGTCGTACTGGCCACGGACACGCTCCCGGCCGGCGTCTACGTCGTCCGCGTCCGAGCCGGCACCGAGGCGGGCGCCCTCCGGGTCACCGTCACCGACTAACCCTCCACCGGGGCCGCCGCCCTCGGGCAGCCCCCACCTCCATGGACCTCGTCCGCATCGTCACCAGCTTCGTGCTGTTCGTCCTGTCGCTCACGCTGGCGGTCTGCGCCAGCGCGACGCTCCCGGGCGTCCCGGAGGGCCCGCCGGCCGCGGCCGGCGTGGTCGCCTCGGTCCGCCACTCGGCGACGGCGTCGGGCGTGCTCGTCGAAACCGGCGCGGCCTGCGCCTTCCAGGCCGTGGCCGACGCCGAGACGCGCGTCGTGCGGCAGGAGCCGTCGGGGCGGATCGTGCCGGCCGCGATCGGCGCCGTCGCCGAGGGCGACTCGGTCGCGGTCTACACCGACGGGACGGTGATGGAGTCGTGCCCGCTCCAGGGCCGGGCCGAAGTCCTCGTCGTGTTCGGCCCCGTCCCGCGATGACCCGCGGTCTCCTCGCCACGCTCTCCGCGCCGTCGCCGACCCCGACGCCTCGGTCCGCCTCGGTGACGCTGTCGGTGCCCGCCGCCGGGCCCGAGTTTCCGGACGACCTGACCGCCGAGGAGCGGAACGCGTGGGTCCAAGCGATGAGCGCCGTCGAGCCGGCCTGCTACGTCGGTCAGGCGGAGGGCCGCCTCCTCTTCCTGTGGGGGCACCAGGACCGGCTCGTCTCGGCCGCGCGCGCGGCCGACCTCACCGCCCGTCTCCCCGACGGCGCGGAGGTCCGCTGGTACGACGCCGGCCACGCCCTCCACGAGCAGGCCGAGGCCGACCGCCTCAATTGGCTCGACCGCCACCTCGGCACACACCCATCCGCCCCGACCCTCGCGGGCCACTAACTCTCGCCCCCATGACCACGCGACATCTGGCCGCGATCGGCCTCCTCCTCGCCGGATCGGCCGGCGCGCAAACCCTCCACCCCGGTTCCTTGCAGGCCGGCGACGACCGTCTCGACGGCGGCGAGTGGGTCGACTCGTACAGGGTCGAGCTCCGCGCCGGCCAGCCCTTCGAGGCCGACCTCACATCGTCCGACTTCGACCCGTACCTCATCCTCCGGGCGCCGTCGGGTGCGCAGGAGGAGAACGACGACTACCTCGGCTCGACGATGCACGCGCGGATCGTCACGACGGCGGCCGAGACCGGGACGTACACCGTCGCCGTGACGTCGTACGCGGCCGGCGAGACCGGCGCGTACCGGCTGGAGATCGAGGCGGGCCACGCGCCCGTCGTCACGCCGCCCCCGCCGACGCGCGGGCCCGTCGCCAGCGGCCCGAGCCGCGGACCGTCGGCGCCCGCCGCCACGCGGGCCGAGATCGCCGGCCACTGGGTCGGCGGCTCGGTCACGGCCACGCAGTACCGCGACCGCGACACGGGCGCCTCCGCGCCCACCAACGGGATCGGCACGACGCTCGACCTCGGCGCCGACGGGACCTACCGCCAGACGCGCGTGATGAACCAGACCACGTACGGCTGCACCTCGACCGTCCACGTCGACGAGCGCGGGACGTACGCCGTCGAGAACGGCGACCTCGTGCTCCACCGGCAGAGCGGCCGGTCATGGGGCCAGGTCTGCGGCGGCGCGCCGTACGACCGGACGCTCGAGCCGGAGACGGAGCGGTTCGCCGTGACCGTCGCCCCGGGCCGTGGCGGCGTGGCCACGCTCACGCGGAGCCAGGACGGCGAGTTCTTCGACGAGCTCGAGCGCGGGAGCTGACCATGCGCTGCCTCTCCGTCGCCCTCCTCGCGCTCGCCGTCGCCGGCTGCGACACGACCGTCGCCCCGCACGCGGTCGCCTTCGACGCGACCGTCGAGACGCTCGTCCTCTCCGGCCCGCCGAGCTACGTCCTCGGGACGGACCGGCCCGACGAGGCCTACTTCCCGATCAACCTCCCGCGCGAGTTCCAGGAGGCCGGCCTCGCGCTCCGCGTGGAGGGCCTCGTCAAGGACTACGAGGTGGCGTTCCTGCCGGCCTTGGAGATCACCTCCGTCTCGCTCCGCCCATGACGCGCCTCCGACAGGCTGCCCTCCTCGGACTCCTCCTGCCCGCGCTCGCCCTCGCCCAAGGCCCGCCGCCGAGCGGCCCCGTCACGCTCGTCCGCACCGGTCGGGTCTTCGACGCCGAGGCCGGTCGGATGGTCGAGGGCCAGGACCTCCTGATCCGCGGCGACCGCATCGAGGCGGTCGGGACGGGGCTGGACGCACCGGACGGCGCCACGGTCCTCGACCTCCGCCGGTACACCGTCCTCCCCGGCCTGATCGACGCGCACACGCACCTGCTGTACCTCGAGGAACCGAACTCGTCGTTGATGGAGGGCGGGATGAAGGCGGTCCTCACCGAAGGCCTCCCGCTGCGTGCGCTCCGCGGCGCCACCCGCGCCAAGACGTTCCTCGACGCCGGCATCACGACCGTCCGCGACCTCGGCAACTCGGGCCGGTTCGGCGACCAGGCGCTCCGACGCGCCATCGACGAGGGGACACTCCCCGGGCCACGGATCATAGGCTCCGGCCCCGGCCTCTCGCCCGACGGCGGCCAGTTCCCGGACCTCCTCCATCCCCACCAGGGGCTCGTGGCCGAGGAGTACCGGATCGTGCGCGGGCCGGGCGACGCCGTCGCGGCCGTCCGGGAGGCCGTCGCGCAGGGTGCCGGCGTCGTCAAGGTCTATGCCGACAACACACCGGGCCGGTTGTCGCTCACCGACGAGGAGCTGGCAGCCGTCGTCGGCGAGGCCCGCCGCCTTGGCGTGCCCGTCGCCGCCCACGCCACGCTCGACGACGCCATCCGGCGGGCAGCCGAGTCCGGCGTGAGTTCCATCGAGCACGCCTACATGGCGTCGGACTCGACGTTCGCCGCGATGGCCCGCCTCGGCGTCGCCTACGTGCCGACTGAGATCGACAGCGTGACGGTCCGCGGCTACTTCGAGGCGACGACCGACTTCGCCCCAGAGGAGATCGACCGGCGCGTGACGGGGTACCTCGGGTGGAGCCGAGATCGGATCCGCCGGGCCCACGCCGCGGGCGTCCGCATCGTCGCCGGCTCGGACGCCTACCTCGACGCGGGCCGGCCGCAGGGCGAGGTCGCCAAGCGGATGCTCTGGGCGTACCTCGGCGCCGGCATCCCTGCCGCCGAGGTCCTCCAGGCCGCGACGATCCGGGCCGGCGCGCTCCTCGGCCGCGACGACCTCGGCGTCCTCCGCCCCGGCGCCCTCGCGGATCTCGTCGCCGTCGAGGGCGACCCCCTTGAAGACTTCGACTCGCTGGAGCAGGTCCGCCTCGTGATGAAGGGCGGCGCCGTCGCCCACGACGCCCGGTAGAGGGCCTGGGCCCCGGCACCGAGGCACCGGGTGGCGAACCGGTCGCGCTCGTCGCTCGACTCCCTCGGCCCCGCGGTCAAGCCGGAGTCCTGACATCAAGCGGCGTCGAGGAGCGCCGGGGCCACGGCGGCACGGGTGGACACCCCGAGCTTCCCGAGGACGTTCTCGGTGTGACGCCGCGCCGTGGCCTGCGCGATGAAGAGCCGATCGGCCACCTGCGCATTCGTCAGGCCCTCGGCGAGCAGAAGCGCCACCTCGGCCTCGCGCGCTGACAGGCCCAATCGCTCGCGGATGACGCCCTCGGCCGGGAGCACCGCGCCGCCCGCCGTCGTCACGGTGACGAGGAGGCCAGGACCGCTCGTGCCCTCCGCCAACAGGGTGCCGCGGAGCCGGTACGACCGCGTGGCCGTCCGGACCTCGCGGGTCACGGGCGGCGGGACGGCGGGCCCGGCCATCCGGTCCCGGGCCGTCGGCGCACCGAGGCGGCGGAGGCCGCGGGCGAGCGCGGCGATCTCGACGGCGACGCGGTCACGGTCGGGGTCGCCGTCGAGGAGGCGGACGAGCGCGGCGTTCCGGTACCGCTCGCAGCCGTCGGCGTCGAACTCCGCCAGCGGCTCGCCGATGGCGTCGAGCGCCGCCCGGTGGGCGTCGAGCCGCCCGAGCGCGTCGAGCCCGGCCTTGAACGACGGCAGGAGGAGCCGGAGCACGGCCACGCCGAGCTCGCCGAACGGGTTCTCGCGGCGGAGGTTGTGGAGGTGGAGGTTCGCCACGCCCCGCGGCGTGTCGACGTAGAGGACGTGGACGCGGTCGAGACCGGCCCGGCCCCAGATCTCGTTGTAAAACTCGGACGTCCGGTGCTGGTGGTCTACCAGGTCATACATCATCTCGCGGTTGAACACCTCGAGCCCGAGCTTCTCGCGCCGCTCGTAGAACGTGTTGATGAGCGGGTCCGGCGCCTGGCCCTGGAGTTTCGCGCGCTCCTGGATGTAGGCCGTCATCTGGGGCACGACGGCCCCGTCGACGCCGTCGTTGGCGTAGAACGCGACGCCCTCGTGCGGCAGGCCGAACATGGCCGAGTCGGCTTGAAACAGCCGGCGGCCCGCGTCGAGCGCAGACACGCGCCAGGCGTCGACCGACGGCGCGGCGAGCGGGGCGAGGAGGAGACGCGAGGCGTCCTCGAGGCGGGCGAGGTCGGTGGACGAGAACAACGGCGGCGTGGAGTCTGGAGCGCGCGTCGTACGGCCCGCGCGGACGGAGGTGGCACCGCGGAGGGGCCGAGGTAGTGGGTTAGGCGACGGCGAGGAGCGCGGACGCGACGGCGGCGCGAGTGCCGATCCCCAGCTTGCCGAGGACGTTCTCCGTGTGGCGCCGTGCCGTCGCTGGCGCGATGAATAGACGGTCGGAGACTTGGGCGTTCGAGAGCCCCTCGGCCAGGAGCCGTGCGACCTCGGCCTCGCGGAGCGTCAGGCCGGTCCGCTCGCGGACCGTCTCGGGCGTCGGGAGCGTGGGGCCGGCGGGCGGGGCGACGGTCACGAGAAGCGCCGGGTCGGACCCGAAGAGCCCGGGCGGGAGGACCGTCGTGCGGAGTGTGTAGCGCCCGCGGGCTGTCGGCACCGCCCGCTCGGCGTCGACCGGGGCGTCCTGTCGCGCCGTCGAGCGCGCGAGCCAGCGGGCCTGGGCGCCGAGGCGGCGGAGCTCCGCGTCGAGGCGGGCCGCCTCGGGCTCGCCGGCGAGGAGGGCGACGAGCGCGGGGTTCCGGTGAAGCTCCTGGCCGTCCGGCCCGAACGCAGCGAGCGGCTCCGAGACGGCGTCGAGCGCGGCGCGGTGGGCGCCGAGCCGCCCGAGCGTGGCCAGCCCGGACCGGTACGAGGGCAGGATCGAGCCGAGGAGGGGTAGCGCCGCCTCGCCCACCGGGAACCGCCCGTGCCGCCGCTGGAGGACCCACACCATCGACTCGCCCTCGGCCGTCAGCTCCACCATCCCCACGAAGTCGTGGTAGCCCAGCCGCCGGAGCGAGTCGATGAGCAGGCCCTGGTCGATCGAGACGTCGTGGGCCTCGACAAGGTGCCGGTTGCTGTCCCAGCTGAACGTGTGGATCTCGCGCTCGCGCCGGAGCCGGTTCCACAGGTCCGTGACGGGGTCCGAGAACCGGACGCCGTCGGAGAGCACGGCCTCGACCACCTCGAGCACGCCGCCGACCACGTCGGGCGCGTCGTCGCTGAGGAACGGCGTCGCGCTCGTGCTGAGTTGGAGGACGACGCTCTCCCCTCCGACGAGGTCGCGCACGGCCGCGCCCGCCTCGCGGATCCACGCCTCCGGAGACGGGGCCGCGAGCGGACTGACCAGAAGGCGGCTGGCGGCCTCCAGCCGGGTCAGGTCGGCCGTCGTCAGGGAGAGGCCCATGGGCGTGGCGCGAAAGCGGCCGAAAGTAGATCGCGGGCGGACACGGTCGACGCGGCGCGCGATGCCGTGGGCGATTTCACATCAGACCTCGGACCCGATTGGGGCTGACACCTCACGCACGGCCCCTCCCGATCGAGGGAGACTGCGGCTCCACGCTCTGCTACCCCCGTGCGTCGCTCGCTCCTCCGCCCCCTCGCGGTCGCCCTCCTCGCTGCCGCCCCCGCCGTCCGCCCCGTCAGACATCACCGCCTCGGGCGTCGTCGGGTCGTGGTGGGAGGGGACGCTCTCGACGATCCAGTTCTACGACCCCGCGACCGGTCACTGGGCGGCCCCCAACGGCACGGGCACGTTCCTCATCCTCCGGACCGACGGGACGTTCCGGGCCGGCGGCATCCTCAACGTCACGGCCGGCGTTTGCACCTCGACGATCATGGTCGACGAGCACGGTCGGTACGCGACCTCGGCCGACTCACTGGTCCTCGACCGCCAGCGCGGCAACTCGCGCGTGACGAACACGTGCTGGAGCGACGCCGACGGACGATCGGCCCGACGGCCGCTCGCGCGCTCGCCGCCCGCGCCCAACCTGGCCCACGGCCGGGCCGAGGTCGAGATGGCGGGTACCGGCCCAGTCCGCGTCGAGGTGTTCGACACGCTCGGACGCCGCGTCGCTACGCTCCACGAGGGGCCCGTCGTCCGCAGGCGCCGGGCGCTGGCGGTCGACACGGCCGGGCTCCCGGCCGGCGCTTACATCATCCGCGCCACAGGCACCGACGGCGTTGCCTCGCGCCCGCTCACGGTCGTCCGGTAGGCCCAGGGCACCCCCGGTCCTCGTAGGACGGCGTCCCCCCACGGCCGATCCAGATGAGGCGAGTCGAAGCGAAGTCGCCGCGAGCGCTTCACCGATGCACGAGCCCGCCCCCTGCGCGTCGCTCCGACTCCTCTCGCAGTGCTGCAACGCCCAATCGGAGCGTCACCGAGAGCGTCCGTTGGAGGGGGCCCGATGCGATGCGAGCGAACCACCCGTCGAACGTCTCGACGGTCCGCACCCGCGTCCCCCCGTCCTCGGGAGTGAACGTCCATACGTGGACCGCGCGCAGGCCCAGCGGGGCTCGCCACGCCCAGCTGATCCGGCGTCCCGGCTCCACCGCCCGGAGCACCGACCGAATCGGGATCCCCCCGGCCAGCCAACGGAACGGGGTCCCGGCCACGACCGGGCCCGCTACGTCGACCCACCCCACATCCGGGTTCCACGACGGCCACCCCTTCAGGTCCGCCTCGGTGGCCCAGACGAGATGGGGAGGGGCGTCGACGTGGGCCTCGGCGAAGGCGATGACCGCTGGGGGCGGCGGGGAGTGGGAGGCCATCGGACGTGGAATGTGAGGGCACCTCCTTATCGGACCGTCGAGAACGCCGTGCCGAAACCTCTCCCAGGAGCGGCGCTGTCGGAAACCCCTTCATCTAAAGGACGGTCGAACCAAGCCGCACCTTATCTACCGAGCATCACGGACCTCGACCGGTGCGCCTCCGGCCCTCGCCTGCATGATCGCGAACGCTCCCCACCGGCGAGAGGCCTCCCATGGCTCCGGGCACCTCCGGTTCGACACCGACGGACGTCTGGCGTGGACGGCCGGAGACGTGGCCGTTCTCGGGGTGCGCCCCGAGCACGTCGGGATGTCGGCGAGCGCGCTCGGCCTCGCCCTCGGCTACCCGGAGTTCGGTGACGACGTCGCGTGCGCTCGCCGGGGAACGGGCGTGGACCGGACCGTCCGGCACGATCACGTCCGCGTCAGGCTGGAACTCGAGGATGGGGCGGCGGGGGGCAGCGTGGTGGCGCTCGTGGTCCCCGTCCGCCGGCGCGTCCGACCCGTCTTCCGGACGGCGGGCGGCCCGTCGAGCCCGGCCGGGCGTGGCGGCCCTGCGGATGCGCCTACGAGCGTCCCCAGGGCGCGGAGGCTCCTCCGGGCGATCATCTCAGCCGAGCGGCGCGAGCGCATCCGGATCGCCCGCATGATCCACGACGACCTCCAGCAGGTCCTCACGGCCTCGGCCCTCTGGGTCGACCACCTCCTCGAGGAAGACGCCGACCCTCAGCACGTCGGGCAGCAGGTCCAGGCCCTCCTCCGCGAAGCGGCGGAGCTCTCACACTCGATCCCCAACGTGTTGGCCCCACCGCCGGCCAGGATGGGCTTGGTGGATGCCCTCGAACAGTTCGCGATCCACTTCTCCCGCCGGTTCGGCTTCCAGGCCCGCGTCCATCTCGTGGGGGCGCCTCGCTCGATCCCCGAGGAGGCCGCCCTCGTGCTGTACGAGGCGGTCCGAGAACTCCTCTTCAACGTCTACAAGCACGCCGGCGTCGCGGAAGCGACCGTCGAGATCGCGTTCGAGCCCGGCGGCGCGAGGGTGACGGTCGAGGATCTCGGGCACGGCTTTGATCTGACCGATCAGCAACGCGTCGAGGGGTTCGGCCTCTCCCAAATTCGAACCCGTCTCCGTCTCATCGGCGGGTCGCTCACCCTCGACACCGCCGCCGGTCGAGGCACACGGGCAACCGTGTGGGTGCTCTCGTCCACCGAGCCCCCGGAGGCCTAACGACAGAATAAGGAATCTCCCGAGGCATGGATGACGGGTAAAACCCCCGTCCTGTGTATCTACGGGCACCTCCGCTGCGATGCTGGCACCTCGTTTGTGGGCAGCATGAGGTCGGAGGCTGGGCGGACACCGCCCTGCGTCGGCGCTCACTGTCAGGCTTCGACTCTCCCCCATCCCGCGACCGTGACTTCGGCTTCCCAGCAGCGCACCCGCGTCCTAGTGGTCGATGACCACCCGGCCATCCGAGAGGCCCTCGTCTGGATGATCCAGAACGCCCCAGACCTCGCCCTGTCCGGCGAGGCCGGCACGGCCGACGAGGGGTTCACCCTGATCCAGCGCGACGTCCCCGACGTCGTCGTCGTCGACGTCGCCATGCCCGACACGCACGGGCTCGACTTCGTCCGGAGCCTCCTCTCGGTCTACCCCGACCTCGGCGTCGTGGTGTACTCCATCTACGACGAGATGATCTATGCCGAACGGGCCCTCCGGGCCGGGGCGCTCGGGTACGTCATGAAGCGGGAGTCGAGCGCGGTGGTCCGGGAGGCCATCCGGTCCGTCGCGCGAGGCGAGGCCTACCTCAGCCGCGCGATGTCGTCCCGGATCCTCACCCGGGCGTCCGGGAAGCCGGGGAAGGCGTCGGGCCCCCTCACTGACCTCCTCACCGACCGGGAGATCGAGGTGCTCCAACTCCTCGGCGAGGGGGGCGATCTGGATGAGATCGCGAGCCGCCTCCACGTCAGCCGGAAGACGGTCGAGACCCACCGCCGCCACGTCAAAGAGAAGCTGGAGCTCAACTCCATCTCCGAACTCCTCGTCTTCGCGGTCCGGTGGACCGACACGTAGCCCCCGGCAGACGGCCGGGCCGCACCACCCGGCGACCTCGAGGTCCCGTGACCTCCGCTCGGTCGGGAGCCCGGCCGACCTCTAGACCCCGCGCACGGCGACCGGCGGGGCCACGTACGGCCGCCCGACGGCCGCCGCTGCGCGGCGGGCTGGCGCCACGGCCGGACGCGCGGTGACCCGCTCGTAGATCCGGACCATCGTCTCGTAGGTCGCGTCCGCCGTGAAGCGGGCCTCGAACTCGCGCCGGACCTCCGCGCGCATCGCCTGCCAGGCGTCGGGGTGCGCGAGCGCCCACCCGACCTGCTCGGCGAGGCTCTCGGGGTCCCCGGGCCGGAACCGGAGGCCCGTCCGGCCGTGGTCGACGAGCTCGGCGACCGCCCCGATGTCGGCGGCCACCACGGGGGTCCCCATGGCGAACGACTCCATCGCCACGCGGCCGAACGTCTCGAACCACTCGGAGGGGAACACCACGAGCCGGGCCTCGCCCATCAGCTCGTGCACGCGCTCGAGGGGCTGGCGGCCGAGCCAGGACACGCCGGGGACCTGCGCGGCGGCTCGCTCGACCCGGGCCGCCTCGGGCCCGTCGCCGATCACCTTGAGCTCGATGGCCCCGCCGAGCCGCTCCCACGCCTCGAACAGCGTCTGGAGCCCCTTCTCTGACGACAGCCGGCCCGCGAAGACGGCGTACCCGCCCGACCCGCTCCCGACCGCCGGCACGGGGTCGAGAAAGTTCGGCTTGACCACGATCCGGTCGGCAGGCAGCCCGCTCTGGACCAGCTTGTCTTTCGCGAACTCTGTCATCGTGACGTACGTGTCCACCATCGTGGTCCACGTGTGGGCCGCGCGGTGGACGGCGACCATGGCCGCCACGGCCGCGCTGGCGGCCCGGCTCCCGCGGTAGCAGCCGTGCTGGACGCCCCGCCACGGGGCCCGCGCGCCGAGGCAGTCCTCGCAGACGTGGCCGTCCCGAAAGAACAGGCCGTTGACGCAGCCCAGCCGGTAGTTCCGGAGGTGCTGGACGACCGGCACGCCCTCGGCCCGCGCCGCGTAGTACACCGACGGCGAGAGGAGCGGGAACGTGTTGTTGCAGTGGAGCACGTCCGGCCGGTGCTGGCGGAGCAGCGCCCGGACCGTCCCGTACGACGCCCGGCTCCAGACCGGCGTCGCCGCCAGCGCCAGCCGCGACATCCCGTCGACGGCGTCGTTGTGGACCGTGTGGACCACGACGTCGTGCCCCCTAGACTTGAGGAGCCGGACCTCGGACTCGAAGCTCTCGTCCTCCCCGCCGCGCTGCTGGTAGTAGTTGTGCAGGAACAGGATGCGAGTCGGCATGGGCGGGGGGGGCTGCGCGGGGGCGACACCCCCCCCTCGTTCCGATGCGGGCCCCCCGCAGAAGCCGCGGGAGGCCCTACCGGGTCCGCTACCGAACGATCGACATCCGCTGCGACTGGGCGAACGCCCCCGCTTCGAGATGGCACACGTAGACCCCGGCCGCGAGGCCACCGGCGTCGAACGACACCTCGTGCCACCCGGCCGGCTGCGCTTCGTCCACGACGACAGCGACGCGGCGGCCCAGGGCGTCGTAGACCGTGAGACGCACCGACGCCTCCTCGGGGAGCGCGTAGCGGAGGGTCGTCCGCGAGCGGAACGGGTTCGGGCGGTTAGTCTCGAGGGCGTAGGCCTCGGGGAGCGCCTCGGCCAGGAGGCCCGCCGAGGCGGCCTGAGCCAGGGACGGTGGCGGCTGCGCGTAGAGGGGGCCCGCTGGGAGGGCGACGTAGCCGACGACCTCGGTCCCGTGGGCCGTCTCGGCGTCCGCCGACTGCTCCTCCTCGACGCGGACCTGGATCCCCGTCGGGCTCGCCGACTGGTGCCGGAGCGTGGACGGGTCGCTCCCGTTCAGCGTCTGCATCGACGCCATGAACAGGGGGGCCTGGGCGAACGACGCCCCGTACGTGATCCCGGCGAACGCGTCGGTCACCCGGTCCGTCGTCCGGCCCACGTCGGTCTTGCCGGGGGTCGTCCCGGGCTCGAGGGCCACGTAGGCCAGCGTCTCCTGCCCCACGTTCGAACTCGACTCCTGGGTCTGAAGCCGGACCTGGAACGACGTCGCCGTCACGTTCCGGAGCCGCGTGGTCAGGGCCTCCGACCGCGACGCCGTCACGATCTGGCCGAGGACGACCGGGGCCGCCGCGAACGGGGACCCGAACGTCGCCGTCTTCATCGACCCGCTCGCCGCCGTCGTCCCGGCCTCGACGCGCCGCCCGTCGGCGAGGGTGTGGGCCCCCCGCTCGACGGCGAGCCACGCGACGGTCTCGGCCCCGTGGACCCCGTCGAGGTAGTCCCACTCGTCGAGCTGGAACTCGAACCCGGACGCCGTGACGTTCCGGACCCGGACCGTCACCGGCTCGGGGTCCCCCGACGACGGCGGGCCCATGACGACGACGGGGTCGGCGAACGGGCGCTGGAACGCGACGGCGTGCCACTGGGCCCCGCTCGCCTGCGACACCGTCGCCGACCCCGCCTCGGCCACGGCGGCGAGGCTCCCGTCGTTGACGGTGAGCGTCTTCTGGGCCGTCGCGGTCGCCCCCTCGTTGTCGGTCACGGTGAGGGCCACGGTGTACGTCCCGGACGCGGCGTAGGTGTGGGCCGGGGCCGAGCCGGTCCCGGTGGCCCCGTCGCCGAAGTCCCAGGCGTACCCCGTGATCGTCCCGTCGTCGGTCGACGCGCTCGCGTCGAACGTGTACGAGAGCGGGTTCGCCCCATCCGGCGTCGCGGCGAAGTTCGGGACCGGCGGCTGGTTCACCGGCGGCGGCGGCAGGGCGTAGACGGGCCCGGCGGTGAGGGCGACGTACCCGACGACCTCCGTCCCGTGTGATGTCTCCGCGTCCGCCGACTGCTCCTCCTCGACGCGCATCTGGATCCCGGCTGGGAGCGCCGACTGGGTCCGGAGCGTCGACGGGTCGCTCCCGTTCATCGTCTGCATCGCCGCCACGACGACCGGCGCCGCCGCGAACGGCGCCCCGTACGTGATCCCGGTGAACGTATTGGTTACCCGGTCCGTCGTCCGGCCCGCGTCAAACTCCCCGTCGGTCGTGCCCAGCGCGATGGCCACGTAGGCCAGCGTCTCGGTGCCGTACCCCGACGTCGACTCCTGGGCCTGGAGCTTGACCTGAAACGACGTGGCGGTGACGTTCCGGAGTCGGGTTGTGACGGCGTTAGGGCTCCCTGTCGACACGACCTGCGCGAGGAGGACCGGCGCGGCGGCGAAGGGGGCGGCGAGGGCGGCCGTATTCATCGACCCGCTCGCCCCCGTCGTCCCGGCCTCAAGGAGCCGCCCGTCGGCGAGGGTGTGGACCCCCCGCTCGGCGACGAGGTACGCGACGGTCTCGGCCCCGTGGACCCCGTCGAGGTAGTCCCACTCGTCGAGCTGGAACTCGAACCCGGACGCCGTGACGTTCCGGACCCGGACCGTCACCGGCTCGGGGTCCCCCGACGACGGCGGGCCCATGACGACGACGGGGTCGGCGAACGCGTGCTGGAGCGCGACGGCGTGCCACTGGGCCCCGCTCGTCTGGGACACCGTCACCGCGCCCGCCTCGGCGACCACGGCGAGGCTCCCGTCGTCGACGACCAGCGTCTTCTGCGCCGTCCCCGTCGCGCCACCGTTGTCGGTCACGGTGAGGGCCACGGTGTACGTCCCGGACGCGGCGTAGGTGTGGGCCGGGGCCGAGCCGGTCCCGGTGGCCCCGTCGCCGAAGTCCCAGGCGTACCCCGTGATCGTCCCGTCGTCGGTCGACGCGCTCGCGTCGAACGTGTACGAGAGCGGGGCCTCCCCGTCGTGCGTGGCCGTGAAGGAGGCCACCGGCGCCTGGTTCGAGTTCCGGGTGCTCTCAGCCGGGCCATTCCCGGTCGGGGTGAGCGCGGCGTTGGTCGTCAGGAGGAGTCGGTCGAGGATCATGCCGTCCTCCCGCATCCACACGCTGATGACGTGCTCGCCCGCCGAGCCGACCGTGATCGTGGCCCGCGAGTTCGAGTCCATCGTCGTGTTCGTCCACGCCATCTCGTTCCGGACCGCCGTGAAGAGGCGGTCGGCCGAGGCCGGGCCCGTCCCGTCGATCCCGGTGTGGAACGAGTCGTCGTCGTTGGACGCGGCGAGGACACGGCCCCAGACGTAGTACGTACCGGGCGTCGAGAACTGGACGCGGTAGCGGAGCTCCGGGGCCGTGCCCACAAACCCAGCGTTCCGGTTGACGCCCGTGTTCGGGAGCGCCCCGAGGGCCGTCCCGACGGCGCCCGCCGCCGGCGTCTGCGTCCAGCTCTGCCCACCTCGTGCGATCGACTCGTGCGCGTTCTCCGCCTCGACGACGACGAGCCCACCAGCCTCGAGGAACGGCCCGTTCCCCGGGCTGCCGGCCGAGACCGTCTGTTGGGCCGTCCCCGTCGCGTTCTCGTTGTCGGTCACGGTGAGGACGACCGTGTACGACCCGCCCGACGCGTACGTGTAGCTGGTCGTAAGGCCGGTCCCCATGGTCCCGTCCCCGAAGGCCCACGCGTACCCCGTGATCGTGCCGTTGTCCGTCGAGCCGCTGGCGTCGAACGTGAACGCGAGCGGGTTGCCCGGGTCAGGCGTCACCGTAAAGGACGCCACCGGCGGCTGGTTGACGGTCGGGCGGAGGAGCAAGATCTGCCCGCCGCCGCCGTACTCGGAGACGTAGAGGTCCCCGGTCGCCGGGTTCTCGATCAGGTCGAGCGGGTCGGAGAACAGTTCGGACCCTTGAACGAGAAGCCGGGAGTCCCCGTCCGGCGCGATGTCACGCGAAGCGCCCGGTGTGAGCACGACGATGTCGTCTCCACCGCTGTAGCGGACGACGAGGAGCTTGCCCTTGAGCGCGCCCCCGAACGTGTTGCTCTTGTACTCGACAACTCCGTTCGGCGAGATGTTGCGGCCGAAGTTGTAGGCGAAACCGCCCCACGCCGCGTCCGGCTGGACGCCAACGGGGTACCGGTCGACCTGCGCGAGGTCGAGGCCGTCGGTCGGGTTGCCGCCGTTGAGGACGTACTCGCCGCGCGTGGGGTTGGGGTGGCCGTAGTAGTGGTAGCCCCACGTGCCCCCGCTCGGCGGCGCCACGCGGAAGAGGTAGTCGTTCTGCGTCTCGACGGCGTCGATGGCCGGGACGGCCGGGCCGTTGTAGGGCAGGCCGTCGGGGCGGATCGTCCCGGCGACGCTGGCCGGCGCGCGCCCGTTCGCCGCCGACCCGTTGGTCGGGACGTAGAGGTCCCCGTTCGTGTGCCACACGAGGTCGTAGGCGTTCCGGACGCCCGAGGCGAAGACGCGCACGGGCGCGCCGGGCGCGGCCGGGTCATACGTGCCGCCCTCCGACGTCTTGACGTCGAGCGGGAGCGAGCCCGCCATCAGCCCAGCGACGTCGACGCGGAGGACAGCGGCGCTGAGCCGCCGCTCGGGCCGGTTGCCCCAGGCCGTGTCGGCGTCGCCCATGGCCGAGTTGCTGCCCTGGAGGAGGTACAGCGCCCCGTCCGGGCCGAACGCGACGCTGTTCGTCGCGTGGTCACGGATCGACCGCGGCAGGTTGACGAGGACGTCCTGGGCCGTCGCGAAGTCGACCCCCGAGAGCCGCGTCAGCTTGCCGCCCCAGTCCGGGACGTTGTTGAACCCGAACGTGGAGTGGGTCACCCAGAGGATCGGGTCGGCCGCCGTCGAGGCCGGGTCGAACGCGAGGCCAACCAAGAGCCGATTGGTCCCCCCGTTCATCGTCCGGACGGTGTTGTACGTCTGGAGGTTCGAGAGCGACCCGTCCGCGGCGATGTCCCAGCGCTTGATGCTGCCCTGGATCGTCGTGGCGTAGAGCCGCCCGTCGGGGCCGATCGCCAGCGACGAGTGCTGGCCGACCACGCTCGGCGTCGCCGCGCTCAGCGAGACCCGCTGGAACTGGACGTTCGATGGGGGCGCGCCCGTGGGGAGCGAGCCCGTCGTGAACGTCGACGTGAACGGGAGGAACGGCTGGCCGGCGAGGTCGCGGAGGCCTTCGGTGACCTCGAACGTGTAGGCCACGTTCGCGCCGAGCAGCGTCGTCGGCTGGAGCACGACGGCGTCACCGCCGGCGCTCGTGTTGAGTTGGGCGACGACGGCCGAGGCCGGGTCGCCCGTCGGGTAGAGCCGGACGGTCGCGGCCGTCAGCGTCGCCGCGTCGATGCCGTAGCCGACGTTCGGCAGGCTCACGTCGACGGCGACGTAGGCGTTGCGGAGGACGCCCGTCGCCCCACTCGCCGGCAACGTCCCCGTGACGAACGGACGCGAGGCCGAGGCGAGGACCGTGAGCGTCTGGCTCGCCGTCGCCGTCGCCCCGTTGTTGTCGGTCACCGTCAGCACGATGGTGTACGTCCCGTTCGTCGCATACGTGTGGTCGATCGTCGGGCCGGTGGTCCCATCGGGCGTGCCGTCGCCGAAGCTCCACGCGTAGCTGGCGATCGCGCCGTCCGGGTCCGAGGAGGTGCCCGCGTTGAAGTGGATCGTGAGGGGCGAGGCGCCGTCGGGGGTGGCCGTGAACGCGGCGGTGGGCGGCTGGTTGGGCGTCCCCGGCGTGCCCTGGTACGTCGGCCGGTTGAAGTTGCCCGTCGAGTAGTAGAGGCTCCCACCGAGGCTCCCGCCGACGCCGGAGGCGCGGCTGACGGGGAGCGGCGTGAGCGTGGCCCATGCGTTCGTCGCGGGGTTGTAGGCGTAGGCCGTGTTGACGAACGAGGTGTGGGCCCGTTCACCGCCGAGCACGATGATCCGCCCCTCGTGGACGTACGTCGCCCCGCTGATGTGGCTCAGCGCCTGCGGAAGGCTCGCCACGGGGGCCCACGTGTTGCTGGCGGGGTCGTAGGCGTGGACCGACGCCTGGGTGACGAGCTCCTCGTCCCTTCCGTGCTGGCCGCCCACGGCGTAGATCAGGTTGTTCAGCACCACCCCACCCATGTGAGTCCGCGGGTTGGGGAGCGCTGCTGCCGAGCCCCACGTGACGGTCTGGCCTGCCTTGAAGGCGGCGTAGTCGAGGACGTAGACGTTCCCGACATCCTGGGTCCGGGCCTTGTTGGCCCCACCGATGAAGTAGAGCTTCCCGCCGAAGTACGTGAGCTGGCCACTGGCGCGCTCGGCCGGCAGGTTCGGGAGCGCGGTGTACGTGTTGGTCGCCGTGTTGTATCGCCAGACCTGGTTGGTCCCGAAGATCTGCCCCGTGCGGGCGGCGTTGGCGATGTACCCGCCCGCGAAGAAGACGTCGACGCCGTCGGTGGTGATGCCGGCGTGCGTCACGCCGCCGCCGTTGGTGTGGGGGAGCGGGGCGAGCGGCGTCCACGTCCCTCCCGTACCCGCGGCCGGGTCGTAGACGTACGCCCGGGGCGTCGGGGTGAAGCAGTTGCACGCCCCGTTCTTCTTCTCGACGTCGAACCCACCGAACGAGTACAGCTTGCCGCCAACGACGGCCGCTTGAGCCTCGGAGTTGCCGAGCGGCTGAGCCGCGACGGTCCCCCAGTTGACGGTCGTGAACGTCGTCGCGGGCACCTGGCGCGTCGCGTGGACCTCGGCCGAGGCGTCAGACACGTTGCCACCGACGTCGACGGCGCGGACGACGTAGAACGCGCGCTCGCCGCTGGCGAGCGTGCCGTCCGAGAAGGCCGACGTCGTGACGGGCGTCGAAGTGAGGGCCACGTAAGGGCCGCCCGCGATCGCGCTGCGGTGAACCGTGTAGCCCACGAGGTCAGACTCGGTGTTGTCGGCCCAGTCGAGGGCCACGCCGCCGGTCGATCCCGTCGCCACGAGCGCCGTCGGCCTGGCCGGCGGGAGGTCCGTCACGCCCGGGACGATCTCGATGGCCGAGAGCATCGGGTTGTCCTTGCTCGCGAGGAACGACACGTTGAGCATGTTCCCCGTGACCGTCGTCTGGAACGTCTTGACGAGGGCCCGCCGGACCCCGACCTCGGCGAAGATGTCGAGGTCCGTCAGGACCGACTGGCCCTCCATCGTCACCGAGAACACGCGCTTCCCGACGGTCGCCGCCGGGGCCCCGCAGCTCCCCCAGTAGATCTCGGCGAAGTGGAGCCGGACGGTGTACTCCCCGTTCGGGACCGGGACGTTCAGGGCGAACGCCTTCGGGCTGCTCCCCGTGACCGGCTCGAGTTCGGTCCGGTAGAGGTCGTCGTCCGTCGTCCCCGCGATGTCGCCGAGGTCGCACGTCGGCGTGTAGCCCTGCCCGTTCGTCGCGAACTGGGAGGCCCCGAACGCGACCCCGCCTGTCGTGACCCCGAGGCCGCCGGCGTTGAGCCGGACCGTCCCCGACGTCGCGACGGCCTCGGCCGGCGTGACGTTCGAGACGAGGTACACGTTGTCGTTGAAGTCGTAGTTGATCCCGGCGTAGTCCATCCCCATGATGTACGTGTTGGGGATGGGGGCGCCGCTCGGGTCCTTGGCGGGCCAGAACCGGACGTGCTGGCCGCACGTGCCGACGCCGCTGGAGCAGTCGTCGGGCGTCGGGTCGTTGCGGAACGGGTCGCTCCACTCGTTCCCCGCGACCCGGAACCCGAAGACGGTCCCGGCGCCCGGCGCGAAGGTGCCGACGGTGAGGGCCGTCGTGCTCCCCGCCCGGCGCGGGAGGAGGGTCTGTCCGTCCGTCGCGTTGTGGCGGACGACCTGGGTGGTCGCCGTCGATCCCCGCGCATGCCAGTAGAGCGGGGCCGCGTCGGTGCAGCACCCGTGGTAGGCCGCGAGTTGGCGGACGGTGACGGGCTGGCCCGCGTCCGCCAGGCGCCAGTACGGCGAGACGACCTCGTCGCCGACCCGCTCGATCCGGCCCCGGCTGTTGATGACTTGGCCCGAGCCCAAGATCTGCGTTCCGTACCCGAACAGCTGCGATCCGACCATCTCGTTCAGCTTGGGCTCCCGGTTGTTCTCGGAGAGGTTCTGCCAGTAGCCCCGGAGTGCGACAGCGGCGCTCGGTCTCGTCGGGTCGTTCGAGCCCACCGTCAGCGTCCCCGAGTGGAACCCACGGGTCCCGCTCTGGAGCGAGCCGGTCTCGGCGACGAACCGGACCGAGAGGTCGGTCGAGCCGCCGGCGGGGAGAGAGAACGGGAGGGCCGGCGTCGTGACGAGTTGGAACGGCCCGGCGAGCGTCAGCGACGAGACCGTGAGCGCGGCCGTGCCGTCGTTGGAGAGCCGGACCTTCGAGACGTCATGGACGCCGTTGGCGGGCGGCGGGCTCGCCAGCGTCCCGATCCGGCTCATGACGAGGCGGTCCGGGAACGGCGCCCCGTCGAGGTTCTCGAACCGGAGGAGCGGGGACTGAGCGAGAGCCGCTGGGGCGACGAGGAGCGCGACCAACAGGAAGGCAAACGCCCTCATGCAGTAGGAAGAGGCCATGGGGCGGGTTCACGACGTGCGTGACGACCAGAGGGAGCGAGCGAGGGGACTGCCAGGTGCCGCTGTGCGCTCCTATGTCGTCGCGCAGCCGGGGTGGTGCAGAAGACCTAGTGAGCGTGGTCCGAGCGCGCTATCCGCTCCCTGGAGACCGTCTCCTCCGGGAGGGCTGAGCGGTCGGCCTCAGGAACCCAGACGGGACGTTGGGCGCCCTCGTCGACCATGCTGCGCGTTAGCCTCGCCCACGTCTATCGCAGACGCGGGCGAGGCCCTACCGGTCGCCACGGGCCCCGAACTCCTCGCTGTTACCGAACGACGGCGGCCTGCCGCGTCACGACCCGCCCGTCGGCCTCGAGCCGGACGAGGTACACCCCCGCCGCCAGGCCCGACCCGTCGAGGACCGCCTCGTGACGGCCCGCCTCGACGACCCCGTCGACGAGCACGGCGACCTCCCGGCCCCGGACGTCGACGACCGACACGCGGGCCCGGCCCGATGTCGGGACATCGAACGCGACGCGGGCCGTCGAGGACAGCGGGTTCGGCGCGATGGTCGTGAGCGCGAGGGCTCTGACCGCCTCGGCGTCGGTGAGGACGGTCCCGATCCGGAGGACGAACCGGTCCATCGCGGCGGCCCCGTCGGCAAGCTCGCCGAGGCCGGCGACCTCGTCCTCCGAGAGAGCCGGGCGCGATGCTGCCTGAAACGCGTAGCTCGTCTGAGTGCGGACGTCGACCTCGGCGCCGGTCGCGAGGTCGACGAGCGTGACGGGGAGCCCGGCCGGGAGGGCCGTGGCGTCCCATGAGAGCGTGAGCTCGCGGGCGGCCCCGCGGGCGTCGAGGGCGAGCGGGACCTCGCCGGCCACGAACGGCCGGGCGTCGACGCCGACGAGCCGGCCGTCGATTCGGGCTCCAAGCGTGAGGGAGGCCTCGGCGAGCGGCGCGGACTTCGGCGCGTCGGCCTCGTCGAGGGAGGTCCGGGCGTCGTCGGTGAACGCGACGGCGAACGACCGGTCGGCGAGGGGCTGGCCGTCGAGGGACCGGCCGTCGAGGGCGAACGCGAGGCGGACGACGCCGGCCTCACGGTCCGCCGTGGCCACCACCTGGCGGTCGGCCTGCTGGGCGCCCGAGAGCGTGGCCGAGGCTGGGATCGTCAGCGTCCGCGGGTCGCCGTTGAGGAACGGGCCCTTGGCCCGGATCCGGAACGCCGCCCACGGGGCGATCGAGCCGACCGCCGGCTTCCACGAGAGCGTGAGGTCGTCGAAGACTTCGACACCGAAGATCGGGGCGACGTTGTCGCCGCCGGGCCACCCGAAGATGCCCGTCACGTCGAGATCGACCCCGAACGGGTTGGCGAGGTAGTTGAACCGGGACCCGCCCGTCTGGAGCTCGACCGTCACGTCGGCCGCGTTGGGGGCGAAGTCGGTCGAGAGCGTGAACGGGAGCTCGACCGAGCGCGAGACGGCGGGGTTGCCGACGTTCCGGTCGTACATGAACCACCGGAAGGCCTGGCCCGGGGTGAGGACCTCGCCGGTGCCGGCCGACACGTTCCACGAGGCCGAGGTGGCGTCGTAGCTCGTGTAGAGGTTCGGCGGAATGGCGGGCGGGTAATACCCCGGAACGCCACGGACGAGGTTCTGCGCCGCAAGGTCGTCGACGGTCACGCCGAGTGACGGCGTGCCGAGGTAACGGAACCCGCGGTTGCCATCGACCACGATCGACGGGTCGGTGGGCCCGCCCGGGACGATCTCGATGGCCGAGAGCATCGGGTTGTTCGCGCTGGCCAGGAACGACACGTTGAGCATGTTCCCCGTGACCGTCGTCTGGAACGTCTTGACGAGGGCCGCCCGGACCCCGACCTCGGCGAAGATGTCGAGGTTGGTCAGGACCGACTGGCCCTCCACCGTCACCGAGAACACGCGCTTCCCGACGGTCGCCGCCGGGGCCTCGCAGCTCCCCCAGTAGATCTCGGCGAAGTGGAGCCGGACCGTGTACGGTCCGTTCGAGACCGGGACGTTGTAGGCGAAGGCCCGGGGCCCCGTCGGGACCGGCTCGAGCTCCGTCCGGTAGAGGTCGTCGTCCGTCGTCCCCGCGATGTCGCCGAGGTCGCACGTCGGCGTGTAGCTCTGGCCGTTCGTCGCGAACGCGTTCGCCCCGAACGTCTTCTCTCCGGTCGTGACCTCCGGGCCGCCGGCGTTCAGGCGGACCGTCCCGGACGTGGCTACCGGAGTGACCGGGGCGATGTTCGAGATGAGGTAGACGTTGTCGTTGAAGTCGTAGTTGATCCCCGCGAAGTCCATCGTCAGGAAATACGAGTCAGGGATCACCGTCCCCGAGGGGTCCTTAGCTGGCCAGAACCGAACGTGCTGGCCGCACGTGCCGATCCCTCCTGAACAGTCATCGGGCGTCGCGTCGTTCTTGAACGGGTCGCTCCACTCGTTGCCCGTACGGAACCCGAACTCGGTCAGGCCAGGGGTGAACGTGCCGATGGCGAGGGCCACACTGCTCCCGGCGCGGCGGGGGAGGACGGTCTGCCCATCGGCCGCGTTGTGGCGGACGATCTGGGTCGTCGCGGTCGTCCCCCGCTCGTACCAGAACAGGGGGTCGCCGTCGGTGCAGCACACGTGGTATGCCGCGAGTTGCTGGACGGACACCGGCTGGTCGGGGTCGGCCGCGCGCCAGAACGGCGAGATCACTTCGTCCCCGACCCGCTCGATCCGGCCTTGGCTGACGACGCTCTCACCGGACCGGAGAATCTTCGTCCCGTACCCGAACAGTTGCTCGATGAGTTGGACCAGGCTCGGTTCTTTGTTGTTCTCTGAGAGATTCTGCCAGTACCCCCGGAGCGTGACGACGGCGCTCGGCGTGCTCGGGTCGTCGGAACCGATCGTGAGGTATCCGAGGTGCGGCCCGCGGGTACCGCCGCTCTGCGTCCCGCTCTCGGCGATGAAGCGGACTGAGACGTCCGTCGACCCGCCGGCGGCGACGGTCAGCGGGAGCGTCGGCGACGTGGCCAGTTCGAACGCGCCGGACACCGAGAGGGACGAGACCGTGAGCGGGCCCGTGCCGTCGTTGTGGAGCCGGACCTTCGAGACGTCGTGGACGCCGTTGGCGGGCGGCGGGCTCGCCAGCGTCCCGATCCGGCTCATGACGAGGCGGTCCGGGAACGGCGCCCCGTCGAGGTTCTCGAACCGGAGCAGGGGGGCCTGTCCGAGGGTGATGGGGGCGACGAGGAACGATGCGACCAGGACGGCCGCACTCGTGAGGTGGATCAGTCGGGACATGGGGAGGGGCTCGCGGCGCGCCGAAGCCAGGTAGTGGGATCGAACGCGGGGGAAGTGCGGGCCCACGAGGCTAAGAGCCCCGTGGCGTGTGCCCCTCCTCGTTCCGCGCGGGCGGCCCTGCAGACTGCGGCCCGGTCAGTCCGCCCCGAGCCGACCGGGCCCGACCAGCCGGTGCGCCAGCTTCCGGACCCCGAACGGGACCACGGCGGGGTGCCCCGCCGCGACGGCCACGGCCTCGCCGAAGGCGCCCGACCGGGCCGCCGCCAGCAGGCGTTGGTACGCGAGGTGGCTCCGGGCCTCGGCCAGACGCTCGCGGAGCGCCTCCGCCAATTCGGGGACCGCCTGAATCTCCGGCTCCTCCAGGACGAGGGCGTTCACGTCCACGTCGTTCTCGATCATCCGGATGAGCCCGGCCGTGATCGAGCCCTCCCGCTTCCGCCGGTAGTAGTAGGCCTCGGGCACGACGACGAACCGCGCGCCGCGGGCCAGGCACCGCACGTACAGCACGGAGTCCTCCACGCCGCGGACTCGCTCGTCGTACCGCAGCACGTGGGCGTCGAGGAACGCCCGTCGCATGAGCGCCTTCCCGCTCCCATACCGGAGGCTCCCGAACCCTGGGCGGTTCGAGCGCACGAACGCGACGGGGTCCACGATCTGGCGCTCGGTGAGCGGCGTCCCCGACGTTTCGAACTGGGTCGTGAACGGCCGGTCGTCGCCGTCGGCTACGATGTGCTGGTCGTCGATGACGAGGTCGGCCGCCTCCTCATAGGCGACGGCGAGGAGCCGCGCGAGGCGGACCGGCGCGTACCAGTCGTCGGCGTCGAGGACGGCGACCCACTCCCCCTGCGCGGCCTCGATGGCTCGGTTCCGCGCGGCGCTCGGGCCGAGGTTGCCCTCGCTCTCGAACACCCGGACGCGGGGCCCCTCCAGCGACCGCGCCACGGCGAGCGTCCCGTCGGTCGACCCGTCGTCGACGACGAGGATCTCGACGGACGGCTCGGTCTGTCCCAGGGCGGAAGTCACGGCCCGCCGGAGGTACGGCTCGACGTTGTAGGCGGGGACGATGACGGAGACGCGGACACTCATGGCACCAAGACCTCTGCGCCCGCGTCCCGGACCGGCGCCAGAGGCACGGTCTGCTCCGGGGCCAGGTCGTACCCGAGCTCGCCCAAAGAGGCCTCCACCGACGCCTGCGTCCGCCGGTTGCTCTCGGCATAGCGGGTGCCCACGAAGTCGGCGATGAGCGCGGCGGCGCGGCGCTTGGCCCAGCGGTCCACCGAGGCGGGCGTGGCGCGCGAGGCCACGTCCGCGACCCGGTTAATGTTGGGGATGCGGACTGGCGCGGCGGGGTTCGAGCTGTCGCGAAACAGGGCGAAGTTGAGGCCCCGCTGGAGGCCGAGGACGGCCCACGACCGGCTCCGCCGCGTCGCCTCCGTCGGCACGGCGGCAAGCGGGCGCCCGCCGCCGAACGTGATCAGGCGGTTGCAGAAGGCCAGCGGGTCGCGACGGAGCGACTCGTACGGGAGGACCAGCACGCGGTCCCGCCCGAACCGCTCCTGGTAGTAGCCGATGAGCCGGTCGTACTCGAGAAAGCCGGCCGTGAAGAGCGGCAGCTTCGCCCCCGGCGGCGGGTGGAGGAACGCCCGGAGCGAGCACGCCCCGCCGCCGCACACGTACTCGTTGTAGAACGAAGCGAGGAACGACCGCTGCTCCCGGATCACGATGGCCACCCGCGCCTCGGGGAACAGGTCGGCGAGGCGGTCGGCCACGATCGTGCTGTCGAAGCCGCCCGAGATCGGGTTGCCCGAGAGCCGCTCGTGCGAGATGAAGGGCACGAGTCCGCGGCGCTCGCATTCCCGCAGCGGGCCGGCGACGAGGGCACGGATGACGCCGGCGTCGTAGCCGAGCACGGTCGGCCGGACGAGGAGCTCGGTGAGGTCCTCGCGCTCGGCGATGAGCCCCAGGCCGGTCGCCGCGTCCGACGCCACGTGGCGCTGGAGCCACGTGCTGCCGGTCTTCATGTAGCCGATGTGGAGCAGGGGCGCCGTCGCGGTCATAGCTCGGAGGCCACCAGCGGCCGGTGGGACGCGCGGACGGCAGTCGCGGGCTGGCGCTCCGTGAGCTCGTCGTAGAGCGACTCGAGCGCGCGCGCCTGCCGCCGGATGTCGAACCGCTCGCGGACCCAGGCGATCCCGCGCTCGCTCATCGACGCCCACAGCGCGTCGTCCGTGAGGAGGGACGTGATCCGCGCCGCCAGGGCCTCGACGTCCTTCTCCGGGACGAGGAAGCCCGACGCCCCGTCGTCGAGCGCCTCGGGCACGCCGCCCGTCGGGAACGTCACGACGGGCGTCCCGACCGACTGGGCCTCGAGGAACACGATCCCCAGCCCCTCACGGTCCCCCGACTTGGCCACGATGCTAGGCACGCTGAGCACCCGGGCCCGGTTCATCCACTCCCGGACCTCGGCCGGCGGGCGGCGCCCGAGGAACCGCGCGCCGGGGACCAGCGCCGCGGCCTCCCGCTCCAGCGACGCCCGCAGCGGCCCGTCGCCGATGACGACCAGCTCCGCCTCGGGCACGTCCGCCCGCACCTTTGCCATCGCCCGCAGGAGGTACGTCGCCCCCTTCTTCTCGACCATCCGGCCGACGAACAGGACGAGCGGCGGCGGGACGCCCGACCGGTCCGGCGCGAACGCCTCCGTGTCGATCCCGAGGTAGTGAACGCGGACCTTGTCCTCGGGGAAGCCCCGCGCGAGGAGGAGGTCGCGCATGTAGTTCGCGACGACGAGGACCGCGTCGGCACGCTTCTGGAGGCGCTGCTCGCGGAGGAGGTACAACTGAGACGTGAGGGTCGGCGCGCGAAGCCGGTCCCGGAGCGTCCGCGTGGCGTCGACCCCGTGGAACGTGACCACGAACGGGATCCCGAGCGTGTCGGCGAGGGGGAGCGCGACGGCTGCGCAGCCCCCGAAGTGGGCGTGGAGGAGGGCGGGGTCGTGGGCCCGGAGCCGCTCGACGAAGGCCGGCGCGTGGCCCGTCATCTTGAACCGGACCTCGTTCGCCCCCCCGTCCAGCCTCCCGGCGTTGAGGACCTCGACCGGGGCGTCCAGCTCGAGCCCCTCGACGCGGCGGCAGCCGGCGTACACGGGGCGGTACCGCGTGAGCGACGCCCCGTGGTCGCGGATGAACGTCTCCGAGTACGGGAGGAGCGCGTTCGAGTAGAGGAGGGCGGTGCGAGGAGCGGTCATGACTGCGAGGGTTGAAGAGCGCGCAGGCGTTGCGGCCCGCGCGGACGGGCGGGGAGGCCCGTTTGCCGCCAGCCCGCCGCCCGTCGGCTGGCCACCCGGATCCGCTGCGCGAGCTCGAATCCGAGCGCCCGGTGGAGGTGGTAGTATGCCCGGCCGACGCCCCGCCCGATGGGCGGGACGTAGCCGGGCGCGAAGTGCGTGCGGTAGCTCGCCACGCCCCGCTCGACGCTGAACCCGCAGCGCATCTGGACGAGGAAGAACAGGGCCGCGTCGGCCGCCCGGACCGCCCGCGCGCTCCCGTACCGCCGCGCGTGGTCGCGGATCGCCGCCGTCAGCTCGATCCGCTGGACGCAGTTCGCCTCAGGCGTCGACTGTGTGATCGAGCCGGCCTGCTGGTAGAGGACGGTCAGGGACTCCGGGTCGAACGCCACGATCGCCCCCCGCCGCAGCATCCGGAACATCAGCTCGTACTCCTGGCTGCTCGCGAACGCCTCGTTCCAGCCCCCCGCGCGCTCGACGGCCTCCCGGCGGAACAGGTTGGCCGACGTGATCCCGAGGCGGACCCACGCGAGGGCGACCCACGGGTCGTCGGGCTCGGCGACGTGGAGGACGTGCTCTCCGTCGAGGCGCACCCGGGTGAAGCTGCTCGCGACGAGGTCCGGCCCCTCGCCCCCGAACGACGCGACGAGCGCGAGCTGGCGGGCCAGCTTGTCGGGGTGGAGCCAGTCGTCGTGGTCGAGGAACTGGACGTAGGGGGCCGTGGCGCGCGCCAGGCCGCGGTTCCGCGCGGCGCAGGCGCCGGCGTTCGACTGCGCGATCACCTCGACCCGGCCGGGCGCCTCGCGGGCGAGCCGGCGCAGCACGTCGAGGGTGCCGTCGGTCGACCCGTCGTCGACGCAGATCACCTCGGCCGGCGGACGCGACTGCCCGAGGGCCGACCGGACGGCCCGCTCGACGGTCTCGGCGGCGTTGTAGCACGGGACCACGACGGAGGCGGCGAGGGCGTCCATGTCAGGTCTGGGGGTCGGGCGTGACGGCCTCCCGGGGCCCACGGATCGACCGGAGCAACCCGAGGGCCTCCGTCCGTGCCGTCGGCGCCAGGAGCTGGACGGTGCCGAGGTAGACGGCGCTGCCGAGCACGCCCGCCAGCGCCAGGAAGGCCACGTCCGGAAGAGGCGGTCGCGCCAGCCGGAGGGCCACGACGGCGGCGACGAGCCCCAGGGACCCAGCTGCGGCCGGGACGAACTGACGGACGTAGGCCCTGCCGCTCAGTGGGAGGACCCGCCCGATCAGCCACAGGCTCACCGGCGAGAACACGTAGGCCCGGACGGCGACGGCCGCGGCGACCGCCACGATCCCCCACTGCACGGCGACGGCGAACCCGACCACGGCCGCCACAACGCTCAGGGCCATCGCGAACAGGCTCCACGACGGCTTCCCGACGGCCACCAGCACGCTCCCGTTGAAGAACGTGACCGACGAGAGGACCCCGGCCACGGCCAGCCACATCATCACGGGCACGCTCGGCCCCCACTGCGGCCCGAAGAAGACCGGGATCACCTCCGGCGCTAGCGCCGCGAGGGCGAAGAAGGTCGGGAACGAGGCGAACGCGGTGTAGCGCGTCGCGCTGTAGAACGCGCGGAGGAGGCGCTCGGGCTCCTGCTGGAGCCGAGAGAAGACGGGGAACGCGACCTGCCGCGTCACCCCGGTGAGCACGTCGAGAAGCGTCGAGAGCACGCGGTACGCCACCGTGTAATACCCGAGCGCGACCGGCCCGAGGACGTAGCCGATCAGGAGGTCGTCCGAGTGCCGGCTCAGGAACGTCAACAGGCTGATCCCGACGGTGTGGACGGAGAACCCGAAGAGGTCGCGGGCGTGGCGGCCCGACGGTCCGAGGCCGGGGCGCCACTGGCTCATCGACCACAGCAGGGCCACCTCAGCCGCCTTGGCGGCGAGCTGCTGGCCGACGAGGCTCCAGACGCCGTACCCGGCGACGGCCATCCCGATCCCGACGACGCCCCCAGCAATGTTCGCCCCGATCGTCCGCGCGGCCAGCGACCGGAAGGCGAGGTCCCGCCGCATCAGTGCCGTCTGGACCGCGTTGAGCGAGTTCAGTAAGAACAGCGGCGAGAGCGCGCGGAGGATCGGCTCGAGCGCCGGCGTGCCGAGGCCCGCGGCGATCGGCTTCGCGAGCAGGAGCGTGAGCGCCGTCGCCGCGAGCCCCGTCGCCACGTTGATCCAGAACGCCGTCTCGAGGTGGCCCCGCTCCAGCTCGTCACGCTGGATGATGGCCTCGGCGAGCCCCTGCGCCACCACCACCTGGGCGAACGTGACGAACACGCCCGCGAGCGCGACGAGCCCGAAGTCCTCCGGCGACAGGAGCCGCGCCAGGAGGAGGAAGACGAGGAGGGAGAACAGCTTGCCACCCCACTTCTCCAGCGCCGACCAGAGCACCCCGGAAACGGCCTGCTGGCGGAGGCTCATCGGAGGGGGGGCGAGGGGGCGGGATCGGCCGGGGGACCGGCCTCGATGCTGGAGGGGTAGCCGAACGCGGCGAGGCGGTCCCCGCAGCGAGTGTCGAGGCGCCGGAGCGCGTCGTCGCCGAAGAACGACGTCCACGAGACGGCTCGGTCGCCGCGCGGCTGGAACGCGACGTTGAGCCGGTCGGCGATGTCGGCCTTCTGTTCGAGCCCGCACCGGGCGGCGAGGTCGGCCACGGCGCCCTCCTTGTCGGCCATGAAGTCCTCGTAACGGATGAGGCGGACGCGGTCGGCGTGGTCGAGGGCCACGTCGGCGATCGCGCTCCAGCGGCTGGCGAGGGCCTCGACGTGCGTCCCGCCCTCGAGCCCGAGCCACGCCCCGTCGACGACGAGACGCCACAGTGGGTTGACGCGGTCGGCCCAGCCCTCCGGCGGCGGCGCGTCGCCCGGGAGGCCCAGCCGGTTCAGCACGCTCCGGATGTTGTCGCGGGGGTCGCGGACGATCAGGACCACCTCGGCCTCGGGGAAGGCCCGGACGAGGTGGGGGTAGAGCAGCGACAGGTTCGGCTCCTTCACCAGGCCCCGCGAGAAGTCGAGGGCGTGACGCCGGAGGAACGCTTGGAAGGGGATGCTCCCGTCGTGGACGCCCTTCAGCCAGCTCGACGTGAGGTAGCGGAAGTCGAGCGTGGCCGAGAGCCCGGCGTACTGCGCGAGGAGCGCGGCGACCGCCGTCGTCCCGGCCTTCTGGTTGCCGAGCACGAGGACCGGCCGCGTCGGCACCGGGGTCATCCGGCCGATCGAGAACCACGCCGCCCGCTTCCCGGCCGAGAGGGCCGAGCGGATGGGGGGCGGAAGGCGGTCGCGGGCCCCGAGGGTCGGCCTCGGGGGCGGCGTGGAGGTGGGCATGGCGTCGGTCCGAAGGGAGAGGGCTAGTTGCCGGTCCCGGAGAGCCGGTCGATGGCGAGAGCCACAACGCCGACCGCGCTGATGACCTGGATGGCGTCGCGCCAGCTGATGGTCCGCCGCGACCGGGCCTCGGTCACCACGACGTCGCCGTCTTGGAGCGTCGGGAGGACGACGCCCGCCGTCGGCTCGAACGAGCCCTCATAGACGAGCTCCGTGCTCCCACCGCGCGGGCGGTGCAGCCGGATCGTCACCACCGTCCGGGTGTCGGCGGGCATCGTGCCGAGGGTGGGCCCGCCGGCGAGGGCGAGGAGCGGGCCGAGGCCGGTCCCCTCGCTGACCTCGTAGAGCCCCGGCGACCGGACGGCCCCGAGGACCTGGACCCGGACCGACGCCGTCCCCGGGCGGACGTAGTAGAAGGAGCTCGCGTTCGTGTCGGCGCTCTCGATCCGACCGCTCGCGACCTCGATGAGGAGGACGTCGCCGTCGAGGACCGGGGGCGTCGAGACGCTCCCGACGAGCTGTTCGAGCGGGGCCTGGAACGCGAGCTCCTGGCCCGCCGCGCCCGACCGGTAGAGCTTGACCGCCGTCTCGGCGCGCGTCCCGGACGGCGTCGTGCCGAGGGCGGGCCCGCCGGCGAGGGCGAGGAGCGGGCCGAGGCCGGTCCCCTCGCTGACCTCGTAGAGCCCCGGCGACCGGACGGCCCCGAGGACCTGGACCCGGACCGACGCCGTCCCCGGGCGGACGTAGTAGTATGCCTCGGCGTTCGACGCCATCGACTCAGCCCGGCCGATCACGGACTGCGCCCCCGCACCGGGCGCGAGGGCCAGGGTGGAGAGGACGACGGTGAGGAGAAGGCGCGAGTGGGGAAGAAGAAGGACGCGCACGATTCAGTTGACTCGGAGGTCGTGGTAGGAGGCGTAGTGCCGTTCCCGGTAGCCGTAGGTGCTCTTGTAGCGAGCCTCGGCCGGGTCGAATTGGTTGAGGACGACGCCGATGACGTGCCCGCCCGCGTCCTCGAGCTCGCGGCGCGACTGGGCGAGCGCCTCGGTGTCCGTCTGGCCCGAGGACACGACGAGCAGGCAGGCGTCGCTCTGCGAGGCGAGGAGGGCCGCGTCGGAGGCGACCATCATGGGTGGCGTGTCGATCACGATCGTGTCGAACCGAGACCGGAAGGCGCCGAGGAGTTCGCGGAGCCGCTCCGACGTCAGGAGCTCCATCGGGACCTCCACGGGCGTGCTGGTGGCGAGCGCGTAGAGGTTCCAGACGGGCGTGAACGCGCCCTCGACGAGGGCCTCCGCGTCCTCGAGCGACCCGTCTCGGTCGATCAGGCTCTGGAGGCTCGGCCCTCCGTCGACGCCCAGGTAGCGGCCCACGGACGGGCGCCGGAGGTCGGCGTCGATCACGAGCGTGCGCCGGTTCGCGCGGGCCATCGTCGCGGCGAGGTTGAGCGCCGTCGTGCTCTTGCCGGCCCCCACCTCGGGGCTCGTCACGAGGACGACTTCCACGACGCGGTCGGGGCGGCTGAACTGGATCCGCGAGTAGAGGTGCCGGTACGCCTCGGCCGCCGCCGACTGCGCGTCGAGCACGGCGACGACGTTGCCCATCGGCCCGCCTTCGGCGGCGGCGGCGTGGTCCTCCACTTTCGGGATCACCCCAAGCAGCGGCATTCCCAGCGCCTCGATGTCCTCTGGCGTGTGGACCCGGGCGTCGATGCGGGAGCGGGCGAGAGCCGTGCCGAACCCGAGCAGGAGCCCGAGCAGGGCCGCCAGCCCGAGCACCTGGACCGGGCCCCGGTTCAGGGGCGCGTCGGGCGTGGTCGCGCGGCGGAGCAGCTGGAGCGACCCGATCTCGGAGTTCTCCGCGATCGTGATCTCCTGGAGCGTGTTCGCGAGGTATAGGTAAAGCTGCTCGGCCGAGGCCCGCTTCCGCTCGAGCTGGCCCACGGCCACGGACTGGCGCGGGATGGACTGGCGGCGAGCGGCGTACGAGCCGAGCTGGCCCCGCTGCGCCGCGATCTGCGCCTCGAGCCCCGTGATCGCGATCCGGTCGTCGATGAGCCGGCGCTCGAGTTCCGTCGCGTAGCTGATCCCGGAGCTGGCGTCGCCCGCGTTCGACCCGCCTGCGGCGAGGGTCTCTTGGACGTACTGGGCGGAGAGGTCGTCGACGCGCTGCCGCCACTGGGCGATCTCGTCGCGGAGCGGCCGCGCCCGGGGGTCGCTGGGGTCGGACCGCGCCTCGGGGGTGTTCTGGTAGAACTGCTCAAGGCGGGTCTCAAGCGTGGCGATCTGGGTCTGGGCCGCCTCGATCTCGCGGTCGACGCCCGAGGCGACGCGCCGCGCGAGCCCGGGCCGGATCCGCCCGAGCTCCGTCTCGGTCGCCCGCACGGAGGCCCGGCGCGCCTGGAGCGCGGCCGCCGCCTCGCGCACCGACGACGCCAGCCGCGCGCCGTCATTGACGACGGCGGCCGCCTCGGCGTCGAGCCCCGCCGTGCCCTCTCGGCTCATGAAGCCCGCCAGGGCCCCCTCGGCGTCGCGGAGGTCGGCCTCGGCCGACGCCAGCCGCTCCTCAGCGAACGCGCGGGATTCGGCCAGGCGGCGCTTGCTCTCGTTGCGGGCGTGCGCGATGGCGACCTCGGCGTAGACGTCGGCGATCCGGGCCGCCTCGCGCGGGTCGGTGCTCGTGGCCGCGATCCCGATGGCGTTCGGCTCGTACGCCGTGAACTCGACCGTCGCGCGGAGCTGCCGCGCCAGGGCCTCGGGCGACTCTGCCCCGGCGGGCCCGGCCGCCGTGCCGGACCCACCGAGGAGCTGCGCGGCCACCTCCTGTGCCAGCGCAGAGGATTCCCGGAGCATCAGGAGCTGCTCGTCCGGCCCCTCCTCCGTCGGCCCGGGGACGAACCCGAGGGAGAGCGCGTCGTCGGGGTCGTTGGGGTCGGACTCTTCCGACAACAGCACGCTCTCGGCGCGGTACATGTCGGGCGTGAAATAGAGGTACGCCCCGGCGATCGCGAGGGCGAGCGCGATGCTTCCGGCCACGATCAGCCAATGGCGGCGGAGCAGCCTCGACAGGGACTGGAGGCCGGACCGGAGCCCGCCACCGGGCGCCGGGGCGTAGAGGAGCGGGTCGCGGGACGAGGAGGTAGGCGTGATGGACATCGGCGGGGGTCGCGGACCAGGTCAGGGCAGGAGCCAGGGCGGAGCGGCGGGCCTCCTGCTTCCCATCGGCTGTCGGTTCCTCGTCTCGAGGGCCCGGGGGTGCAGAAAGGGCGCCCACCCCGATCGATTCTGCGCAGCGCCCGGGGCGCGACGACCCCATGACCACCCGTCCGCCTCGCTCGTGCCCTCTGCCACCGCCCTCGCGCTCCCCTCCGCCCCGGCTCGCACCGGCGACCGTTACCTCGTCGGTCTGGGGTGGCTCCTCCTCGCCTACGCCCTCCTCGGGCGCGGGGCGGCCTACCTCGGCGTGCCGCCCGTCTACGTCGGCGAGCTGGCGATGGGGATCGGGCTGATCACGGCCGGCGCGCGCCTCAGTCTCGCCGCCCGGACCCCGCTGGTCCAACTCCTCGTCGTCTTTATGCTTTGGGGCGCCGCGTGTACCGCCCCCTACCTCTCGACGTACGGCGTCGCCGCCCTCCGGGACGCAGCGCTCTGGGGCTACGGGTGCTTCGCCATCGTCGTCGCGGCCCTGCTCCTCGAGGACCCCGAGCGGCTCCGGGACGTCATCCTTCGCTATCGCCGCTTCGTCGTCGTGTTCGGGGCGCTGGCGTGGCTCGTGCTCGCGATCAAAGGGCAGGGCCTCGCGCTGCCGCGCGTGCCCGGCACCGACATTGCGATCGTCGAGGTCAAGAGCGGCGACACGCTCGTCCACGTGGCGGGCGCGGCGGCCTTCCTGCTCGTCGGGCTGGGGCGCCCCCGCCTCGTCCTCATCGCGCTCCTCGCCGTCACGCCACTCCTCGCCAACCGGGCCGGGATGCTCTCGTGTGCCGTCGGCGTCGGCATCGCCGTGGCGCTCACCCCGTTCGCCAGCAAGCCCGCCCGGCTCGTCTACCTCGGTCTCGTCGCGCTCGTCGCGCTGGCCCTCTTCCAGCCGACGGTGACCCTCGGCGACCGGACCGTCTCAGGCGACATCGTGGTGGAAAAGATCGAGAGCATCGTCGCGCCCGAAGACACCGGGCGGCTCAGCAACACCCGCGAGTGGCGCCTCGAGTGGTGGTCGAAGATCGTTGGGTACACCGTCGGCGGGCCCTACTTCTGGGCCGGCAAGGGCTACGGCGTCAACCTGTCCGTCGACGACGGCTTCATGTCGGCGGCCGGCGAGTCGCTCCGGAGCCCGCACAACAGCCACATGACCGTGCTCGCGCGCAGCGGTGTGCCGGGCTTCCTGCTCTGGGCGGCCCTCCACCTCGGCTGGCTCGCCTCGATGCTCGTCCACTACGCCCGGAGCCGTCGCGCGGGCGACCGGACCTGGATGGCCGTCTTCGCCTTCCTCATCGCCTACTGGACCGCGCTCATGGTCAACGCCAGCTTCGACGTGGTCCTCGAGAGCCCGATGGGGGCGATCTGGATGTGGACCCTGTTCGGGACCGGCGTCGCGGCGATGGTCATCCACACGCAACGCCCCGAGGTCCTCACGGCGACCGACTGAGGCCGGCGCTCGGCCGAGGCGGCCCGCGCCCCCTGTTCCCCGGCCGAGGCCGCCGGTGGCCTCGGCATCTCTCCGAGCCCCCATGCGCCCTCCTCGAGCGCGACTCGTCTCCCTCGTCGCCCTCCTCGTGGCCGGCGGCGCCTCCGCACAAGACTCGGCCGAGGCGGGCGCACCGCTCGGCGAGGTCCTGTTTCCCGTCTCCTGCACCGACGGGGGGCAGCGGGCATTCGACCAGGGTCTTCTCCTCCTCCACCACATGACCTACCCGCTGGCGCGGGAGGCATTCGGGCGGGCGGCCGAGATCGACCCGGACTGCGCGATGGCCCATTGGGGTGTGGCGATGACCCTCTTCCAGCCGCTCTGGCCCACCCGTCCCGGCCCGGCGGACCTCCAACGGGGATGGGCCGCCGTCCGACGCGCGGAGGCGCTCGCCCTGGCGACCGAGCACGAGCGGCTCTTCGTCGCCGCGGCCGCCGCGTTCTTCGACGGCCCCGAGGCCGGGGACTACTGGGACCGGATCGGCCGGTGGGGACGGGCCTCGGAGGCGCTCTCCCTGGCGTTCCCCGACGATCCGGAGGCGACCGTCTTCTACGCCCTGTCCCTCCTCGCGACGGCCCCGGCGGTCGCCGACGCACACGAGCGGCAGGACCGCGCCGCGGCCCTCCTGCTGGGCGTCCTCGGCGACTACCCGCTCCACCCCGGCGCGAGCCACTACCTCCTCCACGCCAACGACACGCCGGGGCGCGAGCACGAGTCGCCCGACGTCGTCCGCCACTACGCCGCGGTCGCCCCCGACAACCCCCACGCGCTCCACATGCCGACCCACATCTACACCCGGCTCGGGGAGTGGGAGGCCGTCGTCGAGGGGAACCTCCGCGCCGCCGACGCGGCCCTCCGCTACCCCGCCGGCGACGAGGGCCAGTACGTCTGGGACGAGTTTCCGCACGCCATCGAGTACCTCGTCTACGCCGACCTCCAGCGGGGCGACGACGACGCGGCGGCCGTCCAGATCGAACGACTTCGTGCGACGCCGCACCTGGAGCCGTCGTCGAAGACGGCGTTCCACCTAGCCTCGATCCCGGCCCGGTACGCGCTCGAACGCGGCGCGTGGGACGACGCGGCGGCGCTCACGCCGCGCCCGTCCGACGCGATCGACTGGGACCGCTTCCCCTGGCCGGAGGCGGTGACGTGGTTCGCCCGGGGGCTCGGCACCGCCCGCCTGGGCCGCCTCGACGGCGCCGTGCAAGCGCTCGACCGGCTGGAGGCGCTCGAAGGCGTCGCGGAGGAGGCCGGGGAGACGCTGTTCGCGCGGCAGATCCGGATCCTGCGGCTGGGCGTCGCGGCCTGGGCCGCCCAGGCCCGAGGGGAGGAGGCCCTGGCGGTGGAGCAGATGACGCAGGCGGCCGACCTCGAGGCATCCACGCCCAAGCCCCCGGTTACGCCCGGGCCCACGCTTCCCGCGTCCGAACTCCTCGGCACCTCATGATGGAGCAGGGCCGACCCGGGGAGGCCCTCGAGGCATACGAGCGCTCGCTCGACCTCTACCCGCGCCGTTTTAACGGCCTGCTGGGTGCGGCGCGTGCGGCGCGTGAGCTCGGAGAGCCGGCCGCGGCGCGGGCGTTCTACACCGAGCTCGTGGAGAGCAGCGCCGACGGGTCCACACGAGAGGGGCTGGCCGAAGCTCGCGCCTTCCTCTCCGCCTCGCCCCACTGAGGGACACCCTGAACTCGGCTGGGTCGTAGGTCACCGCGCGGTCGAACCGCCGGCGAGTCCGTGGCGCGCCCTTGCCGTTCTACTGGGCGCTATCTCGCCCAAAAAACATCGTCGGGGCGGCCTCTCAGTCCCGAGGCCGCCCCAACGACGATTGGCGTCACGCGGGTAAGATGTCGACGAGGGCGCCATCGCCTGAAGGCAGCTTCCCCACCGCCTCGAGCTTGGCCCGGAGCTGGCCCTCAATCCACTCGTACGTCCGCGCGACGCCTTCCTCAAGTGGGATGCCCGGCTCCCACCCAAGGATCTCACGGAGCTGCGTGTTGTCCGAGTTCCGCCCACGGACCCCCTGGGGCCCGTCGATGTGCTCGTGGACCACGTCGACACCGGCCGCCTCGGCGGCGATGTCGCACAGCTCGTTGATCGTGACCATCCGGTCCCGGCCGAGGTTCAGCGGCTCCCGATAGTCGCTCATCATCAGCCGGTAGACCCCCTCGCAGCAGTCGTCGACGTGCATGAACGACCGCGTCTGCTCGCCGTCGCCCCAGATCTCGACGGTCGGCGGGCCGCCGGGGGCGCCCTCCTTGCCGCCGAGGAGCTTGGCGTAGGCCACCTTCCGCATCATCGCGGCCGGCGCCTTCTCCCGGCCGCCCTCCCACGTCCCCAACTCACCGTAGACGTTGTGGAACCGGACGGTCCGCGTCTCCATGCCGTAGTCGCCGGCGTAGTAGTGGCAGAGGAGCTCGGTGAACAGCTTCTCCCAGCCGTAGGCGTCTTGCGGCGCGGCCGGGTACGCGTCGCTCTCCCGCAGCGGCGTCACGTTCGCCTCGGTCTGGAGGTGCTCCGGGTAGACGCACGCGCTCGACGTGTAGAAGTAGCGCTCCACGCCAGCCTTCCGCGCCGCCTCGATCGTGTGCGTGTTGATGAGGACGTTGTTGTGGAGGATCAGGCTGTGGTTGGCCGAGATGAACCCCATCCCGCCCATGTCGGCCGCGAGGGCGTAGACGTGGTCGATCTTGCGTCCGTCAGGCGCCGGGCGCAGCGACTCCAGGCAGGCGTCCCAGCGGCGGAGGTCGAGGATGTCAAACTCGTCGGCGGCCGTCGGCTCGTACTCGGGGTGCTTGAGGTCGACGCCGCGGACCCAGTAGCCACGGTTCTTGAGGTAGGTCACGAGGTGGTGGCCGATGAAGCCACCGGCCCCGGTGACGAGCACGCGTTCGTTCATGATGCGTAGAGGGGAGGGGAAGAGGGTTACGCCGCGCGCAGCTGGTGCCGCGCGAGCTGGTGCCCGAAGCGGACGACGAAGCGGGGGACGATCCGGGCGTAGCGGCGCCACAGTCGGCGCGGCTCGACGGCCAGGCGGAAGGCCCACTCGAGCCCCGCGCGCTGGAGCGCCGGCGGGGCCTGCCGGACGCGGCCGGCGTGGAAGTCGAAGGCGGCCCCGACGGCGACCATCACGGCCGGAATCCGCCCGCGGTGGGCGGCACACCACCGCTCCTGCTTCGGGCAGCCGATCCCCACGAACACGATCCGGGCGCCGGACGCGACGATAGCGGCCGTGTCGGCCTCGTCCTCCTCCGGTGTCGGAGGGCGGAACGGGGGCGAGATCGCGACGGCGACGCGGAGCCGAGGGAAGGTCCGCGTGAGGAAGGCCTGAAACGCCTCGAGGCTCTCGGGCGTCCCGCCGTAGAGCCCGATCGGCGTGCCGGCGGTCTCGGCGGCGGCACAGAGCCGGAGCGTCAGGATGGGGCCGTAGACCCGGCTGGCTTCGGGAATGCCGAGCCGGCGGAGCGCCCACACGAGGGGCATCCCGTCCGGCGTGTTGAGGTCGGCCTCGTTCAAGACGTCCCGGAACGAGAGGTCCTCGCTCCCCTCAATCACGCCGTGGACGCTCGTGGCGCAGACGTACGCGGAGCGCCGCTCGCGCGCCCACTGCATGACGAGTTGGGTCGCGCCGTCGTAGCTCGTCGCGTCGACGCGCGCCCCGAGGACACGCCTCGACGGCGGCGCCGGGACGGACACGGGAGGGGGAGCGGAGGGGGAGAGGGCCAGGTCCATGCGGACTCAACGAGGAGAGCGTCTGTGGGCCCCTTCGTCGCGGGCCCCGGCCTGTGCAGACACGCCCCTCGGCGGAACCGGGCCTCGTTCGGATTTCCGCGCCCCGCCGTGGCCGAGACGAGACTGGCGTGTGAGCTCTCCTAGCCCCGCTTCCCCGATGGCATCGTCTTCCTGGGACTGGACCGCCCAACGCCGCGTGCGCTTCTACCTCCGGCAGGCTGTCCGGCACTTTCCGAGGGTCTACTTCCCATTGATCCGCCACAAGAAGCGGCCGTACATGCTCATCAACGGCGTTCGCATGGTTCACACCGGCGTCGTCCACGACCGGACGCGGATCGTGATCGAGGGGTACCCGCGGTGCGGCAACACGTTCGCCACCGTCGCCTTCCAACTGGCGCAGGGGACGCCCGTCGAGGCCGCGCACCACCTCCACGCCGAGGCCCAGATCGTCGGGGCGGCCGCGGCCGGCATCCCGACCATCCTCCTCATCCGCGACCCCGAGGAGGCCGTCGTCTCCAACGCGCGGTCCTTCGGGTACCCGCTGAAGACGGCCCTCCGCGACTACGTCCTCTTCTACCGCCGCGTGCTCCCGTACCGCGAGCACGTCGTCGTGGCGGACTTCCAGGACGTCACGAGCGACTTCGGCGCCGTCGTCGGCGCCGTCAACGCCCGCTTCGGGACAGACTTCGCCCCCTTCGACCACACGGACGCCGAGGTCCAGCGGTGCTTCGCCGTCATCGACGAGTTCTACCGACGCACGGCGCCTGAGCCCGGACGGACCGTCGCGCGGCCCTCTGGGCAGCGGCAGGTCGGAAAGGACGTGCTCCGCACGGCCTTCAACCTCCCGAGCCACCGCGCGCTCCGCGACGAGGCCTACCGTCTCTACCACGCGCTGGTACAGGCCCCCGCCTCCCTCTCCGTGGCCTCCCGTGGGGACGGCGCGGCCGGTCGTGTCGCTTGGGCCATGACCCGACGGAGCCCGCCTCGGGGCTCTGCCGCCCCGGGTCACCGCACGGCCCCGCCCCACCCGGACCAATGACGGACCGCCGCCCGGGGCCGCCCGTCGAACTCGTCCGCCGCCTCGCGACGGCCGGCGGCGCGATCGCCCTCGCCCACTACGGCCATGCCGCGCCGCTCGGGGACGACGCCCTCGCGGCGGCCCGAGCCGCCGCCGAGGCCTACCTCCGGGATCGGCTGGCCCGGCTCCCCCCCGGCGTCCCGGTCGTCTCGGCCGACGCGGTCCAGGAGCGGCACGAGTCGGCCCACCAGTGGTGGTGCGTCGACCCGCTCGGCGGGAGCGCCGAGTTCCTGCAGCGGACGGGAGCGTTCACCGTCGACGTCGCCCTTATCGAACGAGGCCGGCCCGTCCTCGGCGTCGTGGTCGCCCCGGCGTGGGGACGCGCCTATGCCGCGGCGCGCGGGCGGGGCGCCCACCGCGTCGACGGCGACGGCCCGCCGGTACCCATCCGCATTCGCCACGCCGATCCGCGCCGGCTCACGGTCGCCGTGGGCTCGTCTTCAGAGCGACCGCCTGCCGCCGACCTGGCCCTCCGGCTCTACATGGGCGGCGTCCGCGTCACGTCGCGCCGCGCGGGCTCGTCCCTCCCGTTCTGCCTCGTCGCCGAGGGGGCGGCCGACCTCGCCCCCCGCGCGGCCCAGACGCCGGCCTGGGGCATGGCCGCGGCCCAGGCGATTCTGGAGGCGGCCGGTGGGCGGCTCACGGACCTCGCCGGCCGGCCCCTGGCGTACTCCATGTCGGCCCCGTCCGCCCCGGCCATCGTCGGGTCAGGCGATCCCGACCTCGACTGGCATCAGTACGTCTCGGCCCCCGTGCAGGCCACCTCTCTAGCTCCTCCCCCTCCCGTATGGGCGGCCTGACCTGGGCGGCCTGGGCGACGCTCGCCGTCGTCGGGGCCATGCTCTACGCGCTCGTCCGCGACCTCGCCCGGGCCGACCTCGTCCTCGTCGGAGCCGTCGGCGTCCTCGTGGCCCTCGGCGTGCTCTCCCCGCAGGACGCCTTCGCGGGGTTCGCCAACCCGGCCGTCATCGCCGTGGCCTCGCTGTTCGTCCTGGCGGCAGGCGTCCAGAACACCGGTGCCCTTGGCTTCGCCGATCGGGCCCTGTTCCCGCGGCAGGGCGGCCTGACGCGATCCGTCGCCCAGATGGGAGGCCTCCTCGGCGTCATGTCGGCCGTCCTCAACAACACGCCGATCGTCGCGATGGTCACGCCGCGTGCGCAGGCGTGGTGCGAACGGGCGGGCATCCCGCCCTCGAAGGTTCTCATGTTCGTGGCCTACTCCACGACCGTCGGTGGGACGCTCACGCTCATCGGTACGAGCACGAACCTCGTCGTGACCGGTCGGATGGCCGAGGCCGGCCTCGAGCCCCTCGGCATGTTCACTCAGACGCCAGTGGCCCTGCCGGCGGCCCTCGCCGCCCTCGCCGTGATGGCGCTCGTCAGCCACCGCTTCCTCCCCGGCCGCCGGGCCGGGGACGGCCCCGTCGGCGACGGACTCGGCCGCTGCCTCTTCGAGGTTCGCGTGCCCACGGGCTCGCCTCTCGTGGGCCAGACGATCGAAGAGGCCGGGCTCCGCTCGCTCGAGACGGCCTACCTCGTCCACCTTCGCCGCGACGACGACCTCGTCCCCGCGACGCCCGAGTCCGCCCTCCGTGCCGGCGACACCCTCACCTTCCAGGGGAGCGCGCGGGCGCTCGACGGGCTCCTCGACCGGCCCGGCCTCGCCCGCGCTGTCGAGCCCGTCTCCACCCCGCTCCTCGAGACGCTCCCCCTCTACGAGGCCGTCGTCGCCGAGTCGTCGTCGCTCGTGGGGAGAACGCTCCGGGAGGCCGAGTTCCGCGAGCGCTACGGCGGCGTGGTCCTCGCCATCCAGCGGGCCGACGACGCCCTCACGGGCCGCCTCGGCCGCACGCCGCTCCACTCCGGCGACCTCCTGGTGGTCGAGGCGGCGAACGGGTTCGAGAAGGAGTGGAACGCGCGCCGCGACGAGTTCTACCTCGTGGCCCCCCGCCGGCCCGAGCGCCCACGACCTCAGCCCCGGAAGGCCCCACTGGCGCTGGCCATTCTCGGCACCGTCATCGCGCTGGCCGCCGCCGGCATCGTCCCCATCGACCGGGCGGCGTTTGTCGGGGCCCTCGCCATGATCGCGACCCGATGCCTCCGAGGACGCGACGCGCGCGAGGCCGTCCAACTCCCGACGCTCGTCGTCATCGCGATGGCGCTCGGGGTTGGGAAGGCCCTCGAGACCACGGGCCTCGCGGTCACCTTCGCCGACGCCGTCGTCGGGGTGGCAGGCCCTGCCGGCCCGTTCGGCGTCCTCATGGCGCTCTACCTGGTGACGGTCGTCCTGACCGAGCTCATCACGAACAACGCCGCCGCCGCGCTCATGATCGGGATGGGTCTGGAGGCGGCCGCTCAGGCGGGCGTCTCGCCCACCGTCTTCGGCGTCGCCATCGCGCTCGCGGCCTCGTCCGGCTTCCTCACGCCGTTCGGCTACCAGACCAACCTCATGGTCATGTCCGCCGGCGGCTACCGCTTCGCCGACTACGTCCGCGCCGGCGCGCCGGTCTCGCTCGTCTACAGCGCGACCGCTCTCCTCACCATGAAGCTGCTCTGGTTTTGACCCCGACTCCCATGCCCCTGGAAATGCTCGCTCCCGCCCCGTCCGCGCCCGCCCGCTTGGCGGCCTCGCCGTCTTCCCACCTCCGGACGCTCGAGGCGGAGGCGATCCACGTCATGCGCGAGGTGGCCGCCCAGTTCGAGCGGCCGGCCCTCCTGTTCTCCGGCGGGAAGGACTCGATCCTCATGGTCCACCTCGCCCGGAAGGCGTTCCACCCCGGGCCCGTCCCGTTCCCGCTCCTCCACGTCGACACGGGCCACAACTTCCCCGAGACCCTCGCCTTCCGCGACGCCCTCGTCGCCGGGCTCGGGCTCCGGCTCGAGGTCGCCTCCGTCCAGGGGGCCATCGACGCCGGCCGCGTCGTCGAGGAGACGGGGCCGGAGGCCTCCCGGAACGGGCTCCAGATCGTCCCGCTCCTCGACGCCCTCGCCGAGCACCGGTTCGACGCGGCGTTCGGGGGCGGGCGGCGCGACGAGGAGAAGGCCCGGGCGAAGGAGCGGTTCTTCTCGGCCCGCGACCGGTTCGGCCAGTGGGACCCGAAGAACCAGCGGCCCGAGCTCTGGGACCTCTACAACGGGCACCGCCACGTCGGCGAGACGTTCCGGGTGTTCCCGCTCTCGAACTGGACGGAGATGGACGTGTGGCAGTACGTGGCGCTCGAGGGCGTCGGGCTCCCCGCGCTCTACTTCGCCCACGAGCGGGACGTGTTCGAGCGGGGGGGGACGCTCCTCGCCGTGACGGAGTTCGCCGGGCCCCAGGCCGGCGAGGCCGTGAGGCGGGAGACCGTCCGGTTCCGGACGGTCGGCGACGCGACGTGCACGGGGGCCGTCCGGAGCACGGCGTCGACGCTCCCGGAGGTCATCCGGGAGGTGGCCGCGGCGCGGCAGACGGAGCGGGGGGGGCGCCACGACGACAAGCGGTCGGAGGCGGCCATGGAGGACCGGAAGAAGCAGGGCTATTTCTAGAACCAGGGCCATTTCTAAGAGGGACGTCGAGGGATGAGCCCATCGCTCGTCCTCACCCATCCCACATCCCCGATCCCGCACCCCGCTCTCGACCATGCAGACCAACGGCACCGACCCCGCCCGCCTCGCCGCCGAGGCCGGCGCCCCCGACGGCCCCCCGGTCGACCCCTCCGACGGGTACCTCGACATGGACCTCCTCCGGTTCACGACGGCCGGGAGCGTCGACGACGGGAAGAGCACGCTGATCGGCCGGCTCCTCTACGACTCGAAGTCGATCTTCGAGGACCAGCTCGAGGCCGTCTCGGAGGCCTCGCGGGCCCGGGGGACCGACGACGACGGGGTCCCCGACCTCGCGCTGCTGACGGACGGGCTGAGGGCCGAGCGGGAGCAGGGGATCACGATCGACGTGGCGTACCGGTACTTCGCGACGCCGCGGCGGAAGTTCATCATCGCCGACACGCCGGGCCACGTCCAGTACACGCGGAACATGGTCACGGGGGCCTCGACGGCCGACCTCGCGATCATCCTGGTCGACGCCCGACGCGGCGTCCAGACCCAGTCGAAGCGGCACGGCTTCCTGGCGTCGCTCTTGGGCATCCCCCGCCTCGTGGTCGCCATCAACAAGATGGACCTCGTCGACTACGCCGAGGAGGCCTACGACGCCGTGGTGGAGGAGTACACCGCGTTCTCGGCCAAGCTCGGCGTCCACGACGTCCGGTTCGTGCCGGTCTCGGCGCTCAAGGGCGACAACGTCGTCGAGCGGAGCGAGCACATGGACTGGTACGAGGGCCCGACGCTGCTCTACCTCCTCGAAACGATCAACGTCGCGGCCGACCGCAACCTCGTCGACTTCCGGTTCCCCGTCCAGACCGTCATCCGGCCGCACCAGGACTTCCGCGGGCTCGCTGGGACCGTCGCGTCGGGAGAGGTCCGGCCGGGCGACGCCGTCCTCGCCCTCCCGTCGGGCCGCGAGAGCCGGATCCTGAGCGTGACCACCTTCGACGGCGAGCAGCCTCGGGCGGCCGCCGGCGAGCCCGTCGTGATCGAGCTGACGGACGACCTTGACGTCTCGCGCGGCGACATGCTCGTCCGCACGGGGAACCTCCCGACGGTCGCGAGCGCCGTCGACGCCATGGTGTGCTGGATGAGCGAGACGCCCCTCGAGCCCGGCCGCCACTACCTCCTCCGCCACACGACCCGCGAGGTGAAGGTCTTCGTCGACGAGATCGTCTACCGGGTCGACGTCGACACGCTGCACCGCCAGCCGGCCGCCGCGCTCGGGCTCAACGACATCGCGCGCGTCCGCCTCACGACGGCGGCCCCGATCTTCTTTGACCCCTACGCCATCAACCGGAAGACCGGCGGGTTCATCCTCATCGACCCCTACTCGAACGGGACGGTCGCGGCCGGCATGATCCGCGGCGCTGCGCAAGACCCCGACGACGTCGCTCGGGAGGCCGCGCGCCTCGACGGACAGGCACCCCCGGTGGCGCCCCCGAGCGGCGACGGGCGCGGCGCGGGCTCGCCGGTCCTCGCGAGGCCGTCCTCCCCGGACGTCGTGTGGGAGGCGGACGACGTGCCGCTGGCGGAACGCGAGGCGCACAATGGCTGGCGTGCGGGGGTCGTCTGGCTCACGGGCCTCTCGGGCTCAGGCAAGACGACGATCGCCCGACACGTCGAGCGGCGTCTCCAGGCGGCCGGCGTCCAGACGGTCCGGCTCGACGGCGACGCCCTCCGCCACGGGCTCAACGGCGACCTTGGCTTCGACGCGGCCGACCGCGCCGAGGCCGTCCGCCGCACGGGCGAGGTCGCCCGTCTGCTGGTGGACCAGGGGCTCGTCGTCCTGTGCGCGCTCGTCTCGCCGTCGGCGGCCGACCGCGCCCGGGTCCGGGCGCTCGTCCCGGAGGGCCGCTTCCTCGAGGTCTACGTCGAGGTCGACGTGGAGACCGCGCGAGCGCGTGACCCGAAGGGCCTCTACGCCCGCGCGGACCGCGGCGAGATCGAGGGGTTCACCGGCGTCTCGGCCCCGTACGAGCCGCCGCCCGCTCCCGACGTGGTCCTCCCCACCGCGTCGGCCTCGATCGAGGCGTCGGTCGAGACGCTCTGGCGGCGACTCGTCGAGGCCGGCATCGCCCCGGGGTAACGCCGACGGGCCCCGCGCCGATCCTGCATCGGCGGGCTCGTGGAACGATTGGGAATCATCTCCTTCCCCACCTCCCACCCCCATGCCTACGGCTTCCTTGCCTGTGGTTTCGGTCGGGCTCGCTCACCTCCGGTGCGCGCTCCTCGGTCTCCTTCTCGTCGGTCTCCTCGCCGGCCCCGCCCAGGCCCAGTCGTCGTCCCCGGAGGACGACCCCGTCGAGGAGGTCATCGCACGAATCAACGCGGGCGGTCCCGCCCTCATGGCGAACGGCGCCGAGTGGGCGGCCGACACGTCGGCCGACGACGGCCGGCCGTCGGTGAACCGCGTCCTGACGGAGATCGCCGGGACCGACGCGGACAGCCTCTACCTCACCGGCCGGACTTCGACGGGCCGCCGTGAGCGGTTCGCCTACCGGATCGCCGTCCCGGAGGCCGGCCTCTACATCCTCCGCCTCCACTTCGCCGAGATCTACTGGGGCGTCCCCGGCGGCGAGCCCGGCGGCGTCGGCTCGCGCGTGTTCGACGTGGACGCCGAGGGCCAGACGATCATCGACGACTTCGACATCACGGCCGAGGCCGGCCCGGCCACGGCCGTCGTCAAGCAGTTCACGGTGTACGTGGCCGAGGACGACACGCTCGACGTCGGGTTCTTCGCCTCGGTCGACCAGCCGCACGTGGCGGCCATCGAGGTCTCCCGCCCCGTCGCCCGGACCACGGCCGCCGCCCCGCCGCCGTCGCGGCTCACCGTCGGCCCGCCCGTGCCGAACCCCTCGGCCGCGACGGCGACGCTGCGCCTGACGCTGCCCGAGGCGGCCACCATCGAGCTCGCCCTCTACGACGTGCTCGGCCGCCGCGTCTGGTCGTCCACGACGGCGCTCTCGGCCGGGACCGACCGGCCCCTGCCGGTCGACGTTCGGGGCCTCGCGACGGGGGCCTACGCCTATCGTCTCCGAGCCGTCATGGCCCACGGCGACGCGGCTGCGTCCGGAACGATGTCCGTCGCCCGCTAGCGGGCCGGAGCCGTGGGGCGAGCGCGCGCCGTGGTCGCGCGCTCGCCTCAGAGCGTCCCAACGACGGGGGCGTCAGACCAGCGGCGCGGCCTGGGCCAGGACGCGCGCCCGGGTCAGGTTGACGAGGTACTCGAGGACGGCCTGGTGCGTCCGCCGGTACTCCTTGCTGCTCACGGCCGCGATGTGACCGTTGAGCGCCTCACGGAAGGACAGGTCGGGTGTCCCCGCCCCGGTGAGCTGGTCCCGTAAGATGTCCCCGACCGCTCTGAAGTAGGCCAGGTAGAGGTTCGGGCTGATCCCACGACGGCCGACGTAGAGCCCCTCCATATCGTGTCGGACCCGCGCGAGTGCGTGCTCGATATACGACTGGACCAGCACCGTCAGATTTCGACCGTCGACGTCGTCGGCGTCGGCCGTGGCCTCGCCGGAGATTTCGCCCCGGCGCGCGAGCACGTTCCGGATGCACAGCGCGAGGTCCGGGAGCGACACCGCCGGCGCGTAGAGGGGGTGCGACGCGAACAGCTCCGCGAGCTCGCCGACGACGTCACGCATTGGCCCGCTTGAGCCGAGCAACCCGTGCAGGTGGGCCTCGAGCACCTCCGGCGGCATCAGCGGCCTCGCCTTCTGGTCCGGCGTCGCGTCGAGGAGTTCGACGAGGTACGTCCCGCGCACGCGGTGGAGGCTCAGTCGATCGTGCTCGCCGACGTGCTGCTTCAGCGTCCGGATCAGGCGCCCCACGGTGGGGTCGCTCTCGCGGTATCGCCGGAAGAGCCCCTCATTGACCACGCTGAACACGAGCCGGCGCACCGCGATCGCGAGGCCGGCGTCGTCGAGCGACTCCCAGCCGATCGACTGGGCGTAGCCGCGGAGGCGGACCAGGCGGCCCTCGTCGTCGCGGCGGAAGAGGTCGGCGAAGCAGTCGAGGGCGAGGTCCTCGACCCGAAGGTCGAACTGGTCAAGGCGAAGCCGCCCCGAGTGGGTTCGGCGCAAGAGGTAGGCCGTCGCGATCTGACGGCTGTGTTCAACGAACGCGTCGGTCGCCAGCCGAGACGGCTGGTCGCCGACGAGGTCGGCGAAGGTGCGCCGGAGTGACGCAGGAGCAAGAGACATGGTCAGCGGGGAAGGGGACCGAGTCTCGTAGTCGGGGGCCAGCGAGACTTTGGGGAAGTCCAGAGCGCGGCCCTCGTCGTTATTGGGCCGGGCCGGGATGTAACGACCATCATAGAGCCGTGGGCCGTTAGCGGAATGCCCGCCTAACCCCCGCTTCGGCCTGCGTTTTTGGCGCGGTTCCGGACGCATCAGTGCGTCTATTCTCACCCCTCGTCCACTCCGTTGGCGTACTCCGCCCCCGCCACGTACCCCGCCGCATGTCCCCATCCCTCGAAGACGCCGTCGAACGGTTCGTTCGCTACCCCGACACGCTCCGACCTGAGGAGCGGGAGGCGATCGCCCGCCTCATTGAGGAGGACGTCACCGCCCGCGAGCTTGCCGCGTTCTACACCGCGTTCTACGCCGACCTGGACGGCGTCCCCGATGGGCACGGCCCGACGGGGCCCGGCGAAGGACCGACGCCCGGGTAATGCGCCGGGGCCCGCCTGACTTCCGTCCGGCGGGCCCCGACTCCTTCTCAACGCCCGTCCTTAGCGGGCCAGCGTCAGCCGCTGCACGGCAGCCTGGCCATCCGCCAGCAGCCGGACCACGTAGACCCCGGCCGGGAGCCCGGCCCCCTCGAACGCGACCTCGTGCCACCCGGCGAACTGGCTCCCGTCCTCGAGGACGGCCACCGGCCGGCCGAGCAGGTCGAGCACGTCGATCCGCACGTCGGAGGCCTCAGGCAGGGCGTACCGGAGCACGGCCCGCCCGTGCGTGGGGTTCGGGCTCGGGCGCTCGAGCGTCACCACGTCGGGGAGCGCGCTGCTCCGCGCCACGATCGTCTCCGGGGCGGTCAGGGCGACCGGGGGCTCCTCTGCCAGCGACGCGTCCAACGCATGGCGGACGACGATGGCGGAGACGATGGGGCCCTTGGTGTCCTGGAGGAACCGGAGGTCGAGCGTCCCGTCGGCCACGACTACGGTCGCCGTGAGGTCGTACGCCCGGCGGATCCCGGCCGCTGCGAACACGTCGACGTTGGAGAGGACCTCAGTCCCCTCGGCCTCGATGTCGAAGCGGCGGTCCCCGGCTCCGTTGTAGACGAACTCGGCGAACCGGAACGTCACCTCGTACGTCCCGTCGGGGACGGGGACGCTGTAGGCGAACCGGCCGGCCCGGGCCGTCTGGTACAGCGCGTCGTCGGTCGTCCCAGAGATCGGGGCGTCGGTCGACTTGATCCGCCCGCTCGTGTAGAGGCGGTCGGCCTCGTACGCCGTCCCGTCGCCCGCCGTGAACGCGTCGCCTCCCGCGTTCACTGCAAACGCGATGGGGCCCGCCGGGGACGCCGTCGGGGCGTGGACCACGATGGCGGAAACGAACGGCCCCTTGGTGTCTTGGAGGAACCGGAGGTCGAGCGTCCCGTCGGCCACGGCCACGGTCGCCGTGAGGTCGTACGCCCGGTTCGCCCCGGCCGCCGCGAACACGTCGACGTTGGAGAGGACCTCAGTCCCCTCGGCCTCGATGTCGAAGCGGCGCTGGCCCGGCCCGTCGTAGACGAACTCGGCGAACCGGAACGTCACCTCGTACGTCCCGTCGGGGACGGGGACGCTGTAGGCGAACTGGCCGGCCCGGGCCGTCTGGTACAGCGCGTCATCCGTCGTCCCGGCGATGGGCGCGTTCGTCGATCGGGTCCGCCCGCGTGTGTAGAGCCGGTCGGCCTGGTACGCCGTCCCGTCGGCCGCCGTGAACGCTCCGCCGCCCGCGTTCACCGCGAAGACCACGCCGCCCGTCGGGCCCGGCTGCGGACCGGGCTGCGGCGTGGTCTTCGCGGTGAACGCGGGCGGCGGGCTCCCACCCAGTTCGTGCGCCCCGATGGATCCGCCGGACGCCGGCCGGGTCGCGCCGAACGCGTCCGTCAGGATCGGGGCCACGCCCGAGGGGAGGGCGACGGCCCGCCCGGCGTACTGGCTCCCCAGGCTCAAACGCCACCCGTTGACCGGGTCGAGCGGGTTCTGGATCGTCGGCTGCAGGAGTTGCGTGACGTGCCCCCCCCCGTCGAAACCGACCGGCTCCTGCCACTCGTCGAGCGCGTTCGCGTAGAGCGCGTCGCACCCGTTGCACGACGGCGACACCATGAAGTTGGCCTCGTTGCGCAGGATCTCGAGCGGGTTCCGGAACGTGTAGGCGTTGCCGTCGACCCGGTTCGTCTGCACGCGCTGCCACGGCGAGCCGGGGTCCGACGCCGGCCCGCTCCCGAGGATCATGATCTCGCGGCCCGCGTCGGCCGCGAGCGCGTTGTACAGAAAGAGGTTGTTGTAGACGACGCTCCCGGTGGACGTTCCGCGGTTGTCTCCGCCGACCCGGAGGCCGGACCCCTGGTTGCCAAGGACCGTGTTGTAGGCGACGAGGTTGCCGTCGCTCACCGACAGCGAGATCCCAATGCCGTTCCAGATCGAGCTGTAGTGCCGGGTCCGGGTGACGACGTTGTTGTAGATCCGGTTGCCGTCGGAGTGGAGCTCGATTTGGATTCCCTGCTTCAGGTTGCGGTCGACCCGGTTGCCGTAGATCTCGTTGCCGCTGGCGTTCTCGTCGAGCCAGATCCCGGCCCCGTCGTTGTCCGCGTACGTGTTGTATCGGATCGTCGAGTTCGTGGTGCCCGTGATCTTGCCGCCGCCGCCGTGCGACCGGCCGCCCTCGTCCTGCCACCACTTCCAGTGGTTGCCGCGGACCTCGGAGTACTCGACGGTGCAGTTGTCGCACCCCTGCACGCCGATCCCCTCGATGCCGTTGTGGCTCGAAATCACTCCGCGGACAAGTTGGTCGCGGCCGGTGAGTTGGATGCCGCCGGCGTTGTTCCAGACGACCTCGACCTCCTCGATCCGGCTCCCGCGGGCGCCCGTGCAAACGGCCATCCGCTGGCGCTTCGCCGTCGAGTGCATAAAGCGGAGCAGGAGCACGCGGTAGTACCCGTCGTCGGACCGGGTGCAGACGTCGCGGCTCTCGGGCTGGAAGAGCAGGTCGCGCTGGCCGACCTCGACCAGCTGGGTGTTCGGGTTGGCGCCGTCGGGCGTCTTGATGTAGACGGCGGTGGGGTTCGAGTCGGAGCCCTGGACCCAGAACTGGCCGGGCGCGATGGACGGCTTCGACGTCCCGCTGAGCTGCCGGAGCACGGTCCCGTTCACGACGAACAGCTCGCGGCGCCGGTCGGCGAGGTGCGTGCCCTCCGACGGGAGCGCGTCCCAGGTCCAGGCGTGTCGCCACGAGCCGTCGCTCTGCTGGACCCACCCGGCGTACCCGCTGCCGGGCCGGTTGACGACGTCCGCGCCCGAGACCGTCACGGTCTCGCCGGGGTACGCGGAGAAGGTGACGAGGCGGCCGGCCTGCCCCGCGGTGCGGGGGCGGATCTCTTCGCGGTACGTCCCCGACCGGATGAGGACGGCATCGCCGGGCAAGAGCTGGCCGGCCCGGTTGGCCCTCGAGATCGTCTTCCACGGTCTGCTCTTCGTCCCGGGGTCGCTGTCGTTCCCGGTGGCCTGGTCTACCCAGTACAGGGTGCCGTTCCTGGAGAGGACGGTTTCTACGTTGTTACACCCCCCCGTCACGTCGTCGTAGAGCCGGCCCGTCCCGCAGTCGCGGTGGAAGGTTTGGGCTTGAGACGACGGGACGAGGAGGAGGATGAACGCCGTGACGGCGAACTGGACGAGCGTGCGGCTGGTCCTCCCAGCGGCAAGATGACGCATAACGACAGGGGACAGGTGTGGTGGTGGGGGTTGAGGGCCCATCGCTCCGGACTCCCAGAGCAGAACGCGGCCTCGTGCCGGGGCCGAGTCCTCTATCGGCCGCCGACCTGGGGAATTTATCTAGGAGGATCCCCGGGGACAACAGTGTGCCCTCCCGTCCAAGATCGGGCCAGCCTGATGGTGAGATGGGGGGCTGCCTTGTCAAAAGGGAAAGGTGATAGAGACTCGCTTCAGTTGACCGCCCCTGCAGACGCCACGCGTTCCAGCAGTCCCCGCTGGTCGGAACGAATCGCTGATCAGCAGGGGGCTGCCGTCCCCTCGCTAGCACACACGCGCCCCGTTCATTTTGGGCCGGGCGGTAATGATGGGCTAGAGTTTTCGTAAGCCGGCAGCTCCGCCACGTCGCATGTCCGCGTACTCCCACGACCTCCGCCAGCGCGTCCTCAATGCCGCGCTCCGCGGCGACGCCACCGAACAGGCCGTCGCCAATCGGTTCGGCGTCAGCCGGTCGTTCGTCCAGAAGCTGAAGCGGCTTCACCGTACGAAGGGCTCCATCGCCCCGTCCCGCGCCCGCCGCGGGCCCCGGCCGCGCCTGACCGAGGCGGACCTCGACGCCCTCGAGCGGTGGCTCGACCAGGACCCAGACGCCACCGGAGCCGACCTGGCCGACCGGCTCGCGCGAGAGCGCGACGTCGAAGTGAGTCGCTCGACAGTCAATCGCGCGATCCGTGACGCCGGCCTTCGGTCAAAAAAAAAGACTGCTCCGACCGTTCGTAGGCCACGGCCGCTCGTCGCTGGCTCCCGATCGCTCGCCCCCCCGGTCCCCCTCGTCGAGGCGACGTGGCTCGATTTCGGTGCGGCCGAGAACGAGGACCGCTGGCAGCCTACGAATTTGTGAGTCGCCACTTCAGGAGCCCAGGCCATCGAGATCCTCTTCCCCGCGCCTCTGATGGGGCCCGGGCTTCAACTCGAGGCCCGGCGGAGAGGACGAGGTGCGGGCCTCGGGAATTCCTCGCGCTCCCACTCCCACCCCATTAGCCTCGGCCCCTCACCGGCTGGTTGTTCATAAAATGTTAATTACTCGGAGCGGTCGACGGGCCGGCGGCAGGCAAATGGGCGCCGCCGCCTTGCTCCTTTTGGCCCTGGCGGCGGTCCCATTCGAACCCGCGCCTCCCTCCCACTCCTCCGCCGACACCGCACCGTGGGGTCCCGCCTCGCCTCTCTATGAGGCGACCTACTCCGATGCGTGCCCCGACGGGTCCGTCTCAGAAGAGGGGCGGTGCGTCTCGATCGAGGCCTGGCTCGCGACCCGGGGCTTCACCTCGACCTGCACCGTGGACCCCAACGGCACGGCCGACGCGACGACCATCGCCGGGTGCGGGTTCGCGGAGGGGCACGCAATCATCGTCCGGGCGGGGACGTACCGCGAGGCCGTCCGACCGACGGCCGACCGCGTCGCGCTGGTGGCCTACCCCGGCCACCACCCGGTCGTGAGCGGAGCCGACGTGATCCCGTCTGGCGCGTGGACTCCGGTCGACGATGACGTCTGGCGGCACGTCTGGGCGTGGGAAGCGCAGGACAACAGGAACGGTGACCTCAGCCCGGGTCGCCGCCGCGAGTTGTTCGTCGTCGACGGCGTCGTGATGCGGGGTGTGGGAGGGGACCGGCGGCCCGCGCTCCCCGACGGCCGGTTCTGGGTCGAGGGGCCGCCCGCGACGCCCAAGGCCGTCTACCTCAACCCGCCTGGTGACGTCGACCCCAACGTGGCGGTGATCGAGGTCGGCCAGCGCCCGTTCCTCTTCGTGCCCGCCGACGCCGCGGGCGGACGCTGCGGGACCTCTCGCCAAGCCGGCTCTCTCGTGGCCGGCATGGCATTCCGCCACGGCACGAGCCCCCGCCAGCGGTTCGCCGTCTGCCTCGGCGCCGCCGACGGCACCCTCCTCGACTCGGACGTGGGCTGGCAGAACGGCGGCGGGGTCGACCTCTCCGGCCGCGACCACACCGTCACGGGCAACTGGATTCATGACAACGGGATCGAGGGCGCGGGCGGGACCGGGGCCACCGACGTCGTGTTCGCCTTCAACGACGTCCGCGGGAATGGGTGGGCCGATCCGAACGTGCGGGGGCACGGCGGGGCGGGCAAGGTCACGCGGTCGCGTGGGCTCGTCGCGCACCACAACGTGTTCGCCGACAACGAGATCAACGGTCTGTGGCTGGACATCAACAACCGGAACGCCATCGTCGCGGCCAACCTGTTCGAACGGAACGCGAACACGGGTCTCTTCTTCGAGCTGTTCAGCGACTCGAGCCTCGTCGTCGACAACGTGTGCGTCGACAACCGCCCCCGGCCGAACGACCCGCCCGAGGGGGCCCGGCTCGCAGGTTGCGTCCGGCTCACCGACGCCGCCGGGATCGTCGTCGCCTTCAACACGGTCGTCGAGGCCACGAACGCGGCGCTCGTCGTCGTCATCGACGACCGATCGCTCTGGCCGTGCGACCACGACGGCGATCCGGCCTGCGGCCCCAACGAGGCCCGGTCCGGCCAGAACCCGCGCGCGCCGGACGCCGATGGGCGCCCCGTGCGCTCAAGGGACCTCGTCGTCCTCAACAACGTGCTCCTGGCGCGCTCGGGCGCGGCGAGCGCGATCCGCGTCCCGGCGGCCGTCGCCTCGGCGTCAACGTGGGGCGGTAATCTCGTCTGGCCCTCGCCGAGGGCCGAGAGGACCGGCCGGGCCGTCCCCGACCCGCTGGCCGTCTTCGAGGGGACGACGAATCGAGAGGGCACCTTCCGTCTTGCGACCAGGTCGCCGGCTCGAGGCTCAGCCGTCCCGGTCCCCCCTACCGTCCTCTCGCTGTTCGACGCCGGACGCCGCCGCGACGCGGCCGCCTATCACCTCACCCACGACGCCTGGGGACGCCCCCGCCCTGCCTCGGCCGACGTGGGCGCCGGCGTGGCTCAGTAGGCCCCGGACCGGGCGATCACCGCCCGCGCCGTCCGGACGAGGATCACGGCGTCGAGCCAGAGCGACCAATTCCGCACGTAGTACGGGTCCCAGAGCTCCATCCCCTCGTTGCCGATGTCGCTCCGGCCCGAGACCTGCCATAGCCCCGTGATGCCCGGGCGGACCTGCTGGCGCAGCATCTGGGCCCCCGGGGAGAGCGTGACGTGGTGGTAGCTCGGGAGGGGGCGCGGCCCGACGAGCGACATGTCGCCGATCAGGACGTTCAGGAGCTGGGGCAGCTCGTCGAGACTCACGGCCCGGAGCAGCCGGCCGACGCGCGTGATCCGTGGGTCGACGCGGAGCTTGTAGTTCGCCTCCCACTCCTCTCGCAGCGCGGCGTCGGTGGCGAGGGCCTCGGCCAGGACGGCCTCGGCGTCCGGCCGCATCGTCCGGAACTTGAAGGTCTGGAAGGCCCGGCCGGCCGACCCGACGCGTTCCTGCAGGAACAGGGGCGAGCGGCGGTCCTCGAGCCAGATGAGCGCGCTGAGGACGAGGCAGATCGGGAACCAGACCGGCGCGGCGGCCAGGACCAGGAACACGTCCGTCGTCCGCTTCGTGACGCGCGCCGTGACGCTCGAGAGGTTCCGCGTGATCTCGAGCCCGAGCACCCCACGGAGGTCGCGGGGCCGGACCCACAGGCACGGCGACGTCATGAGGTCTGGGACGACGATGACCGTCCGATACGCCGAGAGTGGCCCTTCCAGCATGCGCGACGCGTCGGCCCGGCCTAGGCCTTCGAGGGCGAGGACCGCGACGGACTGGCGGGGCGTTCGCGACGGGGCGCCCGCGAGATCGGCGAGGTCGCCGCGGAGAACAGGGGTGTAGCCCATCCCGGGCTCGCTCTCGAGCAACCCGGCCACCGTGTCTCGCGCCGGCTCCGCGCCGAACACGACGGCGGGGATCCCCCACTGCCCGGCTTCGATAAGCGCCCGGCGGACCCACGTCCGCATGAGCGGAACCGTGACCGCGCAGGTCACCCCAGCGGCGGCGAGGCCGGCGACCTCGGGCAGCGCGCTCTGGAGGCTGGCCGCGGCCGTCGAGAGGTAGAGCCCCGCCAGGGCGTTGCCGTAAAACGTCGTGACGATGAGCGTCCCGAAGACGCCCACCAAGAGCGTCGTCACACGCCGGAGCTCCTCGACGGGGCCGAGGCCCCAGCCCGGCAGGAGGTGGAGCAGGGCGGCCCCGGCAAACCAGAGGGCGACGAGCGACGACGCCCAGACCGGCACCCCGTAGCTCCCGCCGAGCCCCCAGTACACGACGGTCTGCGCGAGCAGGATCGAGACGCTGATCGACAGCAGGTCGCCGGTGCCGAGGGCGAGCGAGTTCGACAACGCGCGCTTCCAAGACGGCGCCTCATCGGCAGAGGCAGCGACGGATGGGACGCCACCGAGCGAGACGTCAAGGACGCGATCAACGGAACTCATGGGACCCCGGGTGAGAAGCAGCCGACGGCCGCCGTCTGAGCGATTCATCGGGAGGGCAGGCCCGCGGTCATCGCCCACGCTCCGGCCCGCCCTTCTGTCGTCCCGGCTCGTCCCGGGTGCGGAAGCCATCCGTAGCCGCGGCTCTCCACCGAGCGCGCGAGAGCGAGACCCGACAAAAGCGGGCCGGCTCATCGGACGCACCTCTAGGCGGGCGAGCGCGGGCGACAGACCTTGGGCGCACTCTGCTTCAGGTCCTCGCCGTGTTCCTCCGTGTCGTCTTCGCCCTCGGCTCGCTCACTCTGATCGCCTGCGCCGACGCTCAGGACGCGCCCGCCGCCGTCGTCGCCGACGGTCGCGACGTGGACGCCCCTCCCACCGACGATGCCGGGGCGCTGGCCGAGTGGGCCACGCGGCCGGCCGTCCAGGCCGCCGTCCGAGCCGCCCGCGCTCATTGGACGGCCCAGGACCCCGGGTATGAGGAGGAGGTCCGGGTTCTCGCCGTCGCCGATGGCGCGTTCACCCGACCCGGCGCCGAGGAGCACGCTGTCCTGTACCTCATGGCTTTGTGGCCGCGGTGCTGCCCGAAGGTCGGCCTCGGCATCGTCGAGGGCACACCCGAGGTGGGCGGACCTGGCCGGCTCGTCCGGAACGTGGCCTTCGAGGGGCCAACCATCGGGGTGACGACCGTCCCCGACATCGACGGCGACGGGCTCGACGAACTCGCGCTCCGGAGCGCGTTCGGGATGGGCGGCGACGTCGAGGAGAGCGTGCGGCTCGTGTCCGTCGGGGCGTCCGGTCTGATCGAGCGCCCCGGAGCCTCGGTGTACCGGAGCGGGTGTGCCGCAGGACGCGACGGCGAGGAGGCCGTCCGCATCGTGGCCACCCCGGGCAACCCGCCGACGTTCACCGCGGAGACCTTCGCCCGACCGGGGTGTGAAGGCGGGTCGTGGACGCCGTCCGCCCCCCCAGAGCCGCTCCCTCTCGACGCGAGCCCCGACACCGCCGCCGCCGTCCTTCCAGTCGACTAGGCACCTGTCGTCGGCCGAAGTGCGCCCCTCTGCTCGACGAGGGCTCCGCCGGCCGGCGCACGGTGACCGTCGAGGCGATCTCGGAGCGGGGCCCGCGCGTCTGGCTGATCCGCTAGGCAACCGTGGGCGGGGTCGCGGCGCGGAACGCCGGGATCGCCGCCATGATGTTGACGTCGCCCCCTCGACACCGGCGACCTCTGGTACCCCGGCGACCTGGCCGCCAGGTCAGCCGGATGGAGCAGGTGAGGAGATGGCGCGCTGGGTGCCCGAGGCCCGGCGCAGCGGTGACCCGCTCGGGTCTCTCTTCCCAACGTCGACCTCGCCTGGGCCGGCTCCCCGTGGACGTCCCCGTGGGAGCATCCGTCGCGGGCCTACGACCGGGTCCGGGAACGGCGCTGGCGGTGGGTCTACGCCCTCCTACACTGCACTGGAAAGCCCTCCGGCGAGCTAATGCGGCGCCCCCTCCCCCTCGGCGACGCGGCGCCCCAGGGCGTGGACCGCTAGGGACGGGAGGGCGTGGAGGACGGTCCGGAGCGGGACGGTTCCGGGCTCCAGCCGGCGGAGTCGGTCGATGTCGCGTTCGAGCTGCCGGCCCCATGCCGCGAGCTCCTCGATTCGGTCGTGCGCGTCGTTGCCCTCGGCCTGGAGGTGCCCCGCCCACTCTCGGTATCGCTCCACCACCTCTTGGTATCGCTCGGCCTCCGCCTGGTGCCAGCGAATTTCCTCACGCGCGGCCTGGAGGTCGGCCAGCACGTATTGGAACCGTTCGGGGTGGACGAGGGCAAGGGGACCGCGGGTCGCGACGCTGGGGCGGAGGTCGGGGAGCCGGTCGAGAGCCGCCTCGGTGGCAAAGAGGAGCGCGTTCTGACGGTACCACCACGCCACCTCGGGCCGGTCCCAGATCCGAGGGCGGAGCACGTCCACGGCGAGGTAGCCGTGCACGCCGAAGTGGTCGGCCCAATACGCGGGCCACTGCTCGTTCCGGTGGTCGCGACCGCCCTGACCCGGGACTGCCGCGGCGAACAGGATGACGTCGGCGAGGTCCGCCAGCGCGGCGACGAACGGCTCGGCCCGGTCCTCCGACAGGTACTCGGCGACCTCGAGCGAGACGGCGAGGTCGAACCGGCGGCCCAACGCCAGGACCTCGTCTTCGAGGTCGCACGCGACGAACGGCCCCGGGAACGCGGCCCCCTCCGCCCATGGGCCGTCCACCCCGACCACCTCGGCGCCGCCCTCGGCGAAGGCGGCCAGCCAGGCCCCCGACCCGCACCCGACGTCGACCACGGTCTCCGGCCGGACGAGCTCACGAACGAGCGGGACCACGGCGGCGGCCGACGACCGGGCGAAGCCGGAGAGCTCGTCGAAGTAGTCGGCGTCGTAGGTCGGCGAGGTCATGGCCGAGGCCGCCGGTGGCGGAGGGTGTGCGTCACGCCGCGGACGGCGCCCCCCGTACATGGCCCCGCGCGACGCGGCGGCCGGAGTCGCTGGGGAGTGGAAGGGTCAGCCGGTGGAGGCCGCCGCGGTGACCCGCCCGCTCGTGCTCGACGAGGGGCACCGCCGCGTGGGTGCTCCTGGAAGCGCGGACAGGGCGGTGGAGCTCTAGGACGGTCCAGCGATGGAGTCGGGGGGCCGCCCGCTCGGAGCGGCACGTTCGGCCCGCCGCGAGGAGGCGGGACCCGAGCCCCGAGTCCGCGCGGCACACCGCCGCGCCCACGTCGAGTCGCAGCGCCTCCGATGCCCGCCCCATGTGCGTGAGCGGGATAGGCGAAACGGCCGTCGATTCGAGGGGAGGCAGCGGGCTCAGGGGCAGGAGGGATCGGGAGAAGCCACCGTGTCCAGTCGTCCAGTCCGGGACCGCTTGCGGAAACCTGGACCGAGAGCCGACCGCGACGGGGCTCGGCTCCTCTGTCCGAGGGCTGCGTACCGGCGAGGCCGCCCGTTCGCTAGACCACCAATCTGGCGGGCTCCGAGATCCGATCGTGGAACTCGGGAACGCGCTTTCGGAAGTAGTCGAGGGTCCGGCGGAGCCCCTCGGCCCGGTCCACCGTCGGCGCCCAGCCCAGGACCTCCCGCGCCCGCGTGACGTCGGGCTGGCGGACCTTCGGGTCGTCCGACGGGAGCGGCTCGTACGTGATCGACGACGACGACCCCGTGAGCGCGACGACCTCCTCGGCGAACTCCTTGATCGTCACCTCGTCCGGGTTCCCCACGTTGACCGGGTCGGAGGCCGAGGGCCCGCCCGAGTGGAGCAGCCGCCAGACCCCCTCGACGAGGTCGTCGACGTACTGGAACGACCGCGTCTGGGACCCGTCGCCGAAGACCGTGATCGGCTCGCCCCTCAGCGCCTGGCCCATGAACGCCGGGAGGGCCCGCCCGTCGTCGAGCCGCATCCGCGGGCCGTACGTGTTGAAGATCCGGACGATCCGCGTGTCGACCCCGTGGGACCGGTGGTACGCCATGGTCATGGCCTCGGCGAACCGCTTGGCCTCGTCGTAGACCCCGCGGCTCCCGACCGGGTTCACGTGGCCCCAGTACGACTCGGGCTGGGGGTGGACCTGGGGGTCCCCGTACACCTCGCTCGTCGAGGCGAGGAGGAACCGGGCCCCCTTCGCCTTGGCCAGGCCGAGCGCGTTGTGGGTCCCGAGGGACCCGACCTTCAGCGTCTGGATCGGGAGCCGGAGGTAGTCGATCGGGCTCGCCGGGCTCGCGAAGTGGAGGACGTGGTCGACGTCGCCCGCGACGTAGACGAACGTCGAGACGTCGTGGCGGACGAACTCGAACCGGGGGTGCCCGACGAGGTGGGCGACGTTGTCGGGGTTCCCCGTGACGAGGTTGTCGACGCAGACGACGTCGTGGCCCTCGGCGACGAACCGGTCGCAGAGGTGGGAGCCGAGGAAGCCGGCGCCGCCGGTGATGAGCGTGCGGGGCATGCGGGGAGAGGGTGCGGTCGCCGGATTCAGCGCGACGAGTGGGGGCTCACGCCTAGGAACCGGGGAGCGTGACGACGGGGGTCGCGCCGGCTCCGTCGTCGATCGGCAGCGGCTCTACGGCCGGACGGCCGATGGACCGGTAGGCGAATCCCGCTTCGGCCATCTCCCCCGGCTCGAACACGTTCCGCCCGTCGAAGAGGAGCGGGGCGCCGTTGGGCCCCGGCTTGAGCGACCGGCGGACGCGGGCGAGATCGGGCCGGCGAAACTCGGGCCACTCCGTCGCCACGACGAGCGCGTCGGCGCCGGCGGCCGCGTCGTAGGCCGTCTCGGCGTACGACAGCGAGCCGGACCCCTCGAGAGGCTCGCGCTCGAACGTGGCCCTCGTCGTCTCGACGGCCTCGGGGTCGAACGCGACGACGTCGGCCCCGAGGCCGACGAACTCGCGGATGAGCACGTGGGCCGGCGCCTCGCGGACGTCGTCCGTGTGCGGCTTGAACGCGAGGCCCCACACCGTGATCGTCTTGCCGTCGAGGCGGCCGGCGTCATCCGCCAGCGCGTCGAGGACGGGCGGGACGAGTGCCCGCTTCTGGTCCTCGTTCACGTCGAGGACGGCCTGAAGGATGCGGAAGTCGTAGCCGTTCTGCCCCGCGGTCCGGTGGAGGGCCTGGACGTCCTTCGGGAAGCACGACCCGCCGAACCCGATCCCGGCGTACAAGAACTTCGGCCCGATCCGGCTGTCCGTCCCGATCCCGCGGCGGACCTTGTCGACGTCGGCGCCGACCCGGTCGCAGAGGTTCGCGACCTCGTTCATGAACGTGATCTTCGTCGCGAGCATCGCGTTCGCCGCGTACTTCGTCATCTCGGCGCTCGCCTCGTCCATGACGAGGATCGGGTTCCCGCTCCGGACGAACGGCTCGTAGAGCCGGGTCATGAGCTCGGCCGCCCTCTCCGAGTCGGTCCCGACGACGACGCGCTCGGGCTTCATGAAGTCGTCGACGGCCGCGCCCTCCCGGAGGAATTCGGGGTTCGACACCACGTCGAAGTCCTCGCCGGCCTCGAGCCCGTGCGCCTCGATGGCCGCCGTCACGCGGGCCGAGGTGCCGACGGGCACCGTGCTCTTGTCGACGATCACCTTGTAGCCCCAGGGCCTGCTGGCGGCGCCGTCCCCGCCGGCCTCGGCGCCGGCGAGGCCTCGCCGGGCCTCGGCGAGAAGCCGGCCGACGTCATCGGCGACGCCGAGGACGTAGCGGAGGTCGGCCGAGCCGTCCTCCCCCGGCGGCGTCGGGAGGGCGAGGAACACGACGTCGGCCGGCGCGAGGGCCTCGGCGAGGTCCGTCGTGAACCGGAGCCGGTTCTCGCGGCGGCCCCGGTCGAAGTAGACCTCGAGCCCGGGCTCGTAGATCGTGAGGCGCCCGTCGCGGAGGCTCTCGACCTTCCGGGCGTCGATGTCGACGCAGGTGACTTGGTTGCCCATCTCGGCGAAGCAGACGCCCGAGACGAGGCCGACGTATCCGGTTCCGACGACAGCAATGTGCATGTAGCGACCGTGTGTGGTGCAGGCGGGGCGCTCAGACAGAGTGCCCACCGGCCTCTCATTCCACGCGCCGGAGCGGCTCTGCAGAAAGTCAAGCCCCGAAGGGCCCTGGGTCCAGCTGAGATCGGACGACGTGGAACGTCTCGCCCCGAACGGCTCGACCGGCCCGCCAGGCGCTCGCGGGCGTCGCCGGCGTCTCGACGCCGGCGGCCAGCCTAGGGAGGCGGGCGGAGACCTCGGGGGCCTGAGCGCGGCCTCCCGACGTCCGACCTCGCGAGGGGCCGGGCGCGTGAGCGACGCTACGACCGTCCAGCCCCCTCGCCCTCGACCCACGCCACGGCGTGCTTGATGAGCTCGGTCCCGTTCGATAGCCCCAACTTCGTCTTGAGCCGCGAGCGGTAGCTCTCGACCGTCTTGATCGAGAGGTGGAGCCGCTCCGAGATCTCGCGCGTCGGGATCCCCCGGCCCGTCATCTCGAACACCTCGAGCTCGCGGTCGGAGAGGACCTCGAGCGGCGTCTGCGTCGCGTCCTTGACGCCGGCCGCCGCCCCGAACAGCATCCGGTCCTTCAAGTCCTCCGAGAGGTGGATGCCGCCGCGGAGCACGCGGCGGATGGCCGTCACGATCTGGTCGCCGGCCGCCAGCTTCGAGACGTAGCCGCGAGCGCCGGCCCGGACGGCCCGCTCGGCGTAGAGGTCCTCGTCGTGGCGCGAGACGACGAGGACGGGGAGGTCGGGCCGGAGCGTGAGGAGGTTCTTCATCAGCTCCAGTCCGTTGGCGCCCGGCAGTGAGATGTCCGTGATGACGAGGTCCGGCGCGGCCTCGGCGAAGAGCGCGAGGGCCTCGTCGGCGTCGCCGGCCTGGGCGACGACCGAGAGGTCCGGCTCGGCCTCGATGGTCATGGCGATGCCCTGGCGGAGGAGCGGGTGGTCGTCGACGAGGAGGAGGCGCGTCATGGCGAGGGCGAGGCGTGGAATCCGGAGCTGCGGAGGGGGACGGCGCAGGTGACGACGGTGCCGCCCTCGGCGCCGGGGCGGATCTCGAGGGCGCCCCCGGCGAGGTGGGCGCGGTAGTGCATGATGCGGAGGCCCATGCCGCGCTGGTCGGCCGGCCGGGCCGGCGCGCTGACGTCGCGGGCGGCGGCCTCGGCTGACTGGCCGTCGAGGCCGGCAGGGTCGAAGCCGACGCCGTCGTCCTCGACCCGGAGGCGGAGCCGGTCGGCCCCGCGGACGAGGACGACGCGGACGTGGGCGGCACGGCCGTGCTGGATGGCGTTCGAGACGGCCTCCTGTGCGATCCAGAACAGGTTGGTGGCGGCGTCGGCGCGGAGGGCCGAGGCCTCGGCCGGGCCCGACCCCGTCGTCTCGGAGTGGACGGCCGTCCCGTAGAGGGCCGTCGCCCGCTCGGCGAGGCGGGCGAGCGCGGTCTCGAGCCCGTTCTGCTCCAGCTCGACCGGCACGAGCGACCGGGCCAGGCCGCGGGCGTGGGCGTCGGCCTCGTCCACGAGCCCCACGAGGCGGGCGGCCTCGGGGGCCCGCTCGGACCCGTCGCGCTCGAGCGCCTTGACGTGGCCGCGGAGGAACAGGCCGATGGCCGTGAGCTCCTGCCCGAGCCCGTCGTGGAGGTCCTGCCCGATCCGCCGGCGCTCGGCCTCGGCGATGCGGAGCACCTCGCGCTCCAGCACGCGCCGCTCGGTGATGTCGCGGATGACGCCGGTGAAGATCGTGGTGCCGTCCGGCAGCTCGACCCGGCTCACGGCGAGGTCCATCGGGAACGTCTCGCCCGAGCTCCGCCGCCCGACGACCTCGCGCCCGACCCCGATGATCCGCCCGACGCCCGTCTCGTGGTAGGCCTCGAGGTAGCCGTCGTGCTCGGAGCGGTACGGCTCGGGCATGAGCACCGACACGTTCCGCCCGACGACGTCGGCCGAGGCGTACCCGAAGATCCGCTCGGCCCCGGCGTTGAAGCTCTCGATCGTGCCGTTCGCGTCGATCGTGATGACGCCGTCGACGGTCGTGCCGAGGACGGAGATCGCGCGGGCCTGGCTCTCCTCGAGCGCCCGCCGCGTGGCGTCGAGCGCCATCCGCGCGTGGACCGCGCTCGCGACGGCGTGGAGGAAGGCCCGGACACGGGCGTCCTCGCCCGTCGCCCCGGCGACGACGAGGAGCGCGAACGGTCGGTCGTCCGTCCCGACGCGGATCGCGACCGCTTCGCCGGCCCCGGCGAGGGGCTCCGGGAGCGGGTCGAGGCGGACGCAGGCGGGCGTGCCGAGCGCCTCGGCGATCGGGCCCTCGACCGCGAGCTCCGCCGGGAGGCCGTCCCAGCGGGCCACGGCGCCGGCCCGCAGCGCGCGCTCGTCGTCGACGAGCGAGAACAGGGCGGCCGACACGTCGAGGGCCTCAGCGACGATCGTGGCCTCGGTCCGGCCGGTGGCGTCGACGCCGCCGAAGGCCGCCTGCGTCAGCTCGCGGAGGGCGAGCTCGGCGACGGCGGCCTTGAGTGCGGGGGGCAGCGAGGCCGCCGCGGCGGGCGCGGAGCGGTGCGGGAGCATCATGCGTGCACGGCTCCGGCCGCCTCGGGCGCGCGCTCGGCCATCACGAGCCGCTCGCGGGTACCGTCGGCGCGGACGACCTCGACGGCCCACGGGCCGCGGGCCCCGGCGTCGCGCGCGGCGTCGGGGGCCCAGGCTCCGGCCTCGGCACGGACGGCGAACGGCCGGAGCGCGTGGTGGCCGCCGCCCTCGACGAGCACCTCGACGGCGTCGTCGTGCGGGTCGTACGTGATCCCGATGAGAGGGGCGGCATCGTAGACCGCGCCCTCGGCATCGGGCGAGACGACGGCGAGCGAGACGGTGTGCGGCGACCGCGCGGCCCGCTCCGAGAGCGCGTCGAACAGGTCGGCCCACTCGTCGCGCGGGACCGGGCGGAGGTCGGCCTCGGCGCCGAGACGGAGCCCGCGGGCCCCGATCCGCAGCGTGAGGACGGGGCACGGCGCGTGACGCACGACGCCCTCGGCCACGCTCCCCAGCAGCCACCGGCTGAGGCCGCGGCGACCGTGGCTGGCTTGGACCACGAGGCCGGCGCCGGACTCCCGGGCGGCCCCGACGACCTCCGAGCCCGGCGTTCCAACGCGCGCCTCGATCGTGACGGGGACGCGCTCGGCGACGGCCGCGGTCCACCGCCCGAGCGTGGCCTCGACGCGCCCGATCAGCTCGGCCGGGTCGAACGGCGGGAGCGTCATGGCGTACGGCAGCGGCAACGTGCTCGGCTCGATGACGTGGACGGCCACAAGCGGAACGCCCTCGTCCTCGGCGAGGGCCGCGGCCGTCTCCAGCACGAGGTCCGACGCCGAGTCGAAGGCGAGGGGGGCGAGCACCGGGCCCTCCGCGTGCGGCGTCGCGTCGGGGCCGACGGTCAGAACGGGACAGGGCGCCTGGCGGAGGACGCGCTCGGCCGTCGAGCCCAGCGTGAGCCGGTCGACGCCGGTCCGCCCGTGCGTCCCCATCACGATGAGGTCGACCGCAGCCTCCTCGGCGTAGAGGGCGATGGCGTCGCCCGCGGTCGGGAACCGGCGGTGGACCTCGAGGACGCCCGCCTCGGCCTTCCCGGGCGGACGGGGGGCCGGGTCGAACCGGAGGTCGGCCACGGGCGGGATGACCTCGACACGGAGGACGTGGAGGGTGGCGCCGGTCCGGCGGGCGAGCCGGTCGGCGAGGGGGCGGGCAGCCTCGGCACGCGGGGAGCCGTCGGTCGGGAAGAGGATCGTCTGGAGGGACAGCATGGCCGGGGGGGGTCAGGAGGCCAGCGCGACCGGGAGCTCGACGCGGCCGAGGCGGTGCGGCTGGCGGAGCGTGAGAACGGGGCAGGGCGAGCGGCGGAGGGCGGCCTCGGCCACGCTCCCGATGAGCGCGTGGGCCAGGCCCCGCCGCCCGTGCGTGCCGAGGGCGACGGCCCTGGCGCCCCGCTCGGCGGCGAGCGCGGCGACCACCCGCGACGGGTCACCGAGGCCGACGTGGAGGGCGTCCGGCGCCGCTCCCGGGACCGTCTCCGCGAACCGCGCCAGCCGCTCGCGCATGGCCTCGCCTTGCGCCGGGTCGAAGTCGACGAGCGACAGGATGTTGGGTGCGAGGCCCGGGTACGGCCCGCCGTCGCGGACGACGTGGACGAGTTCGAGGCCGGCCCCGTAGAGGTCGGCGAGGTGGCGGCCGGCCGCGACGGCCGACCGGCTCCGATCGCTGAAGTCGACGGCCACGAGGACAGCCGCCTCGGGCGACGGGCCGACCGGGGCGGCCGTGCGGGGGACGGTCAGGACCGGGCACGGGGCCGACGCCACGCACGCCTCGGCCACGCTCCCCAGGAGCAGCCGCGCCACGCCCGTCCGCCCGTGCGTCCCGACCACGAGGAGGTCGGCGTCGACGTCCTCGGCGTAGCGCTGGATCGCGGCGACGGCCTTGACGTCGCGGACGACGGCGATCGTCGCGTCGGGGGCGCCGGCGTCGCGCGCGGCACGGTCGAGGCGGAGGCGGAGCGTCCCGCCGGGCGCGCCGTCGGGAGGCGCCCCGTCGCCCGACGACTGGAACAAGACGTCGGCATGGAGGACGTGGAGGGCGGCGCCGGCGCGGCGCGCGAGGTCGGCCGCGCACGCGAGCGCGGCCTCGGAGCCGGTCGAGAAGTCGACGGCGACGACGACGGTGTGGAGTGGAGTCATGGCTCTGCGCGTCGGGGGCGCGAGTGGGGGACCGATAGGGGCACCGCGGGCCACAAGGTGGAAGGCCCGGCCGGGACATACGGAGGTTCTGGCGGGGGTGGCTCGCGCGCTGCCAGACGGCCCCCCGGGGCCGGGGCGTGCGTCCCCTCCCCGCCGTGCGGGGGCCGCCCCTACAGCGCGGTCGGCGTAGGGGATCGCCCGGCACGGGGACCGGAGGGCGGCCCCGCGACCGCTCGCTGGGCTCCGCTTACGGAACGGATCACTCCCTCGCTGGCAAGGGGGTGGCCCGCCGCGGGGTTGCTTGGGGTCATCCACTCCACCCGCCCTCACGGCCATGACTGCTCGTTCCTCCTTCACCGCGCTCGTCCTCGTCGCGCTCGTCGGCCTGGCCGGCTGGAGCGCTCTACCGCGGTACTCCTTCACGTCCGGCAGCCGCGTCTGGGTCGAGGGCACCTCCACCGTCCACGACTGGGAGTGCGAGGCCGAGCAGGTCTCGGCGGCCCTCGACGCGGCCGTCTCCGGCACCGCGATTACGGGCATCAGCGGGCTCACCGTCACGACCCCCGTCGCCGGCCTCGAGTGCGGGAACGGGACGATGAACGGGAAGCTCCGCGACGCGCTCGGCTCCGCGCCGATCCGGTTCGCGCTCACGAACGCCCGCGTCGGGCAGCCCAACAACGGCCGGTTCCTCGTCGAGGCCACAGGCCAGCTCACGATCCACGGGACCACGCGGACGCAGACCGTCCGGGCCAACGGCCGCGTCCTGTCGGGCGGCCGGTTCCAGTTCACCGGCGAGGTGCCCGTGACCATGAGCCAGTTCGGCGTCGACCCGCCGCGCGCGATGGCCGGCGCGCTCCGCACCGGCGACCGCGTGACCGTCAAGTTCGACGTCACGGCCGCCCGCTAGCCCCGCCTCGGTCTCCCTGAGCGCCCCGCCGCCATGCGCCGCCTCGCCTCCGCCCTCGCCCTGGTCGCCCTCGTCGGGCTCGCCCCCGCCCCGCCCACGCGCTACGCCGTGGCCGACGGCAGCCGGTTCTGGATCGACGGGACCGCGACGACGGGCGCCTGGACGTGCGAGGCCGGCGTGGTCGGCGGCGAGGCCCGGGTCGGCGACCGCGACCTCGACGGCGAGGTCGTCGTGCCGGTCCGCGCCTTCGACTGCGGATCTCGGCCGATGACGCGCGACCTCCGGAACGCGCTCGGCGCCGCGGCCCACCCCGACGTCCGGTACGTCCTCGACGGCGCCGAGGCGCTCGCCTCCGAGCCCCGGCCCGGCGAGTGGGTCCCCGTCCGCGCCGTCGGGACGCTCCGGCTCGCCGGCACCGCGCGCCGTGTGGCCGTCACGGCCGAGGGCCGCCGCCGGTCCAACGGCCGCGTCGACGTCCGCGGCCGGCTGCCCCTCCGCATGACCGACTTCGGCGTCGAGCCGCCGGCCCACGCCCTCGGGCTGGTCCGTGCCCACGACGCCATCACGGTGCGCTTCGACCTCGTCGCCGCGCCCCGCTAACCCACCATCCCCACCCCATACCCCCACCGTCATGACACGCCTCCTCGCCCTCGCGCTGGTCGCTTCCTTCTTCTCGATCGCGGCCTCGGCCCAGGTCGCCTCCACCGACCCGGCCTACAGCGCCACGCCCGCCGTCCTCGCCGACGACTCCTCGGCGAGTGACGCCACCACCGACGACGCCACGCCGCCCGACGAGACGGACAACCCGCTCGTCCAGTACCCCAACCAGCGCCCGCCCGACTTCCGCGGCCTCAACACGTTCGAGGCGCCGAAGACGGCCTCGCGCCTCCGCGGCACCACCCCGCAGCTCCGCATCGGCGGCGCCTTCGCCCAGCAGTTCCAGGCCCTCGACCACAGCAACAACGCGTTCATGGTCGACGGTGAGAACGTGAACGCGCTCGCGGAGATCGGCCCGGGCTTCAACCTCGCCACGGCCAACCTCAACGTGAACGCCCTCCTCGCCGACGGCGTCCAGGTCAACCTCGAGACCTACCTCTCGTCGCGTCACCACCAGGAGACGTGGGTGAAGGGCGGTTACCTCCAGGTCGACGGCGCCCCGTGGCTCGGCAGTCCGCTCGTCGACCGGATCTTCGAGGTCGCGACCGTCCGGCTCGGCCACATGGAGATCAACTACGGCGACGCCCACTTCCGCCGGACCGACAACGGCAACGCGTTCTACAACCCGTTCGTGGGCAACAACATCATGGACGCGTTCACGACCGAGATCGGCGGCGAGGTCTACGCTCGCTCGAACGGCGCGATCGCTATGCTCGGCGTCACGAACGGCGAGATCAAGGGGTCCGTCACAGACCCCGAGGGCCGCTCGTACTCGCTCTATGGCAAGCTCGGCCTCGACCGCCAGGTCACGGAGGCGCTCCGCCTCCGCCTGACGGGGTCGGCCTACGGCAACCGCAACGCCGGCCGCAACACGCTCTACGGCGGCGACCGGACCGGCTCGCGGTTCTACAACGTGCTCGACGTCCCCGGCGGCAGCGCGTTCACGACGGGCCGCATCAACCCCGGCTTTACCGAGTCGGTCACGAGCGTGATGGTCAACCCGTTCGTCAAGTTCAACGGCCTCGAGCTGTTCGGGACCTACGAGTACACGACGGGCTTCGCCGGCGGCGAGTCGGAGGACCTCGGCCGCGCCTGGACGCAGCTGGCCGCCGACGCCGTCTACCGCTTCCTGCCCAACGAGCAGGCCTACCTCGGCGCCCGCTTCAACCGGGTCTCGGGCGAACTGCTCGGCGCGCGCGTGAACGGCGCCATCACGGCGGCCGGCGACGCCGTCTCGATCGACCGCTATGAGGTCGCCGCGGGCTGGTTCCCGACCCGGAACCTGCTCCTCAAGGCGTCCTACGTCGACCAGGCCTACAACGACTTCCCGACGGGCGACATCCTGAACGGCGGCTCGTTCAACGGCTTCATGGTCGAGGGCACGCTGGCCTTCTAGGCCTCGTCCGCCCGCACCTCGGGGGCCGGCTCTCGCGGTCGGCCCCCGCTCCGTTCCCTCCCGACCCCGCCTGCCATGACCGCCCGCGACCTGATGACCCGCCAGCCCGAGGCCGCCGCCCCGGACGAGACCGTCCTCCAGGCCCGCGACCGCTTCCGCGACGGGGCCTTCCATCACCTCCCCGTCGTCGAGGGCGGCCGCCTCGTCGGCCTCGTCTCCGACCGCGACGTCCTCCGCGCCGCGGGCCCCTCGCTCGGGACCCACGAGTGGGACGCCGACGGGGGGCCGGGCATCGACCGGACGCTCCGCGAGGTCATGTCGCCCGACCCGATCACGGCCGACCCGCTCATGTCGGTCGAGGAGATCGCCGACACGCTGCTCCGGCACGACATCTCGTCGCTGCCGGTCGTGGAGGAGGGCCGGCTGGTCGGGATCGTGACGTCGGCCGACGTGCTCCGCCACGCGGCCGGGCAGGAGCGCCAGCTCTCGTAGACGCAGTCGATGTGGGACGGCCGAGCGGGCCGGCGCTGGGGATGGCGCCGGCCCGCCCTGTTTGGCTCGGGCTCCGCCCGCCTCGGTGGGTCGGCCGACGAAGGCCTATGCGCCCACGCGCTCGACCGCCGTCTCACCTCGTCACGCAGATGCCCGGCGTCACAGACGTGTCCGTTCCACAACCCACGCACCCCAAAGCCGGTACCCGTATGTGGCCGTGGCTCCTCTCCCTCCTCGCGCTCGCGGCCATGGCCATCTATGCCGTCGGGCTCACGTACGGCGCCGAGCGGTGGAAGGCCCACACACGAGAGCTGCGATCGCAGCTTGACTCAGCGCGCACGCCGCCGCGGCAGCAGAGGGTGGACTTCCGAGACCTCGAAGGACTGCCCTCTCCGGTCCAGCGGTACTTCCGTACGGTGCTCAGAGACGGTCAGCCGGTCGTACGAGGAGTCGCCATGCGCCACGAGGGCAGGTTCAACATGAGCGAGTCGGGGGCCCGGTGGAAACCGTTCACCTCGGAGCAGTGGGTGGCTCCCCACCGGCCCGGCTTCGTCTGGAACGGCCGCGTCGCCGTACTGCCTGGCGTCCCCGCCCGAGTCCACGACGCGTACGTCGGAGGGGAAGGCATCCTCCACGCCACCCTGTTAGGTCTCGTGTCGGTGGCCGACGAGCGGGGCGATGGAGCGTTGGCAGCGGGCGAACTGATGCGGTACCTCGCCGAAGCGACGTGGTACCCGACGGCTCTGCTGCCGAGTCAGGGCGTGACGTGGGCAGCCGTGGACGACCGCTCGGCCTCCGGCACGTTGACCGACGGGGGCACGAGCGTCACGCTGCTGTTCACGTTCGACGAGCGGGACCTCATCGACACGGTGCGAGCGGAGGCCCGAGGTCGGATGGTGGGCGGGGAAATCGTGCCGACCCGGTGGCTCGGACGCTACTGGAACTACGAGGAGCGGGGCGGGATGCGGGTGCCGCTCGACGGCGAGGTGGCCTGGCTGCCACCGGAGGGCGAGCAGACGTACTGGCGGGGACACATCACCGGCATCGACTACGAGTTTGCTCCTTGACGTGCGTGGCGCGGGAGACCGAGCCGGGCGCCGCTCTTAACGAACGACGTCGCCAGCCCAGGGGGCCGGCGACGTCTAGGGAGTGGAAAATCTGACTACGCCGCCTCGGCGGCGACCTCCACCGCCTCGGCGGGCGGGTGGAGCGAGGGCGTCGGGACCACGAGGACCGGGCACTCGGCGTGCCGCGCGACCCCCTCGGCCACGCTCCCGAGGCGGAGGCGGTCCCACCCGCGCCGTCCGTGCGTCCCGACGACGAGGAGGCCGGCGTGCGTGCGACGGGCGAGGGCGGCGAGCTCCTCGGCCGGGCGGCCCGGGATCACGTGGCGCTCGACGCGGTCGCCGAGGCCGTGGGCGTCGATCAGGTCGCGGAGCGCCTCGTGGGCCTCCTCGCGCGAGCTCAGCCCGGTGGGCGGCGACATGGGGCCGCGCGCGTGCGGGTCGACGAGCGTGTCGGCCGGGGCGTCGCGGACGTGGGCGAGGGCGATCGGGGCCGAGTAGGCGCCCGCGACGCGGAGGGCGTGGGCGAGGGCCTCCGCCGTGTGGGCCGAAAAATCGGCGCCGACGAGGATGGGGGCATCGGGGCCCGGCGCCGTCCGCGCGGCCCGGTCGGGCACGACGAGGACGGGGACGGTCGAGCGGCGGAGAACCTCCTCGGCCACGCTGCCCAGCAGGAGGTGCCCGATCCCCTGGCGCCCGTGCGTCCCGAGGACGACGAGGTCGGCCCCGACGGCGGCGGCGTAACGAAGGATGCCGTCCGGCGCGGCCTCGCCGTGCGCCACGTGGACGACCGGCGCGAGTACGTCGAACGCGTCGTCGGCCCCGAGCGCCTCGTTCACGTAGTCGCGGACGGTGGCCTCGAATGGGTCAGCGGCGGTGTCGTCGCCCGCGTGCGCCAGGCGGGCGCGGAACAGCGGGCGGGCGTGGAAGAGGTGGAGCGCGGCGTGCGAGCGCTCGGCGAGGTCGGCCGCGCGGACGAGCGCCCGGGCCGAGCCGGGCTCGACGTCGAGCGCGCAGACGACGGTTTGGTACGGGAGCATGGGATCGGGGACGAAGGGAAGGACACGGACGGCAGAAGCGCCGCCGAACGGCAAGGTGGCCCCTCCTCGGCCCCGTGCCTGAGAGGGCGCTGCGCGCCGTCGTGCCGGGCCTCCCCTCACACTGCCGCCCCGACGCCGTCCCCGTCCGCCTCGGTCTCGCGCCGAGGCGGTCCGGACGTCACCGGCCCGCCGGGAGCATGTGACCGTGCTCGATCAGGTTTCGGTGGAGCGAGAACGCCCCGCCGAGGTCGTGGCGGATGTGGCCCTGACGCGCGTCGCGGACGTAGTCGCGGAGGGTGTCGCGGTACATCGGGTGGGCACAGTTCTCGATGACCGCCTCGGCCCGCGCCATCGGGCCCAGCCCGCGGAGGTCGGCCAGGCCCTGCTCCGTCACGAGGATCTGGACGGAGTGCTCGTTGTGGTCGACGTGCGAGACCATCGGGACGATGGCCGAGATCGCGCCACCCTTGGCGAGGCTCGGCGTGACGAGGAAGCTGAGGTACCCGTTCCGCGTGTAGTCGCCCGACCCGCCGATCCCGTTCACCATCTGCGTCCCGGCCACGTGCGTCGAGTTCACGTTGCCGTAGACGTCGGCCTCGAGCGCCGTGTTGATCGTGATCACGCCGAGCCGGCGGACGACGCCGGGGTTGTTCGTCAGCTCCTGCGGGCGAACCACGATCTTCGGCGCGAAGACGTCCATCCGGTCGTAGACCCGCTGGATCTGGGGCGGGCTCAGCGTGAGGGCGCACGTCGAGGCCGCCGTGAGCCGGCCGGCCTCCATGAGGTCGACGAGCGCGTCCTGGAACACCTCCGTGTACATCGTGAACGTCGGGACGTCCGGGTGGGCGCCGAGGCCGGCCATGACGGCGTTGGCCACGTTCCCCACGCCCGACTGGAGCGGGAGGAAGTCCGGCGGGATCCGTCCGGACCGGAGCTCGTGGAGGAGGAACTCGATGACGTGCCCCGCGATGTCGCGGCTCACGTCGTCCGGGGCCGAGAACGGCGCCACGTCGTCCGGCGCGTCGGTCTCGACGACGCCCGCGACCTTGGCCGGGTCGAGCACGGCGAACGGGACCCCCATCTTCGAGAGCGGGTGGTGGATCGGGATCGGGCTCCGGTATGGGGGCGGCGGGAGGATCGCGACGTCGTGCATCTCCCAGAGCCGCTTCGACGGATGTCGGTTGACCTCGATCAGGACGCGCTCGGCGTGCCGGAGCACGCTCGGCGAGACGCCCGACGACGTCGTGAGGTAGACGCGCCCGTCGGCCGTGACCTCCGTCGCCTCGACGACGGCCCAGTCCATGGCGCCGAAGAACCCGAACTCGAGCATCTGGGGCACGTGGGAGAGGTGCATGTCGACGAACTCGACTTCCCCCGCGTTGACGCGCCGCCGGAGCGCCCGCGACGACTGGTACGGCGCGCGCCACGCGATGGCGTCGGCCTCGGCGAGGGTCTCGTCGAAGTCGTCGCCGGTCGAGGCGCCGGTGAGCACGCGGAGCCGGTAGGGCTCGCCCGCGGCGCGGAGCGTGCGGGCGCGGTCGGCGAGGGCGGCGGGCACGGCCTTGGCCGCGCCCGCCGGCGTGAACCCGGAGAACCCGACGAAGGCTCCGTCCGGGATGAGCGCGGCGGCCTCATCAGCCGAAAGAGTGGGGAACGGGTGAGTGGGCATGGAACGGGGGAGGGACCTGGGGCCGAGCGATAGACGGAAGGTGACCGCAGGGGGGCGCGGCGGGTGAGGGGCCAGTGCGGCCCCGGGTGTAGGGCGTCCCCCTGCAGGCCCCCAGACGGTCAGGCGCGGAGGCCCGGCGTGGAGGCGCCGCGCTCGTGTGGGGGGATCGCCTACTCGCCCCCGTCGAGAAATCCCGCCCGCCGACGGGCACCGGCCGGGCGAACGAGGGGCCGCCGACGGCCTACGCTTCGGGCACCTCGGACCCCGCTCCCATGCAGACCCTCCTCATCCTCGGCGGCGGCACGGCCGGCACGATGGCCGCCAACAAGCTCCGCCGCGAACTCGACCCCGACGCCTGGTCCGTCACGGTCATCGACAAGAGCGAGACCCACCTCTACCAGCCGGGCCTCCTCTTCGTCCCGTTCGGGGTCTACGAGCCCGAGCGGCTCACGCGGCCCGGCCGCGACGTCCTCGACGGCGGGATCGAGTTGATCGTCGCCGAAGTGGCCGAGGTCGAGCCCAACAAGGACCGCGTGCTCCTCGCCGACGGCCGGCCCGTGGCCTACGACGTCCTCATCGTGGCCACGGGCACGGCGCCCCGCCCCGCCGAGACGCCCGGCCTCGACGGCCCGCTGTGGTACCGCGACGCCTTCGACTTCTACACCCTCGAGGGGGCCACGGCCCTCCGCGACCGGCTGGCGACGTGGGACGGCGGCCGGCTCGTCGTCTTCCTGGCCGAGAGCGTCTTCAAGTGCCCCGTCGCCCCGCTCGAGTTCGCGTTCCTCGCCGACTCGTTCTTCGAGGCGCGCGGGATCCGCGACCGGGTCGAGATCACCTACGTGACGCCGCTCTCGGGCGCGTTCACCAAGCCCAAGGCTGGGGCCTTCCTCGGCGGGCTGATGGACGAGAAGGGGATCGCCGTCGTGCCCGACTTTTACGCCGAGCGCGTCGACGCCGAGCGGAAGACGCTCGTGGCGTACGACGAGCGCGAGGTGCCCTTCGACCTGCTCGTGGCCGTCCCCGTCAACATGGGCGCGGACCTCGTGGGCGCGAGCGGGATGGGCGACGCCGACGACCTCAACTACGTCCCGACGGACCGCCACACGCTTCGGTCTCGCGACCACGACAACGTGTTCGTGATCGGCGACGCCACCAACCTGCCGACCTCGAAGGCCGGCTCCGTGGCCCACTTCGAGGCCGAGATCCTGACCGAGAACGTCCTCCACTGGATCGCCGGGGAGCCGCTCGCAGCCGAGTTCGACGGCCACGCCAACTGCTTTATCGAGACGGGGCACGGCAAGGCGGCGCTCATCGACTTCAACTACGACACGGAGCCGCTCCCGGGCGACTTCCCGCTCCCGGTCCTCGGCCCGATGCGCCTGCTCAAGGAGACGCGCACCAACCACCTCGGCAAGCTCGCCTTCGAGTGGATCTACTGGCACCGGCTCCTCAGCGGCAAGCCGCTCCCGGTCTCGACCGAGATGTCGATGCTCGGCAAGCGCCTCGACGCCGCCCCCGCCTGACCCCTCCTCCCCCAGACCCATGCAGATCCAGTCCGCCATCGACCTGACCACGCTGGACGTCGACTCCGAGGGCTACCTCACGGACGCCACGCAGTGGACGCCCGAGATCGCCCGCGAGATCGCACGCGACGCCGGCATCGAGTTGACCGACAAGCACGTCGAGGTCCTCCAGTTTCTCCGCGAGCGGCATTTCGAGGGGACGCCCCTCACGATCCGCCGCGTCGGCAAGTCCGGGGTCGTCACGATCAAGGAGTTCTACGGCCTCTTCCCCGGCGGGCCGCTGAAGGTGTCGAGCCGGATCGCCGGCATTCCGAAGCCCGCCAGTTGCGTCTAGCCCGTCGCGACGGCACACCCTCCGGCCCCGCTCGCCTCGACGCCGAGGCGGGGGAGGTCGGCCCCACCCCCACCGAGGTACGTCATGGAACTCACCACCCCACTCCCCACTCCGGCCGCCGTCCCCGCGCCGCCCAGGAAGGTCGAGAAGGTCCTCGTCATCGTCTCGAAGGGGACGATTGAGGACGTCTACGCCGGGCTCATCCTGGCCAACGGCGCCCTCATGGAGGGCCTCGAAGCTAAGATGTTCTTCACCTTTTTCGGCCTGGAGGCCCTTCGGAAGGACCGCCAAGACCACCTCCACACCGCCACCGTCGGCAACCCGGCGTTCATGGCCAAGCTCCCGACGATGCTCGGCGGGCTCCCGGGCTTCGAGGCGCTCGCCTCAGCCATGATGCGCAAGGAGATGGACGCGCTCGACATCCCGCCGGTGTCCGAGTTCCTCGAGATGATCGTGGCGGGCGGCGGCGAGATCTACGCCTGCAAGCTGGCCGCCGACATGTTCAAGGTCGACCCGGCCGACCTCATCGACGACCTCGCCGGCGTCATCACCGTCGGCGACATGTATGGCCTCGCCGACGGCGACGGCACGCAGATCCTCTTCATCTAACCCAGCCCCGAGGCCCCCGATGACGTCCTCCGTCGACACCCTCACCGTCCAGCCCACCTCCACCGACGTCCCGCGCCGCGTCTACCGCTTCGGCGGCGGCCACACCGACGGCGACCGCTCGCTCAAGGCGCTCTTGGGCGGGAAGGGCGCCAACCTCGCCGAGATGAGCCGGCTCGGGCTGCCCGTGCCCCCGGGATTCACCGTGACCACCGAGGCCTGCGCCGCGTTCTACGACGCCGGTCGTGAGTGGCCCGGGGGGCTCGACGAGGAGGTCGAGGCGGGCGTGGCCCACCTCGAGGCCGCCACGGGCCGCCGCTTCGGCGACGCCCGCCGGCCGCTCCTCGTCTCGGTCCGCTCCGGCGCGGCCGTCTCGATGCCGGGCATGATGGACACGGTCCTCGACCTCGGCCTCAACGACCGGACCGTCGAGGCGCTCGCCCGGGCCTACGGCGACGAGCGCTCGGCGTGGGACGCGTATCGGCGGTTCCTCGACATGTTCGGCGACGTCGTGATGGGCGTCCCGCACGCCGGGTTCGAGACGGCGCTCCAGGGCCTCAAGGACGAGCGCGGCGTGACCGACGACACCGACCTTGACGTCGTCGCCCTCCGCGACCTCGTCGACCGCTACAAGGCGGTCTACCGCCGCCACACCGGCCACATGCCGCCTGAGGACCCGCGCGAGCAGCTCCGCTTCGCCATCGACGCCGTGTTCGGGTCGTGGCGGAGCGATCGGGCCATCACGTACCGCCGGATCAACCACATCCGCGGGCTCGTCGGGACGGCGGTCAACGTGCAGGCCATGGTGTTCGGCAACCACGGCGAGGGGAGCGGGACGGGCGTCCTGTTCTCGCGCCACCCGTCGACCGGCGCGCCGGGCCTCTTCGGCGAGTACCTCGCCAACGCCCAGGGCGAGGACGTCGTGGCCGGCATCCGCACGCCGCAGCCGCTCTCGGCCCTCCGCGACGCCATGCCCGAGGTCTACGTCGACCTCGAGGCGGCCGTGACGCGCCTGGAGCGCCACTACGGCGACATGCAGGACATCGAGTTCACCGTCGAGGAGGGCACGCTGTACCTCCTCCAGACCCGCAACGGCAAGCGGACCGGCGCGGCGGCCGTCAAGATCGCGACCGACCTCGTCCGCGAGGGGGTCGTGACGAAGGACCGGGCCGTGCGCGACCTCGTCGAGCCGGGCCACGTGGACCAGCTGCTCCACCCGCGCTTCGCCACCGACGGCGACCACGGCGCGACGCCGATCGCGAAGGGCCTGCCGGCCTCGCCCGGCGCGGCCGTCGGGAAGGCCGTGTTCTCCGCCGAGGCGGCCGAGGCGGCCAAGGCCGCGGGCGACGCCGTGATCCTCGTGCGCGTCGAGACGAGTCCCGAGGACGTCGGCGGGATGCACGCGGCCGAGGGCATCCTCACGTCGCGCGGCGGCATGACGAGCCACGCGGCCGTCGTGGCCCGCGGCTGGGGCAAGCCGTGCGTCGCGGGGTGCGACGGGATCGTGGTCAACGAGGAGCGGAGGCACGTCACGACCGGGACGGTCACGGTCCGCGAGGGCGACTGGCTGTCGCTCGACGGGACGACCGGCGAGGTCCTCCTCGGCCGGGCGGAGCTCGTGCCCCCGGGCCTCTCCGACGACGTGACCGAAGTCCTCGCCTGGGCCGACGAGTTCCGCCGGTTGGGCGTCCGCGCCAACGCCGACCAGCCGGCCGACGCCGAGCAAGCGCGCGCCTTCGGGGCCGAGGGGATCGGGCTGTGCCGGACCGAGCACATGTTCTTCGAGGACGGCCGGATCGAGGCGGTCCGCGAGATGATCCTCGCCGAGACCGAGCACGACCGGCGGGCGGCCCTCGACGCCCTCCTCCCGCTCCAGCGCGGCGACTTCCGTGCGCTTTTCGAGGCCATGGACGGGCTGCCCGTGACGGTCCGCCTCCTGGACCCGCCGCTCCACGAGTTCCTGCCGCACGACGACGCGGGCGTGGAGGCCCTGGCCGACCGCCTCGGCGTGTCTGTGGGCACGGTCCGCCGACGGGTCGCCGCGCTCCGCGAGCAGAACCCGATGCTCGGCCACCGGGGTTGCCGGCTCGGCGTGACGCACCCCGAGATCACGGAGACCCAGGCGCGCGCCCTGTTCGAGGCGGCTGTCGAGGCGGCCGAGGCTGGCGCCGACGTCCGGCCCGAGGTGATGGTCCCGCTGGTCGGGACGGTCGCCGAGTTCCGGCACCAGCGGGCCGTCGTCGACGAGGTCGCCGCGGCGGTCTTCGCCGAGCGCGGTCGGACGGTCCCGTACCTCGTCGGGACGATGATCGAGGTCCCGCGCGCGGCGCTCCTCGCCGACGCCATCGCGGAGGAGGCCGCGTTCTTCTCGTTCGGCACGAACGACCTCACGCAGATGACGTTCGGCTACAGCCGCGACGACGCGGGCACGGGCTTCCTCCCGCAGTACCTCGACGCGAAGATCCTCCCGGACGACCCGTTCCAGACGATCGACCAGGAGGGCGTGGGCCTGCTCGTGCGGAACGCCGCGGCGCTCGGACGCAACGCCAACCCGGCGCTCCACCTCGGCGTCTGCGGCGAGCACGGCGGCGACCCCGAGTCGGTCGCCTTCTTCCACGAGGCCGGCCTCGACTACGTGAGCTGCTCGCCGTTCCGGGTGCCCGTCGCCCGGCTGGCGGCGGCGCAGGCCGCCCTCCGCGACTCCCCCGACACGCCGGAGGCCTGAGTGGATGGCCCCGGCGGGGCGGACGGCCCCGGGCGCGTCGGTGGGCGCGTCCGGGGCCGCGTCGTGTGCAGGGCGGAAGGGCTTCCGGGTAGGCGATCGCCCTACACGGCGTGTCGGGGACGCCCGGGCCGCCGTACGCAGCCCACCCGGCAAACCGGGGGCTCGCGACGGCCGACGTTGCGAATGACCGTTCCGCCCGCCCCTCCTGCCATGGCGATCCACAAGGCCCCTCACGCCGACCTCCGACGCCGGCTCCCGATCCACCGCGAACTCGGCGCGATCCTCGCCCTCGGCGTCACGATCGGCGCCTTCACGGTGCCCCTCCCCGACGGCCAGGACGTCGCCGTCATCGACGAGGTCCAGGAGGTCATCGAGCTCCAAGACATCGAGCAGACGCAGCAGACGCTTCCCCCGCCGCCCCCTCCGGCCGCGCTCCCGCCGCCGCAAGAGGTCCCCGACGACGTGGCGATCGAGGAGGAGGTGATCGAAGAGATCGAGCTCGACCTGACCGCGACGATCGCGGTGCCGCCAGCCCCGC